>JAPKEL010000001.1 GCA_028822065.1 Woeseiaceae bacterium | reverse complement strand
TTGAACATGAATTTTTCTATAAGAAAAATAATACTTCCGACAACAAGGATTCGAGTGAATTAATCTCAGAAAAATTATAAAATTAACCCCTATTTTCAATATTCCAAATAAACCAGAGACATTGATGAATCACTTTATAAATCAAAATTCTATTGAAGCGCCCTTCCCAGAGGATACCGAACAAGCCATTTTTGGCATGGGTTGTTTCTGGGGCCCTGAGAGACTCTTCTGGCAGATCCCGGGCGTTTACACCACAGCAGTTGGTTATTCTGGTGGGCATACCGAAAGCCCAAACTATGAAGAAATCTGTAATGATACCTCTGGACATGCCGAAGTGGTCATGATTATTTTTAAACCTAAAAAGATTTCATACCAAGAATTACTCAATATTTTTTGGGAATCTCATAATCCAACTCATGGCATGCGACAACGCAGTGACGTTGGTTCACAGTATCGCTCAGTTATATACTCTAACTCGAATGAGCATTTGGTTTTAGCACAAGAATCCTTAGATCAATACCAAATAAAATTATCTGATGCTGAAAAAAAAGATGGATCTAGTGTTTCGTCTATAATTTTAGGTAAAATAACTACAGAAATTAAAATGCTAGATAAATTTTATTACGCAGAAGACTATCACCAGCAATATCTTGCAAAAAATACAAACGGATACTGCTCAATGAAAGGTACCGGTATTTCATGCGCCATAAAAAATTAATTTAATAAAATAATTCAAACCTCCATTCATATTCAGGTGAAAAATGTCAAAAGAAAGCAAAATAAAAATCATTAATCCAAGTCAAGAAAATGCTGAAGAGGCGGTTCGAACACTTCTTTTATGGGCAGGAGACGATCCAAATCGAGAAGGTTTAAAAGACACGCCTGCACGTGTTGCTAGAGCCTATAAAGATTGGTTTAAGGGCTACGGCGAAGATCCCATAAAATACATGCGGAGAACCTTCCAAGAAGTAGAAGGTTACGATGAAATGATTGTGCTTAGGGATATTTCTTTTGAGTCACACTGTGAGCATCATATGGCCCCGATCATTGGAAAAGCACATGTTGGTTACCTACCGAACAATAAAGTGGTTGGTATCAGCAAACTGGCGCGTGTAGTCGAAACATTTGCTCGTCGATTTCAAGTGCAAGAAAAAATGACGGCACAAATTGCTCATTGTATTCAGGATGTCCTTAAACCAAAAGGATGCGCAGTTGTCATTGAAGCAGTTCATCAATGCATGACTACTAGAGGTGTGCATAAATCTGGAGTTTCCATGGTTACCAGCCAAATGCTTGGTTCATTTAGAAAAGATGCTAAGACCCGTACAGAATTTCTTGGGATGATTAAAGAGTAATCCGATTAAATTTAGCTGCACACAAAAAATTATACAGAGATTTTTCTTATTTCAATCAACCAGGTTGCATCGTCAAGGTTGCTAGTCTCTGTATAAAATGGATTTTTCATTCCAACTTGCCATTCTATAGACAATGTCTCCGTCATTAGAAATTCTTGATAGTCTAATAATGCAGACTCTACAATCTCAGAGCCGCTAACACCAAGAATGATTCGATCCGACACATCTAATCCAGATTTTTTTCTGGCCTCTTGAACTGACCTTATTAATTCTCTTGCCAAACCTTCTTTTATTAATTCATCGTCCAATTGAGTATCTAAAGCCGTTAAATACCCACCTTCTTCTCCACACGAATACCCTTCTGCTGATTTAGTCTCAATCAACACATCTTCTGGTTCAAAAGTTAATATTTGCTCTGCGCACTTAATTTCAAAAGATTTTCCTTTAGCCACCATACTGGCTATGGCTGCGGTATCTGCATTATTCAATGCCTCTTTAATTGCAGGAATTAACTTACCGTATGTTTTGCCGATTCTGGGTAAATTCGGTTTAATGATGTAACTTACAAGTCCAGCATCACGGGCAATAAATTCAATATTTTTTATATTTAATTCCTCTAAAATTTGAGATTGATGATTTTTGATTGCTTTTGCAGTTAGATCACTTGGCGTCCTAATTAACAGTCTTGGGAGGGGCTGTCTTACACGAACACTAGATTGAGCCCTCGCTGCACGAGCCAATCCAACCACCTTTTGCACTACATTGATTTCGAATAATAGTTTCTCATCTTCCCAATCTGATTCGACTTTGGGCCATGTTGTCATATGTACGCTTATAGGGGCATCAGCAAGGTTGTTACGAATAAGATTTTGATAAACATTCTCAGCTAAAAATGGAACAAACGGTGCCATTAATCGATGTGTAACATTCAAGCATTGAAATAAAGTCAAATACGCAGATCTTTTATCATCGAGATCTGTAGATTTCCAAAAACGTCGTCGGTTTCTTCTTATGTACCAATTACTAAGTTGATCAACAAAAGATTCTATAGTTTCCCCGGCTAATTTTGCATCATAACCATCCATGGCCTCGGTTGTTTTTCTTATTGTTTGATTCAATAAAGCCAAGACCCATCGATCAGTTTCAGGCCTGTCTTTTATAGCTAAAGGGGTATTCAAGTCCATATTATCAAGACGTGCATACAATATAAAAAAGCCGTAAGTATTCCAAAATGTATTCATGAATGAACTCGCAACATCCGAAATAATCTCGACTGAGACTCTTTTCTGAATGTCTGGAGATATCCTTGCCAAAAAGTGCCAACGAAGAGCATCGGCGCCAACAGTATCAAAGACATCATAAGGATTAATAATATTACCCAATGACTTGGACATCTTTTTGCCATCTTTATCAACGATATGACTTAAACAAATACAATTACGATAAGCCACGCTATCTGAGACCAAAGTGGAGATAGCATGTAAGGTATAGAACCAACCTCTTGTCTGGTCAATGGCTTCACAAATATAATCAACTGGGAAGCGCTGATCAAAATTCTCTTCATTTTCAAATGGAAAGTGATATTGAGCAAAAGACATAGCACCTGAATCAAACCAACAATCAATAACTTCAGGGACGCGAGTCCATGTTTTACCGTCTTTTTCAAAAGTAATGTCATCAATGCTTGGTCGATGAAGATCTAATTCCGTTAACTGTTGTCCTGACAATTCTGCTAATTCATCAACCGAACCTACGCAATGATAATTTTCATCGCCATCAGTCCAAACTGGAAGAGGTGTCCCCCAAAATCGTTCTCTAGATAGAGCCCAATCAACATTATTTTCCAGCCATTTACCAAATCTACCATCGCGAATATGCCCCGGGACCCAATTAATCGTTTTGTTTAATTCAACCATGCGATCACGGAACTTTGATGTTTTTATGTACCAAGCATGTTTTGCATAATAAATAATTGGATCCCCTGTTCTCCAGCCAAAAGGATAATTATGCAAATATTTCTCAGAGCGAAACATCAAGCCTTGTTTTTTCAATAAATTAATGAGAATCTCATCGGCATCTTTAAAAAATAGGCCTGCAACAGGAATGACTTCATCAATGAAATTTCCATCTTGTCCAACGCCATGTATAACAGGTAGATCGTTTTTCTGACCTAACTCAAGATCGTCCACGCCATAAGCTGGAGCACAATGCACGATTCCTGTGCCATCTTCGGTACTTACAAAATTAGCATCGTAGACTTCGAATGCTCTTACCTCATTAGATACATCAAGGAAATCGAACAATCTCACATATTTCTTACCAATTAAATGCTTTCCCTTAACCTGCTTGATAAAGGAATAAGATCGATCCTGTATCACTGATTCCAATAGATCTTCCGCAAGAATTAAAACTTCATCCTCTACTTTAATATAAACATATTTGACTTCTTTGTTTACAGCGAGCATTAAGTTTGAGGGAAGCGTCCATGGTGTGGTTGTCCAGACCAGAAAAAATGTCTTAGCTTCATCTTTGAGAGCAAATTTGACAAAAATTGATGGATCCTCAACTTCACGGTAACCTTGAGCTAACTCATGAGAGGATAAGGTTGCACCAATACGCGGATCATAAGGGACTACTTTATAACCTCGATAGATAAGATCCTTATTCCATATATCTTTTAGTAAATGCCAAACGCTTTCAATGTACTTATTATCAAGCGTGTAATAAGCATCTTTAGTATTGACCCAGAAACCCATTCTTTGGGTCATTTTTTCCCAGTCTTTTATGTAAGTCATGACTGATTCTCGACATCGTTGAGTAAACTCAGCAATACCTACCTCGGATTCGATTTCTTTCTTATCAAAAATTCCCAGTTGCTTTTCTATTTCATGCTCAACAGGTAAACCATGAGTGTCCCAACCGGCTTTGCGCGGCACATGAAAACCTTGCATTGTTTTGTATCTTGGAAAAGCATCCTTAAAAGAACGCGCTAATACATGATGAATACCCGGCTTACCATTTGCCGTTGGCGGCCCTTCATTAAAAGTAAATAATGGACGATGATTGGATTGCTCGAGTGTTTTTTCAAAAACAGCATTTTCTTCCCAGAAAGCTAAGACTTCTTTTTCAAGAGCTGGGCCGTTATATCTGCTTTTTATTTCTTTAAATATCATTTCTATACTTTTCTTTTACCCAAAAAAAATCCCCGAACGCCAGTATACGTCCGGGGCAATAATACTCTTTATCGCGGTACCACCCGGTTTTACGAAAAACTTATTTTCGCCTCATTGTACCCTTATCGTGGATTAGCCGATCACACTTAATTTGCCCACTGCATTTCAGGTGATAACTCCGGGGTGATTTTCAATAAAGTTTGCTCTGGAGCTTTCACCATCCTCCAGTCGCTATAAACAAATTAATTACCTATTTGTCCCCATCGATGTTCTATTTCAGAAATTAGCCTCACTAGCAAAAAATTACAAGTTATTATGAAATTTTTTACCTAAAAAAAAACAAAAACAATGTTTAAAATAAATCTCCTTGAATGAAATTACATATCCTGCGATTATCATCTCGTATAAACGTAGAATTAAATGCAATCCATATGGGGAAAAAAGACATTGAGTCTATACATAAAAATTATAATAATTTATTTTACTTTCATGGTACCCAGCCTCTCAAGCGCCCAACAAAAATCTTCTGATAACAACACAAAAAGTGATATTGAGGAGATTTTATTTAATTTTGGACGTCCAGCAACAACAGAAGAAATTAAAAAATGGAATCTTGATGTTCGTCCAGATGGCACCGGTTTACCTCTTGGGGAAGGCTCTGTCAGTGAAGGAGAGATACTTTATGCCACTAAATGTGCTTTTTGCCACGGGGTTAGCGGTCAAGGCGGTATTAATGAGCGGCTGGTAGCCTATGAGGATGAAGATTTCCCACAAGGCATTGTTGCATGCGGGTTTGAATGCCGGACAATTGGTAATTACTGGCCATATGCAACCACACTTTATGATTATATTTTACGCTCAATGCCTATGAATGCACCTGGATCACTCACATTTAATGAGGTCTATGCGCTCTCAGCATATTTGCTATATTTAAATAACATTGTCCCTGATAGTACAAAATTATCTGCCAGTTCGTTAAAAGAAATAGTGATGCCTGCGCACGATAAATTCGTACCTGATGATCGTCTCGAATATAATATGGTGCACTGATAATGAAAGAAAAAGAAAATAAATCATCTAAATTAAACATCACTCGACGAAGTGCCCTCGTTGGTATGGCTGGAGCGGCTGGCACAATGATTGCGAAATCAGCTACAGGTAAAGAAGTTCAAACATCCTCAAATCGTCCTTTTGCGCCAGCAGATCCCACAAAAGTAACAGCAAAACAATGGGCCACTAAAGTTGGAAAACGTTCTATATTTGAAAAATATGAACGTGACGTTAGATATACGGGCACCAGTTCACGAACACCATTACACCAATTACATGGCACTATCACACCCTCTGATATGCATTTTGAACGTCATCATGCTGGTGTACCACTCATTGATGCTCAAAAACATAAACTGATTCTTCATGGCATGGTTGATAGACCGATGACCTTTTCAATAAATGACTTAAAACGCTTTCCCGCTGTAAGTCGAATATGCTTTATAGAATGCTCTGGCAATCTAGCCAGAGAGGCGGATGAATATACAACACCACAAAATATCTGTGGCATGACCAGTCAAAGTGAATGGACAGGGGTCATGTTATCGACATTACTAAAAGAAGTTGGCATCAAACCTTCTGCAACATGGTTATTAGCTGAGGGATCCGATGCTGCAGTGCTGACTCGAAGCGTCCCCAAGCAAATATGGCATGAATCTATGATTGTTTATGCTCAAAATGGAGAGTCTATCAGACCAGAAAATGGATATCCTGTTAGACTTTTAAATCCAGGTTATGAAGGAAATTCGTCAGTTAAATGGTTACGAAGGATTGAGTTTTCTGATCAACCTTTTATGACTCGAGAAGAGACTTCTAAATATACCGAAACCATCCGAAACGGAAAAGCAAGGCAGTTTAGTCTTACTATGGATGCACGCTCGATTATTACTTATCCCACTTTTCCAAATACAGTCGAAAAAGGCTGGATAGAAATACAAGGAATTGCTTGGAGTGGTCGTGGTCAAATTACCGCTACCGAAGTCAGCACGGATAATGGTAAAACATGGGAGACTGCAAAACTTCAAGAACCCATTCTATCCAAAGCACATACTCGATTTAGACATTTATTTAATTGGGATGGCAAAGAGGCCATTATTCTAAGTCGAGCAATTGATGAAACTGGATATGTTCAACCAACCCGTGAAACATTAATAAAGGTTAGAGGTGCGGGTTCTATCCCTTATCATAATAATCCCATTACTGGATGGAGGCTTCGCGCGGGCGGTGAAGTTGTATATCGTGTTCAAGATTGGGGCTAGTTTTTTATTTATCTGGAATAATAAAATATGTTAATTAAACAACCATCAACCATTAAATCCTTTGAAATAACCAGCGAAAAAAATTATCTGAATCGTCGAAAATTCATTCAATCCAGCACACTGATTGGGGGGAGTATTCTCTCCAATAACCTATTTGGAGCTAATCTTCCTGAAAAACCTTTTGCTGAATTAAGTGATATTAAATCAAGTATTTATAGTACCGATGAAAAAATAAATAACTTTCTAGATGTCACCAGTTATAACAATTATTATGAATTTGGCCTTGATAAAGATGACCCTTACAAGAATTCAAAGGATTTTCAGTCACGTCCATGGTCAATTGAAGTTACGGGAGAAGCTGAGAAAACCGGCATCTTTAATATCGAAGACTTTATAAAGCCCTACCTTCTTGAAGAACGCATATACAGAATGAGGTGCGTTGAGGCATGGTCTATGGTAATTCCGTGGGTCGGTATTCCGTTAGCTAATGTTATCAAAGCATTCAAACCGCTCTCTTCAGCAACTCATGTTCGATTTGAAACATTACATGACCGCGAAAGAATGCCTGGTCAAAGATCAAGAGTACTAAAATGGCCTTACCGCGAAGGGTTAACTATCGCAGAAGCCATGAATCCTCTTCCATTGCTCGCAGTAGGAATCTATGGTCGTGCTTTACCGAATCAAAATGGTGCGCCAATTCGATTGGTAGTACCCTGGAAATATGGCTTCAAGGGTATCAAGGGTATTGTCAAAATGAGTTTCATTAAAGGCCAGCCTAAAACAAGCTGGGAAATGGCAGCATCAAATGAATATGGCTTCTATGCGAATGTTAATCCAAAAGTACCTCACCCAAGATGGAGTCAAGCCAGAGAAAGAAGAATTGGTAGTGGCGTTTTTGCCAGTAAACAACCAACACAACTTTTCAACGGATATGGTGAACAAGTAGCTCACTTATACGATGGACTCAATCTCCGTCGACATTTCTAATCAATACTCTCAAATAAAAAAATCATGCTCACCACCAAAACAGCAAGGATATTCCTGAAGCCACCGGTATTTCTAATTTGTCTACTGCCATTTTTTTTTATATTAACCGATTCAATAGAGTTAACTGGCAATTTAGGCGCAAATCCGATTGAAAACATTCAGGATAGACTTGGTAATTGGGGCTTAAGATTTTTGCTACTCACTCTCGCGATTTCCCCTCTGAGGAAACTCACCGGTCAAATTTGGCTCACTTTATTTCGACGAATGCTTGGCTTGTTTACTTTTTTTTATGTGTTGATGCATTTTTTAACATGGTTAATTTTAGAGCAGAATATTTACTTACCAGCTATTACCGAAGACATCATTACTCGACCTTTTATTACGATTGGTTTTCTCGCACTACTTATACTGCTTCTCTTAGCGAGTACTTCAACGAACAATATACAAAGAAAACTACAAAAGAAATGGTACGCAATTCATCGTTTAATTTATGCAGCGAGCATATTGGCTGTATGGCATTATTGGTGGCAAGTCAAAAAAGACATCACCGAACCTTTAATCTATGTTTTCGTTTTATCAATTTTACTGCTATATCGTATCTGGATTAAATATCTTTCACGAAAAAATTAGCTTCGTTACAAACAAAAAACCCACAAGCCCTATAGCTTGTGGGTTTATATGCAATCTCTTGCAATGTTCTGCAATTAACGAGGGCAGATTACATCATTCCTCCCATTCCTCCCATACCACCCATACCACCCATATCAGGCATCGCAGGAGCAGCTGATGAAGCATCCTGAGGAGCATCAGCAACCATGGCTTCCGTTGTCAGTAATAATCCTGAAACAGATGCCGCATTTTGCAATGCATAACGGGTTACTTTTGTTGGATCTAAAATACCAGACTCAATCATATCACCATACTCGCCTGTAGCAGCATTGTAACCGTAGTTACCTTTACCTTTAGCCACTGCATTCAAGACCACACTGGCATCTCCGCCGGCATTAGATACTATTTGACGAAGTGGTTCTTCAACAGCACGTCTCAAGATCGCAATACCTACGTTCTGGTCATCATTATCACCCGTGAGTTTCGATATCCCTGTAACGGCCCTAATGAAAGCAACACCACCACCAGGAACAACGCCTTCTTCAACAGCTGCTCTAGTTGCATGAAGCGCATCTTCTACTCGAGCTTTTTTCTCTTTCATTTCAATTTCAGTTGCAGCACCAACTTTTATTACTGCTACACCACCTGAAAGTTTTGCTACTCGCTCTTGCAGTTTCTCTTTGTCATAATCAGAACTTGAATCTTCTATTTCATTATTAATAGTTTCAACTCGGCCTTTAATCTCATTTGCGCTACCAGCACCATCAATAATTGTTGTATTTTCTTTATTGATTTGTATTTTTTTAGCGTCACCAAGATCTTCTATAGTAGTTTTCTCAAGAGAAAGACCTACTTCCTCAGCAATAACCTTGCCGCCAGTTAAAATGGCAATATCTTCAAGCATCGCTTTACGTCGATCACCAAATCCAGGAGCTTTAACTGCAGCTACTTTAACGATTCCGCGAATATTGTTAACAACCAAAGTCGCGAGAGCTTCACCTTCAATATCTTCAGCAATTATCAATAAAGGACGACCAGCTTTTGCAACGCCTTCTAGTATTGGTAATAAATCACGTATATTCGAGATTTTTTTATCGTGCAATAAGATAAGCGGGCTTTCTAGTTCTACCGTTTGACTTTGTTGGTTATTTATAAAGTAAGGCGATATATATCCACGATCAAATTGCATGCCTTCTACAACATCCAATTCATTGTGGAGTGCATTACCTTCTTCAACAGTGATAACACCTTCTTTACCGACTTTCTCCATTGCTTTAGAGATAATTTCTCCTACCTCAACATCTGAGTTAGCTGAAATACTACCTACTTGCGCAATTGAAATGTCATCTTTGCATGGTTTTGAAATTTTCTGCAATTGCTCAATTATAGCAGCTGTAGCTTTATCAATTCCACGTTTAAGATCCATTGGATTCATACCAGCAGCAACTGATTTCAAGCCTTCCCTAAGGACCGCTTGCGCCAAAACAGTTGCAGTTGTGGTTCCATCCCCAGCTATATCAGAAGTTTGTGAAGCAACTTCTTTAACCATCTGGGCGCCCATATTTTCAAACTTATCATCAAGTTCGATTTCTTTAGCAACTGACACACCATCTTTAGTGACGGTTGGTGCTCCAAAGCTTTTATCCAGCACAACATTACGACCTTTTGGGCCTAATGTAACTTTTACTGCATTTGCTAAGACATTTACACCTGCGAACATCTTTGATCTTGCATCGTCGCCGAAACGTACTTCTTTAGCTGACATTTGATTTTCCTCTTAAAATTTTATTCTTACATTTAATAATGAAATACATTTCATTAACCTTCAAAAATTGCAACGATGTCGTCTTCTTTCATTACAAGAAGCTCCTCGCCATCAACTTTAATTTCAGTACCACTGTATTTACCAAATAAAACTTGATCACCGGCTTTTACATCCAATGCCCTCATCTTACCTGAATCGAGAACTCTTCCGTTCCCTACAGCAATAACTTCGCCTTTAATTGGTTTTTCTGTTGCACCATCCGGAAGAACAATTCCTCCAGGGGAAGTGCGTTCTTCTTCCATGCGCTTAACGATGACTCTGTCATGAAGCGGACGAATATTCATCAGCTATTCTCCTCTAAAATGTTAATTAACTTAAAAATAAATTCAATTCTTTGTAATAATGGCCATTAGCACTCAATTACGAAGAGTGCTAATAATAAGGACACAAATTAAAATTTCAAGGTTTAATTACGAAAACAAGTAAAATAATATTGTATTATTTCTTGTAACTATTGTTATCTCTATGATGACAGATCATTTATGGCAATGTATGCTTCTTCGTTAAACATGAAATCGGGTAGCTAATTTTATAATTTTTATTAAAGTAATTATTTAAAAATAAACCCATCTAAATCGGCATGCTCAACAAATACAATGAATATACCTATATTTAATTCCTTAAATTTTATAAAAAATTCTCTGCTATGGGCCTTAATAGCAACATTGTCTATAAGCTGCTCAAATGAATTGGAATCAGATAATTCATTAAATAATAAAACATCAACAGCATTACTCAGGGCTGAAGAGGCTTTTGAATACAAAATCAAAGATACCGGTTCAACAATCAAAATAGATTGGTCGATTAAAGATGGGTATTACTTATATCGTAAAAAAATGAATTTCATATCGAACTCACCCGGAATTCAGTTGGTAAATATAAAGCTACCAGAGGGTTCGTACCATGAAGATGAATTTTTTGGAATCCAGCAAGTATACCGGGGCGATATTTCATTCCATATTCCCTACGAAAGAAAAGATGAATCATTAAATCAACTTGAATTACAAATCCTTTCTCAAGGATGTGCTGATAGAGGGATCTGCTATCCACCGCAAAAATGGGATGCCAATGTCAACTTGATAAAATCGACAAAGAAAGAACAAGTAACCTCTTTAATTCAACCCAATAAGAAAAATTATTCGGCATCAACTTTTAAGCCATTCCTTCAGGTAATTGATAAAACCACATTAGAGATTGGATTCCAAATTGCACCAAAGCATTACCTTTATAAAGATAAAATATCGATAACCACAAGTAATCCAGATATAAAGATAGGGGCTATTGAATTACCCAAAGGCGAAATAAAAACTGATGAGTGGTTTGGGGAAACTGAAGTTTATTTTGAGGAAGTGTTTGGCAGAATTGCAATTGGTAGAGAAAGCGCCGATGAAAATAATTTAACCTTTATGGTTAATTATCAAGGGTGCATAGAAGATGAATTATGTTTGCCTCCTCAACAAAAAGAGATTGATGTTATTTTTCCTTCTGGAGAGGTAATTGCTAATCCCATTGTTAGCGCTATTAAAATTTCAGAACAATCCCGTCTCGCTTCACTCATCTCTCAAGCGAATATATTAACGGTAATCTTAACTTTCTTTATAGCTGGTTTGTTGCTGTCTTTTACCCCATGCGTTCTACCTATGATCCCAATCCTTTCTGGAATCCTTGCTGGTGAGGGTGAACATATCACACCAAGGAGAGGATTTATATTAGCGACCAGTTATGTAATGGGGATGGCTATTGTTTATACCTTAGCAGGAATTATTAGTGCCTCAATCGGTCTTCAACTCCAAGCTTTTTTTAATACACCTTGGGTTATTATTATATTTGTGACTCTATTCATCTTACTTGCTTTAGCTATGTTTGATCTTCTCAGTTTTCAACTCCCCTCGATTTTCCAAGCGCGACTATCAAAACTAAATGATCAGCAAAGACGTGGGACTGTTATCGGTAGTTTCTTTATTGGGGCTATCTCTTCTTTGATTGTAACGGCCTGCATTGCACCTCCATTAGTAGCAACCTTAATGGTAATCGGTCAAACTGGTGATATTGCTAGGGGCGGTATCGCATTATTTGCAATGAGTCTTGGAATGGGTACCCCATTAATAGTGATTGGTACTTCAGCCGGTCGGTTATTACCAAAAGCCGGTAAATGGATGGATAAAGTAAAAAATATATTCGGTTTTTTAATGCTTGGTCTAGCCATATACATGCTATCTAGAATTATAAATGCCACTGTGGTTTTGGCTTTATGGGGAGCTCTAGCAATAATGTTCGGTATCTTCTTAGGTGGATTGAATAGTCTCACCCAAAATTCAAAAAATACTGAAAAATTTAATAAAGGGCTTGGCTTGCTGATCCTATTATATGGTGGCGCCTTAATCTTAGGTTCTTTATCTGGTAACAAAAATCCGATGCAGCCACTAGCTAATATCGGTATTCTTGGCAACAAAAATAGCGTTAGCAATGAATTGCATTTTAAACGTATAAAATCTATCGATGACTTAAATTTTGAATTGATACAAGCTAGCTCAAATCAAAAATCAGTCATGCTGGATTTTTATGCCGATTGGTGTGTTTCTTGTAAGGAAATGGAAGCTTATACCTTTACCGATGAAGATGTACAAAATGCTCTATCTAATACCACCATACTCCAGGCAGACGTCACTGCTAATGATGAAATAGATCAAGCCTTATTAAATGAACTGAATGTATTTGGCCCTCCAACAATTATCTTTTATGATACTAATGGAATTAAAAAGCAAGGCTACGAGGTAGTTGGCTATATGAAGGCACAAGAATTTACAAAGCACGTACAAGCAGCTATTAAATAAAATACAACTGAAAGACAAAGGCAATTGCTATGATGAAGTCAGTTTTTACCCTAATTTTGTTACTAAACATAATGGGCTGCGAACAAATGACATCGCAGAATAAATCGTCCGATGAAGTTATAACCACTAGCGAAAAACAGCTATTGATGGATTTTGAAATGATTGACTTAAGTGGATCTATGAGACATTCATCTGAATGGAATAACTCCGCAAAATTAATAAATTTCTGGGCTACATGGTGCGCCCCATGCCGACGTGAAATACCGCTATTAAATGAGACGCAAGAAAAACTTTCAGATGGGCTAATTCAAATCATCGGCATCGCTGTTGATGATTTTGATGAAGTGACATCTTACGCAGAAAACACCAATTTTGATTATCCAATATTAATCGGAGAAAAAGACGCAGTGGTAATTGCAGAAAACTCAGGAGTTGATTTTATTGGTCTGCCTTTCACAATGATCGTTACAAAAGATGAGGAGATCATCAAAACTCATATTGGTGAGATTAAAGAACATCATATAGAATTGATAATTAAAGTACTAAAAGCCATAGAAAATGGGGAAATCACTGCAAGTGAAGCGAAAGTACAACTGGGCCCTATCTAATCTCATTACAAGAAGCTTCATAATTAATGTATTATTTTAAAATAAGATAAAAAGTTGTTAAAAAGCGTTAAATTCTGCTATCTTCCATTAAAATACTAAATAAATAACTTCTTATGGCAAACATATTACTGATCAATGGTCCAAATCTTAATCTTCTCGGCTCAAGAGAGCCAGATCTATACGGTGAGGTAAATCTTGAAAATATTGAAAGTAGTCTAACTGAGCTCGCAAAAAAACACGGTCATTCCTTGGATTGCTTTCAAAGTAATGCAGAGCATGAAATTGTCGATAAAATTCAAGCTGGTCAAAATTCAGATACGCAATTTATCCTGATTAATCCTGGAGCTTTTACACACACCAGTATAGCGATGCGAGATGCTCTCCTTGCTATTAACATTCCTTTTTTTGAAATTCACCTGAGCAATACATTTTCTAGAGAAGATTTTCGACACAAAAGTTACTTTAGTGATGTTGCATCAGGCTGCTTAATTGGACTGGGTGCTCACGGCTATGAGTTGGCTTTACTTGCCGCTATAAAAAAGATTGATCTATCTTAGGAATAGAACCATGGATATAAGAAAAGTAAAAAAATTAATCGAGCTCCTTAATGAGTCGGGTGTCGCAGAAATCGAAATTACGGAAGGTGAAGAATCTGTTCGTATCACCCGTGAAGCAAACATTAAAATATCTAACAACGCGGAACCTCAGCCAATATCTGTAGCACCCTCAGAAATGACACATCAGACTCCAGCAGTTGAAAACAAAAGCTCCAAAAAGAAAATACGTAATACATTGGATCACGAAGTGCCATCCCCGATGGTTGGGACTTTCTATGCTTCTCCCTCGCCAGGGGCTCCGCCTTACGTGCAAGTCGGTGATCACGTTAAAGAAGGTGACACCTTATGCATCATTGAAGCAATGAAAATGATGAATCAAATAGAAGCTGAGACAAATGGAACCATTAAATCAATACGTGCTCAAAATGGTGATCCTGTTGAATATGATCAAATACTGTTCGTAATTGACAAGCATGCTGATAACTAAGAGATCGGTAGTATGCTAGGCAAGGTAGTTATTGCTAACCGTGGCGAAATCGCCTTAAGAATTCTTCGTGCTTGCCATGAAATGGGTATCAAAACAGTGGCTGTTCACTCGTCTGTGGATAGTAATCTAAAGCATGTTTTATTAGCAGATGAAACAGTCTGCATTGGACCTGCGGCAAGTGCGGATAGTTACTTAGATATGCCTAGAATAATAAGTGCAGCAGAGGTAACCGATGCTGTTGCGATTCACCCTGGTTATGGTTTCCTTTCTGAAAATGCAGATTTTTCTGAGCGAGTAGAATCCTCTGGCTTTGTCTTTATCGGCCCAAAAGCAGAATCTATAAGGCTGATGGGCGATAAAGTATCAGCCATCAAAGTGATGAAAGAAGCTGGTGTACCAACTGTTCCTGGATCAGATGGAGTGCTTACCGACAACTCAGATGAAAACCTTAAAATCGCCAAAGAAATTGGTTATCCCGTCATCATTAAAGCCTCAGGTGGTGGCGGTGGAAGAGGCATGCGTGTAGTGCATTCAGAGGCATCTTTATTGAATGCTATTATTCTTACTCAAGCTGAAGCAAGATCTGCATTTAGTAATGAAGATGTTTATATGGAGAAATTTTTAGAAACACCTCGTCATATTGAGGTGCAAATATTGGCAGATGGTCAAGGTAATGCCATCCACCTAGGTGAACGAGATTGCTCAATGCAACGCCGGCATCAGAAAGTTATCGAAGAAGCACCTGCGCCAGGAATTACAGAAGAGCAAAGAAAATTTATCGGTGACCGTTGTGTTAAAGCCTGCTTAGACATAGGTTATCGCAGTGCAGGAACATTTGAATTTCTTTATCAAAATAATGAATTTTATTTCATTGAAATGAATACAAGACTGCAAGTGGAACACCCGGTTACAGAAATGATTACTGGAGTCGATATAGTAAAGGAACAATTAAATATCGCAGCTGGCGAAAAACTTAAGCTTTCCCAGCAAGATATAAAAATTCAAGGTCACGCCATTGAATGTCGAATGAATGCCGAGGATCCAAAGAGTTTCATGCCTTCGCCTGGAGATATAAAATTATGGCACATGCCAGGAGGTCCAGGCATTAGAATCGATAGTCACATATATAGCGGTTACAAAGTTCCTCCTTATTATGATTCAATGATCGGAAAAATCATCTCTCATGGAAACAATCGAGATTCTGCAATCACTCGAATGAGTAATGCATTAAAAGAAATAGTCATTGAAGGTATCAAAACAAATATCCCGCTCCATCAAGAAATTCTTCAGCATTCTGCATTTAAAAACGGTGGCACCAACATACATTATCTCGAAAAAAGACTCGGACTTTAACTTAGTATTTTAATGTCATGGGTCTATCAAATCATACTGATTGGTATCAACTTGAATTGAATCTTGGATCTCTTAGCAAAAAATGCATAGAACAAATATTCTATGACTATGGTGCCGTATCTATAACTTATAGCGATGCTGGAATAGAGCCCATATACGAGCCCTTACCAGGCAAAACTCCTTACTGGGTAAGTAGTCTTATAACGGGCCTCTTTCCAATTAATACTGATTTTGATTCTCTAAAAAATGATTTAATAATTGCCCTCGATATAAAAAAATTACCTAAAAATTCTCTCAAAAAACTCATTGGACGGGAATGGGAGAGAGAGTGGATGAAAGATTTCAAACCAATGTGTTTTGGGGAAAATCTTTGGGTTTACCCTGAAGAGTATGATGTTCCGAACAAACAAAAAATCATAGTGCGTCTTGACCCGGGCCTAGCATTTGGTACTGGAACTCATTCAACAACAAAGCTCTGTCTTGAATGGCTAGATTCATTAGATTTAAAAGGAAAAAATATATTAGATTATGGGTGTGGTTCAGGAATACTCGGTATTAGTGCATTAAAACTTGGTGCTAATAGAGTAACTGCAATAGACATAGACCCTCAAGCAATTGAAGCGACATCAAAAAATGCTTTAAAAAATAATGTAGAGAAAAATATTTTTATATACGAAAAGATCATCGATTTCTCAGAAAAATATGACATTATTGTAGCAAATATACTTGCAGAACCGCTTATTATGCTTGCTCCATTACTGACTAAAATGCTAAAAACAAATGGATTTATTGGTATTTCAGGAATACTTTCAAGTCAAGTTAAGCTCATTGAAAATGCATACAAACCTTTCATAAATATCGATTTTTCAACACATCACGATGAATGGTCATTAATCTGTGGCTCGAAAAAATAATCTAAACGGATACTGGCATGCTTAGAATTGGAGAATTTAAACTAGATAGTCCTTTTATTTTGGCGCCAATGGCAGGTATCACTGATGCACCATTTAGAAGACTGTGTAAAAAATTTGGTGCAGGTATGACGATCTCTGAAATGACCACTGCTGATATTAGTTTATGGAAAACCACGAAATCTAAAAATAGACTTAATCTAGATATGAATATAGAACCAAGAGTTGTTCAAATTGCTGGCTCAGAACCTAAATTACTCACTATTGCTGCTCAACTTTGTGTCGAAAAGGGTGCTCAAATAATAGATATAAATATGGGATGTCCTGCAAAAAAAGTATGTAACAAGCATGCTGGTTCAGCGCTCATGAGGGATACAAGGAAAATAAAAACCATACTCGAAGCAGTCGTAGCTTCAGTTGATGTTCCAGTAACTCTTAAAATTCGAACTGGCTGGAATCCAGATGAACGAAACGGCCTAGAAGTGGCTCATATTGCTGAAAATAGTGGTATAAAAGCAATCACAGTTCATGGCAGAACTAGAGCATGTCGTTTCAGTGGGCAAGCTGAATACGAAACAATTGCGCAAATCAAAAAATCAATTTCCATACCAGTGATCGCAAATGGTGATATTAATTCTCCTGAAAAATCATTAGAAGTATTTCGTAAAAGCAAGGCTGATGCTTTGATGATTGGACGATCATCACAAGGAAAACCATGGATTTTTCGTGAGTTGAATTACTATCTAAATGAAGGAAAACACATCACCCCGCTAGAAAAAAATAATGTCCGTGATACTATGCTTGAACACTTATTTGATCTATATGATTTTTATGGAGAACAGCTTGGAGTAAGATTAGCTAGAAAGCATCTAAATTGGTATTGTATGTACTTAGATGATTCAAAAGATTTTAGATCAAAAGCCGTCAGAGCTATTAAAGCAGACGAACAAATAGGTCTAGTAAAAGAATATTTCCAAGCCCTTGATTAAAGAATGTAATTTATCTATAACAATTATTACAAACATGATTTTTTTGAAAAATTAAGTTAGGAATCGTAACTCAGTGACAAAGAAGCAAGTACAGGACGAAATAAAACAAACCAATTCAATGAATGGTAAATTATTACGTGTACAAACCAAAGATGCCTTGAAAAATTATTTTGAGAGCCTCAATGGGCATCGCCCTGGTGATTTATATAACTTAGTTTTAGGGCAGGTTGAAGAGCCTTTATTCCAAGCTGTAATGAAATATACAAATGGGAATCAAAGCCAGGCAGCTGAAATCCTAGGGATTAATCGAGGCACACTAAGAAAGAAATTAAAAACATACTCAATAAATCAATAAAGGCAAACAATGTTTAAAGTTACCCGTGCACTCATTAGTGTTTCGGATAAGAGTGGTCTTATCGCTCTAGCAAAATCTCTAAATCAACATGGTGTCGAAATTCTATCCACCGGTGGTACTTACAATGTACTTCAAAATGAAGGTATTCCAGCAATAGAAGTATCTGAAAAAACTGGTTTTCCTGAGATCATGGATGGAAGAGTAAAAACCCTCCACCCAATAATACATGGAGGCTTGCTTGGCAGAAGAGGCATTGATGAATCGGTTATGCAGAGTCACGCAATAGAGCCCATCGATCTATTGGTAGTTAACTTATACCCTTTTAAAGAAACAATAAGTAATCCAGATACCTCTCTTGAGCAAGCGATTGAGAATATTGATATTGGTGGACCTGCGATGATAAGAGGCGCCTCAAAGAATCATGATGGTGTAGCTGTCCTTGTAGATCCGGATGATTATAATCAATTCTTAGAAAATTTAGACAGTGACAACTTAACCATTCATTACCGACAACAGCTCGCAGCTAAGGCTTTTGGTCATACTGCAAGTTATGACGCTTCAATTAATCAATACCTCAGTCAATCTTTCTCAAATGAGACCTTCACAAATCAATTTTTCTATACGGGTGAACTAATTTCCAAACTTCGTTATGGGGAAAATCCTCATCAGGAAGCGGCTTTTTATAAGGATGATTCAGTCCTGAATAACAAATCATTAGCCTTAGCGAAACAACTTCAGGGTAAGGAGCTGTCATATAATAATATTGCTGATAGTGCCTCTGCCCTTGATTGCGTCAATCAATTTATAGAACCGGCATGCGTCATTGTAAAGCATGCAAATCCTTGTGGAGTAGCGGTAAATAATAATATCTTGGAAGCTTATCAGAGGGCTTTTTCTACTGATCCTACTTCAGCATTCGGCGGCATCATTGCAGTAAATCGCCCACTTGATGACAATGTTGCAACGGCTATTCTGGAAAAACAATTCGTTGAGGTAATAATTGCCCCTGAAATTACAGAGGCTGCAAAAAAGATAGTTAGTAAAAAAGAAAATATTCGTGTTCTTATTACTGGTGATCAAAATACAACCCCAAACCAAGATTTCGAATTCAAGAAAGTTTCTGGGGGACTGCTGGTTCAGACCGTTGATAATGGAATGATTAATGAATCAGATCTCAGGGTTGTCACTGAAAAAACTCCCACCAAAGAACTAATGGATGATCTTCTATTTGCATGGCGAGTAAGTAAATTCGTCAAGTCCAATGCCATTGTCTTTTGCAAAGATAAAATGACTATTGGAGTAGGTGCAGGTCAAATGAGTCGAGTATACAGCACCAAGATAGCAGCTATTAAAGCTCAGGATGAAAATTTAATTGTAGCTGGATCAGTACTCTCATCCGATGCATTTTTTCCATTTAGAGATGGTATTGATGCTGCAGCCGAGCATAATGTCAGCGCGATCATACAACCAGGTGGATCGGTGCGTGATAGCGAAGTAATAAATGCAGCTAATGAGCATGGGATAGCAATGGTATTTACTAATATGCGACACTTTAGGCATTAGGAATATAGATAGAGCAAAATTATGAAGATATTGATAATTGGGAATGGTGGAAGAGAGCATGCTTTTGCTTGGAAGTGCTCACAATCAAAAAAAGTATCTCAGATATATGTTGCGCCCGGTAATGGGGGTACAGCACAAGAAAAAAAGGTTAAAAATATCAATATCAATGCTGAAGATATTGAAAATCTTCTGGCTTTTGCAAAAAAAGAAAAAATAGCATTAACGATAGTCGGTCCAGAAGCTCCCCTGGTTCTTGGGATTGTAGATAAATTTAATGCGGCTGAACTGCCATGCTTTGGTCCCAATGCAAAAGCAGCTCAACTCGAAGGTTCCAAATCTTTTACCAAGAAGTTTTTATTACGGCACAATATCCCAACAGCTGAATACGCATGTTTCTCGGAATTAAATTTAGCAATCGACTATATTAAATCAAAAGGCGCCCCCATTGTTGTAAAAGCGGATGGTTTAGCCGCAGGTAAGGGTGTTTTTGTAGCCATGCAAGTTGACGATGCGATAGCCGCCGCGAAAGATATTCTGGGTGATAAAAGTTTCGGTTCGGCTGGCTCTAAAATTGTTATTGAGGAATTCCTAGCTGGTGAAGAAGCAAGCTTTATTGTCATTACCGATGGGACAGAGGTAATTTCGCTCGCCACTTCTCAGGATCATAAAGCCAGAGATAATGATGATCTTGGACCTAATACAGGGGGTATGGGAGCTTATTCTCCAGCGCCAATTGTGACTAAAGCCCTTAAAGATAGAATAATGAATGAAATTATTCATCCAACCTTAGAGGGATTAAAAAAAGATGGTATTGATTACTTAGGATTCTTGTACGCTGGAATTATGATAGATGCGGCAGGTAACCCTAAAATACTAGAATATAACTGTCGTTTTGGTGATCCAGAAACTCAACCAATTATGATGCGACTAGAATCTGATTTTGTCGAATTATGCGAAGCAACCTTAAACGGTAATCTCTCAAATCACAATGTCAAGTGGAGCAAAAAAATTGCACTGGGTGTCGTAATGGCAGCAGGCGGCTACCCAATTAAATATTCAGTTGGGCAAAAAATATCTGGCCTAGAATCTAATAACAGCAATATCTCGAAAGTTTTTCATGCTGGAACATTATTTAAAGAAGATCAATTTGTAACCGCAGGTGGTCGAGTACTCTGCGTTGTGGGTATGGGCGATGACACCTTAGAAGCTCAGCAAAAATCCTATGAAACTGTTGCACAAATTTCATGGGAAGGTGAATTTCATCGAGATGATATAGGTTATAGAGCTATTGAGAGAGAGTAGAATGATCTCATCAAAGGAAGCAATGAAGTTAATACTTGATGAGCTCCCGATATTTAGTAATGAAAAAATTAATACACTTCAATCTGTAGGTAGAATCCTTAAAGAACCCATTTACGCAGAAAGAGATCAACCGCCATTTGATCGAGTCACTATGGATGGTATTGCTGTCTGTTTTGCCGCCCTTCAAAAAGGTGTAGATCAATTTACTATTGCAAATACTCAATTTGCTGGCGATGCCCAAACTACACTTAAAGATGATAATTATTGTATCGAAATTATGACTGGTGCAATATTACCGAAAAATACAAATTGCATAATTCCAGTAGAATATATACAAATAAAAGAGGGTATTGCTTTAGTAGACAAAAATTATCAGCCACAAAAACTGCAATATATTCATCAACAAGGTTCCGATCATCAAAAGCATACCGAAGCGCTTAAAATCGGTCACAAAATAGAACCCATTGATATTTCGCTCATCCTGTCTTGTGGAATGAAGCAGATATTAGTCAGCTCTGACCCTAAAATCTGTATTATTTCTAATGGTAATGAACTTGTTGCCGCGGGTGATCCAATATTACCTCATCAAATTAGAATGTCTAATGGGCCGGCAATAATGGTAATGCTTGAACAACAGGGATTTAAGAACAGCCAATATATTCATTTAGTCGATGATAAAGATATCCAAAAAGAGGTTATTAACAATCATCTAACTTCATCAGATATCTTAATTCTTAGTGGTGGAGTATCAATGGGCCAAGCAGATTTTATTCCACAAGTACTCCAAGAATGCGGTGTAAAAAATATATTCCATAAAGTTCTTCAGCGTCCTGGAAAACCGATGTGGTTTGGTATTGGTCCAAAAAAACAACTCATCTTCGCTTTACCAGGAAATCCAGTATCTACATTAACATGCTGTCGTCATTACGTTATACAGGCACTTCAACAGGCTTATGGCCGAAATATTTTTGTTAATGAATACGCTCAATTACAAGAAGAAATAACATTCAAAGCAAATTTGACTTATTTTTTGCCAGTTAAAATAATCAACTCAGAGAATGGCATATTAAAAGCTTATCCAATCGAAACCAATACATCAGGAGATTTCGCTTCATTGATTGGAACAGATGGGTATATTGAACTTGCTAGTGAACCAAGTTTATTCAAAAAATCGGAAAGCTTAAAATTTTATCGATGGAAAATGCCGTAAATAATATAAATAGTTTCATTCGAAATCGACAGAGTCATACTTAATGTGTAATTATTAAAGAATAATCATTATCCATAAATGGGAAAGTTAATGATTGGGGTAAAACTTTTTAACAACAGAGGATAAAAAATATGGACTTTATGAAACAATATGAAACACAAACATACGCATTGCTCAGAATCGTCTCAGGATTCTTATTTATCTTTCATGGGATACCGAAAATGCAAGCCATTATGGCAGGAGAAGCCGGTTGGATGTATTACTTGGCGGGTCCGATAGAAGTAATCGGTGGCGCACTAATCATGATTGGTCTTTGTACTTCAGCTGCGGCATTTCTTGCTAGTGGTCTGATGGCTGGCGCTTACTGGCTTATCCATTTCTCGAAAATGGGTGGCGGATTACCAATCAACAATAAGGGCGAGCTTGCAGTAGCATTCTGCTTTATATTCCTCTTCATTGCAGCCAAAGGAAGTGGTACTTGGAGTGTTGACGAAAAGAGAAGCTAGGGAAATGTAAAATAATAAGCCAGTATATTTACGTCATACTGGCTTATATTTTTACTGTAAATATATTTGATTTACCGTCACGAATAATGAGATTGATTCCACATAAAACGATTGCAAAATCTATAGCTTGCTGTCACGATACGCGACGATTGGCTCTGTTCTTTAATACGAAAGACCAACGACTATAGAGGAGCATGGATTATGGTAAAATACTCAAAATGGTTCATATCTCTGGTGCTTGTCGCAAGCTTTGCGATCAGGGCTGACGCATCGGAATGGAAGCTAATAGAAGATGAAGGTAATGTTCGCTTTATAGGTGCACTCGAAGGAGCAGCGTTTCGTGGGCGCTTCGATATTTTCTCAGCAATGATCGACTTTGACCCGTCTAATCCTGGAGCCGGAAAAATCGTTGGTGAAGTTAAAATGAACTCAGCAGACTCCGGTGACGCAGAATATGATGCGTATTTAATGGAAGAAGATTGGTTTAATCCAGAAAATTTCCCTAATTCCCGATTTGAATCTGAGCGTATAGAGTTATTAAATGATGGAACCTTTGCTGCTCACGGTCAACTAACTATAGTCGGCATTAATCAACCAATCACTATGATATTTGAATTCAAAGTCTCTGAAACACAAGCGCAATTTTCCGGAAGTTTTGAAGTTAAACGTTTACTCTTTGGTATTGGCTGGGATGCGACAAATTGGATCGCAAATGAAGTCGGTGTCCAGATAGAACTCAGATTACAACAATAGTCTGCCGCTAGGAGAGACTCAATGGTAAAAAGAACCAGTCCTGATCAACCCTATACTATAAGCAAACGAGAATTTCTGGAAGGATGCGCTGCCTTCGGTGGTGTTTCTGCAGTGATGACAGCGCTAAATGGTTGGGATATGGGGATTGCGTCTGCCGCAGAAGCTCCACCTAACCTCATGGGACGCTCTGAAGGGACGAAAGTACTGATTTTAGGAGCCGGTCTTGCAGGTATGACTGCAGCCTATGAACTAGGTCTACGTGGCTATGACTGCCAGATTCTAGAAGCCCGACCTTTCGCAGGAGGTCGCTGTCAATCCTCACGCGCTGGATTTACAACAACAACCGTTGATGGTGAGAAACGAACCTGTGATTTTGATGAGGGACAGTATTTTAACCATGGTCCTTGGCGGCTACCAAGCTTCCATCATGCAGTTTTTCATTATATTCGTAAATTCGGTGTTCCGATGGAGGTCATGGTTCAGGAAAACGATCTCGGTTATATTCAACACGACAAAGCCAATGGACCATTGGGTGGCCGCAGAGTTCGGAAACGAGAAATAAAAGCAGATATGAGGGGCTATACCTCGGAATTATTAGCAAAACTCACAGATCAAGGAGCACTTGATGATGAGCTAACTAATCGAGACAGAGAAAAACTCACCGATTACCTCATTCGAGAAGGATTCTTGGATGCAAAAGACCTAAGCTATAAAGGTACTCTTCATAGAGGCATTACTAAATTCGATGCCATGGGTACTAATGTAATGACCGGTTCAAAAGCTTTTGCTTTCAAGGAAATCTTACAATCAGGGTTAGGAAATTCATTTCAAGGTGTCACAACAATCGACCATCCAGCAACGATGTACCAGCCTGTAGGCGGAATGGATCAAATCGCACAAGGTTTTGAACGTGAAGTTGGAGAAAAAATTACCTTCAACGCTGAAGTTTTAGAATTAAAACAAGATAAAAATAATGTCAGAGTGACATACCGAGATACTGCCACTGGAGAAACACGAGTTGAAAATGCAAATTTTTGTATCACAACAATTCCACTCGGCATTTTATCAAAGCTGAAAACAGATTTATCAGATCAATGCAAAGAAGCAATGGCCGCCCCGAGAAAAATGACCGTAGGTAAATTATCACTTCAAATGAATCGACGTTTCTGGGAAGAAGATGATAATATTTATGGTGGATCAAGTACCTTAGGAATTCCTGGACATACCGTTATTTATCCTTCTTATGGTTACTGTGGCAAGAAAGGTATCATCCAGAGTGCTTATGCGTTTGGTCGAGCAGCAATCGTTCATGGTGAACTCTCAATGGGCCAAAAAGTTGAACAAGCTTTAGAACGAAGTGAACGCATACATCCCGGGCAATTCCGCAAGCATTATGACAATAAAGCTTTTTCTATTGACTGGCATCTTACTCGTTTCAGTGAAGCTGGTTGGACAGCCTGGTCACCACCAGATCGCCAAAAACATATGCCAGTATTAAGAGAGCCGCAAGGACGCATCTACTTTGCCGGTGATCAAGTCAGTGGCTTGCCAGGCTGGCAAGTAGGCGCGATTGAATCAGCGTGGGCGCAGATCGAAAAGATTCATGCTAGCGTTATGAAAGCTTAATACTGAAAATAAGTTTAGTAGATTACATTACTGCTTGTTTTCTTCTGACGCTCCGCCTGATATCTCATACTTAAAGACCAATAAATCGCGAACAGTTAGTGCTCCACCCGCAGCTGAAAATGGTGTCAAACCAAGATCACCATGGGTTACTTCGAACTGTCCTTTCGCCATAAACAAATCATCTGTTAATTCTATCCTTGCTGGTATCTTTACTTGATGCTCAGCTCCTTTAATAATGACCGTTGCCAATATATCCACATCAGGTAAATTTCCATTAATTACTTTAGAGTGAATCTCAATTTTTGGAAATTTTTCACCATATAGTAAATTTTCTCCGAGCATATTGACTCGAGTACCATCGATATCCTTTTGAGACACTTCTTTTTCAAATTCTTGCCCTTCAAGTTCTCGTATTGCAGGATTATCAATATCAAAATCAGCCACTTTTAATGAGAGCATAATGATAGATTCAAGCGGATTGGATGCAACGCCAACGGAACCTGAGATATTATGATGTGAGATTACATGATTATGACCAAAGCGACGCAATGGGCCATCAGGATAGGCTAAAACGCGTAACCAACTACCTTCTTCGGCGATATGAAATTTCATATTCGTATTGACTTCTTGGGTCTGTGCAGCAAACGACGCCATAAAAGCAAAGGTAATTAGTAGACAAGACTTTATAGTCATTAGTTTTTCCTTGTTGACTTATTCCTTCCGTTCGAAAGTTAATTACTAAAAAACTTCTATATTACAATATAGTTTAATTTTTAATTTTAACGCTTCATTGCATCAAAGAATTTACTATTAGTTTTTGTATCTTGCATTTTATTGATTAAAAATTCTACTGCAGCTAACTCATCCATTGGATGCAATACTTTTCTTAAGATCCATAATTTTTGCAGCTCAGCAGGATCTGTTAACAACTCTTCTTTTCTCGTTCCAGATCGATTTATATTTATTGCCGGAAACACTCTTTTTTCTGAAATTCTTCGATCCAGGTGGATTTCCATATTTCCTGTACCTTTGAACTCCTCATAAATAACTTCATCCATTTTAGAGCCAGTATCTACAAGCGCAGTAGCTAAAATTGTCAAGCTGCCGCCCTCCTCGATATTTCGAGCAGCGCCAAAAAATCTTTTTGGACGATGGAGTGCATTAGCGTCTACGCCACCTGTTAAAACCTTACCAGAAGATGGGACAACTGTGTTGTAAGCTCTTGCTAATCTAGTTATTGAATCAAGAAGAATTACCACATCTTTTTTATGCTCTACCAATCGTTTTGCTTTTTCGATAACCATTTCAGCTACTTGAACATGACGACTAGCAGGCTCATCAAATGTTGATGAAACTACTTCACCCCTTACGGTTCTCGCCATCTCTGTAACTTCTTCGGGCCGCTCATCAATTAATAACACAATTAATGTCACATCAGGATTATTGGCACATATGGCCGAGGCAATATTTTGCAGCAGAATAGTCTTACCTGCCTTAGGTGGCGAAACTATCAAACCGCGTTGCCCCTTACCAATGGGTGACGCCATATCTATGATACGTGCGGTTAGATCTTCTTTGCTGCCATTGCCTTGCTCCAAGGTAAAACGTTCGGTAGGGTGCAATGGCGTAAGATTCTGAAAAAGAACCTTACTTCGTGTATTCTCAGGGGCATCAAAATTGACTTCACCAATTTTTAATAATGCGAAATATCGCTCGCCATCTTTGGGTGGTCTAATTAAACCAGAAACAGTATCTCCAGTTTTTAAATTAAATCGCCGAATTTGGCTTGGTGAGACATAAATATCATCAGGACCAGCAAGGTAGGAACTATCAGCTGACCTTAAAAATCCAAAGCCATCTTGAAGAATCTCCAGAACTCCATCGCCATAAATATCTTCCCCATTTTTTGCATGCGCCTTCAAAATAGAAAAAATAATATCCTGTTTACGCGACCGAGCAAGATTCTCTAATCCTTGAGATTCGCCTAATTCAACCAACTCTGAAGGGGGTTTATTCTTCAGGTCAGTAAGATTCATTCCTTTCTTGCTCATCTCAAGCTGATCAGGTGATATTACCTCTAAACTTTCCCCATCATCAGGATAAATATCATTTCGGCGTGGTGGTCTTCTGCGTCGACGATTTGAATGGTTTGAAGATTGCTTTGGTCTTCGCGGTTTATTGTTTACTTGTTCACTCATAAATTAGATTCCAAAAATTCAACTAGTTGAGACTTTGATAAAGCTCCCATTTTCTGAGCCTGCACATTCCCATCTCTGAATAACATTAAAGTGGGTATACTTCTTACGGCATACTTTTGTGGGGTATTTTGATTTTCATCAATATTGATTTTAGCGACCGAGAGTTTGTCCTGATATTCTAATGAGATTTCATCCAAAAGAGGCGCTATCATTTTGCAAGGTCCACACCACTCGGCCCAAAAGTCGAGTAGAACGGGTTTCTCTGATTTAATAACATCTGCTTCAAATGTACTATCACTCGTTTGTATAATATTTTCACCCACCGGTCATATCCTCCGAATTATTTTAATTTCAGCATTATAGTTTTGTTCACATAACTTATATAATATATGAACATTGAAAAAATAAAGTGACGATGAGTTCCCAATCAGGCAATATGTCGAGGCTTTAACGTCACTTATTTTGAATTTGGGTAGTTAACCTTGGTTGATCCAACGAAAGTTGTCTCTTAATAGATACAATTTGAACCCGTCACGAAACATATTGCAAGTATTTTAGGAATTTTTTATTAAAAAAATAATTAAAGACAGTCATTTAAGCCAGACAAAATTTGATACACTTACCATTGATCAAAAGATTCTTGACGGCATCGCAGAATCTGGCTTCACTCATTGTACACCCATCCAAGCTCAATCTTTACCAATTGCACTTCAAGGTAAAGATGTTGCCGGTCAAGCACAAACTGGAACAGGTAAAACTGCTGCATTTCTGATTGCTGCTTTAGAGCATATCTTAAAAGCCAGCAATGAGGATAATACTTCTAATAATAGGCAGCCCAGAATTTTTATATTAGCACCAACACGTGAACTGGCCATACAAATTGCAAAGGACGCCGAGGCGCTCGCTAAACACACAAAACTCACTATTGGTCTAGCATACGGGGGTACTGACTACGAAAAACAAGCCACTGATATAAAGAAAGGTATCGATATTTTAATTGGTACTCCGGGTCGAATTATTGATTATTATAAAAAAGGTATCTTTAAACTTCATAAAATTAAAGTCTTAGTTCTAGACGAAGCAGATAGAATGTTTGACCTTGGTTTTATCAAGGATATTCGTTATTTACTAAGACGACTTCCCAAGCCACAAGAACGACTTAATATGCTTTTTTCTGCGACCTTATCACATCGTGTAATGGAATTGGCTTATGAGCATATGAATGAGCCTGAATTAATAAGAATTGAGCCAGAAAAAATAACGGCTGATAGAATCAGGCAAGCGATATTTTTTCCTTCAAATGAGGAGAAAATTCCGCTTTTAGTTGGCTTAATCAGAGAAGTAAAAAACAGTAAAATTATGGTCTTCATCAATACAAAAAAAGAAATTGAAATTGTCGAAGCTTACTTGCAAGAAAATAACATCGATGCTAAAGCACTTTCTGGAGATGTCCCGCAAAACAAAAGAATTAAGATATTAAAGCAATTTGAAGATGATCAGTTGAGCGTCCTTATTGCTACTGATGTGGCATCCAGAGGGCTGCATATTCCTAATGTTGAATATATAATAAACTATGATCTTCCTCAGGATGTAGAAGATTATGTTCATCGTATAGGGCGAACAGCCAGGGCAGGCTCTAATGGTAATGCTATTAGTTTTGGTTGTGAGACTTACGCAATATCACTTCCTGATATAGAAAAATACATTGGTAATAAGATCCCAGTGGCTAAATATGAACCAACGCAATTGCCAAAACTTAAAAAGCCTCCATACAAGAAGAAAAGCAAATACAAAGGTAAATACTAAATCGATATTACCAGTACTTAGCTTATTCTATTAACTCTATAACGCCAGTCATCCCAAGATAATTCTTTACTATTTGTTGCTTTTGTTTGCTATCTGAATTGGTAATTTGAACTAAAGAATCTATCCCATATTGCCTCGCACTGTCTAAAACCTTTTCTGTATCATCAACAAATAGAGTGCGTTTAATATCAAATTTTTCAGTGTCGTTTAAGTTTTGCCAGAATAATTGGCTTTCTTTTGGGGCGCCAAAGTCGTGGGAAACATACATTTGATCAAAATACTTATCAAGACCCGTCACTTCAGATTTTAATTTCAAAATATCTCCATGCGCATTAGTGACTAAAAGAACACGAATATCATACTTTTTTATATCATTAAGAAATTTCTCAGCACCAGGAAGATATTGAATCTTTGCGCTTTCCATCTGATGCAGCTTTATGATGTCTATATCCAGTAAATCACTCCAGTGATCCACGCTATACCATTTGAGCGTTCCTTGCAGGCTAATGAAGTATTTATATAATTTTGCCGTAGCATCATCCAACGAAATACCTAACTTTTTTGCGTATTCCTTGGGCACCAAATCAAGCCAAATAAAACTATCATAAGCTAGATCCAATATAGTTCCATCCATATCCAGCATTAATGTATCGCATTTTTTTAAAATATTTTTTTGGGATGTATGCATTTTGATAAATTTAATGTAATTTGACAAAGACAATGGTTTTATTATTAATAAATTATAAAGTTTCTAAAAATGAATCTTGCTAATCTCGTCGAGCCCTTATCTGAGCTGGCTCAATCAGCCGGAAATGCCATCCTCGAAATTTATTATTCTGATTTTGATGTTCTAGAAAAAGACGATAACTCACCTCTGACACAAGCCGATTTAAATGCTCATCATATTATTATTGATGGACTAAGAAAAATTACGCCTAGCATACCAATTATATCAGAAGAAACGCCACTCCAGAGTTTCGAGAAAAGAAAAACATGGCAACAATACTGGATAATTGACCCATTAGATGGCACTAAGGAATTCGTTAAAAAAAATGGTGAATTTACAGTCAATATTGCTTTAATCGATAATCATAAACCTGTCTTAGGGATTGTTTATGTTCCAGTATCTATGAAGACATATATTGGTTGTGAAGGATTTGGAGCGCAAATAATTGATCCAGATGTTGGTAAAAAAATAATTCGAGTCACAGAAAAACCCAATCAAAAATTGAGAATTGTAGGAAGCCGATCACACCAAGGAGAAACTTTAAAAAAATTTCTAAGCCAAATTGAGGAATATGAATTAAAGCCAATCGGCAGCTCACTTAAGTTTTGTTTGATTGCTGAGGGTTTGGCTGATATTTATCCTCGATATGGGCCAACCTCTGAATGGGATACAGCTGCAGCCCAAGCAGTCGTTGAGCAAGCAGGTGGCATGGTTTTAAAAACTGATGGCAACCCACTTCTTTATAATACAAAAGACAACATTCTTAACCCCAATTTCGTAGTGATTAATTCTGCGAAATTTAAGGAGTTATTCGTTAAGAATGATTAAGTAATTGCTTTTGAAAAGGAATTTGCACCTTCATGATGAATTATGTAAGAATAAAACAGTGCTATAAAAAATGAGAAAGCAATCTCCAATATATGACCGATACAGTTGATACAGATTCTTTTGAAAAACTTGCGAGGCTTAAAGAGCTTCGAATCAAGCATCAAAAAATTAATGCAGAGATTGATCACATAGCATCTAAACCAGAAACCGATCAACTTAACTTACGCCGACTTAAAACTAGAAGATTACTTCTCAAAGATATGATTACCAAACTAGAAAGCGCCATGATTCCTAACTTAGATGCTTAAATTAATCCCTCTTATCAAATATAGTTTCATTTGCCAAAAATAAATAATCTAGGTTTATTTCTTTTTATTCAGAACCTTACCTATATGTTTCTCACCACGTTGCTTTGCTAATTTAATTTGTTTTTGTCTTTCTTTAAAGCCTTCAAGCTTATCTTTTGAAATTGTATTTATACATCTCGAGCATGAGATACCTTCTTGATAATCTGGAGACTGCGTTTCCTGCAAAGAGAGAGGATGACGACAAGCATGACATTGGATGTATTTGCCATTCTTAAGCTCACCATCAATTGCAACACGATTATCAAAAACAAAACACTCCCCATGCCAGATATTCTCTGACTCTTTTATCTCTTTTAGATAATTTAATATTCCACCTTCAAGCTGATTAACATTTTTGAAACCCATCTCAACCATTAGTGCAGCAGCTTTTTCACAACGAATGCCGCCCGTACAAAACATTGCCACTGGCTTATCTTTTTTAACCTCTGGAATATTTTTAGCGAATTCTGAAAAATCTCTAAATGCATCAGTTTTGGGATTAACAGCACCAGGAAAAGACCCGATATTAATCTCATATTTATTACGAGTATCGATAATAAGAGTTTCAGGATTCTGAATTAATTGATTCCAATTTTCTGGTATGACGGATGTTCCAGATTTTTCATAAGGACGAATATCTTCTCGACCAAGAGCCACAATTTCTTTTTTTATTTTTATATGTAATTTACTAAATGGAGGACTATTGACATCTGCCCATCGCGCCGTTTTCATAATAGGGTTATCAATATTTAATCGCTTTTCAAGCCAATTAAATATTTCCATAATTGCATCGTGCTGCCCTGAAATCGATCCATTAAACCCCTCTTTTGCTATTAAAATTGTTCCAAGTAAATCTAATTTCTTACATAATGCCAATAAATTTCCACGCATATTACTCAAGTCATTAATCCTTAGAAAACGATAAAAAGAGGCTACTTTTATATTTTCCATATTAAATATTTACCATGCAGTTATTGAGGTAAGCTCTCATTCTAATGAATGATCAAGAATGCGTTGATTCAGAAAAATTTCTAAATAAGCATTTATATCTTCAATATTCTCAGTTAATCGATGATCGCCATCAAGAATATGTAATTTCGCATGGTTTTCTTGTGCGTAACGAATGCTATTCTTCACTGGAATAATATCATCACGCCATCCATGAATAATCTCAGTTGGTATATCTGCAACTTCAAAAGGGGTGTAATCAAACCCTTTCATAAAATAAGCAGGTGCCAAAACAAATAAACCGACCGCTTCAATTTCTTTTGCGGCAGCTGAAGCGACAAAGCCACCCATACTTGAACCTACTAGGACTATCGAGTCTTTAATAGACGAACACTCAGAAATGAGCTTTATAACACGATGATCTGCAGCTTCGATACCTTGGTAATCAATACTTTTAACTTCGCAACCTAAGCTCACTGCTAGGTTTGCCATAGTTTTTATTTTCGTACCCCATGGCCCACTTTCTTGTCCATGAGAAAACACCACATGCAATGCCATTAATTTAACCTCATGCCCATCATACAATACCTCTTATTAGCAGTGTGGTATCTCAAAATCAAAGCTTACAATCTGGTATAACTCCATTAAGTTGCGCATCATTATATAAACTTAACGCATCCGGATATTGAGCAATCAAATCATCAATTCGAGTTTCTCCGGAAGGGTGTGTTGAGAGGTACTCAGGAATTTTAGAAGCATTCTTTTGGTTCATATTTTTCCATAACTCAACACTTTCCCTGGGATCAAAACCTGCTTTTGCCATATATCGAATCCCTACAAGATCAGCTTCGGTTTCTTGAAGACGACTAAAAGGATTCAACAAACCCAATAATGCTCCTGTGGATAGCGCATTCCTGGCGCCTTGCGTTTGGTTACGATAACCGCCACCCAGAATAATTGCTGCAATATCAACACCTATATCTGTCACTGCTGCTCTAGATGCACGCTCATTTGCATGTCTGGCGGTAACATGAGCTACCTCATGTCCAATAACTGCTGCTAATTGGTGTTGATTGGACGTCATAGTCAGTATTCCTGAATTGACGACAATTTTTCCTCCAGGCAAAACATAAGCATTTACATCAGGCTGATCCACAACTGCTAATTCCCAATAAAGATCAGCATCACTACCTTCAATGGCATTCACTATTGAATTTGTAACACAAGCCACATAATCAATGGTTGCGGGATTTTGAACCAATGGCAACGTTTCTCTAAGTCGTTTAAATTGACGAGATCCTTCTTGTTCCAGGGCAGCATCTGATTTTAATATCATCTGACTACGACCTGTAGGTGAAGAAGCACAGGACGTTAATACAATGATATGAATCGCTAATAAGCATATATACCTAATCCATTTTCTATGCATAATCCACTCTCTCCTATAAAACTTATATTTACCTAAATCTACTAACGTGGCAATTGACCTTCAAATTTACGCCGCCACTTAATATCTTCGAATCTAGCAAACAGGCTGTCAACACCAGACATAAGGCGTTTTTTTAATGGTTGCTTTAATTTAAATTTAACACTAAATATATCGTACTTCTTGCCCATCTCAATGAGCAATTCATCACTTGTTTTAATTTCATCTGCAAGTCCTAGTTCTAGCGCTTTTTTACCATACCAATGCTCCCCTGTAGCAACCTTATCAAGATCCATAGAAGGCCTATAATCGCTCACTGAGGATTTAAAAAGATCATGCACCTCTTCAAGTTGATCCTTTAATTTAGCTCTATCTTCATCGGTATTTTTACCAAACATAGTCACATTACGCTTGTATTGGCCAGCGGTAACTTGCTCAAAGTCCACCCCGTGCGAATCCAATAATCGATTAAAATTAGGTAACTGTGCAATTACTCCAATGGAGCCTAATATAGCGAAAGGGGCGGCATATATTTTATTAGCAACGCATGCCATGAGGTAACCTCCGCTGGCAGCCACTTTATCAACCATTACTATCAAATTGATATTTTTCTCACGAATTCTAACTAATTGCGAAGCAGCCAAACCATGTTCATGCACAACTCCGCCATGATTATCTAACCTTACAATTACTTGATCATTTTTCTTTGCTACATTCAATATAGCGTTCACCTCCTCTCTTAAGGCAGGAACTGCGCTCGCTTTAAGGTCACCTATAAAGTCAATTACGTAGGCTTTCGGTCGAGATTTCTTCTTTTTTGCATCACTTTTTATTTTTGCTTTATCTTTTTTTAACTTAGTCTTCCATTCATCTTTACGCAAAATAGCTTTTTGCAACCCATCTGATAAATCTTTATTTTTTTGGTTTAGATCTTCAACTTCAAGACCTTCTTGCTTAGAGCTTTTCTTTGTAGCTGCAGCAAATGAAATAACCACGACAATAGCTACTAAAATAGTAACTGCTTTGAGAAGAAACAATCCATACTCTATTAAAAATTCAAACATAGTCTTCCTTAATCATTAAATTTAAAGGCCATTAATACTGATGCCTACATTATTTTGTTGCAACACTTTATCTGCTCGATAACTTGACCTAACAAGCGGCCCAGAGACCACTTCAAGGAAACCCATGGTTAAGCCGAGTTGACGATATTTTTCAAATTCACCCGGAGTTACGTACCTTTCAACTGGCAAATGATTAACAGTTGGACATAGATACTGACCAAGAGTCACAATATCAACATTTCTTGCTCTTAAATCAGACATGGTCTGCAGAATTTCTCCTTCAGTTTCACCAAGCCCAAGCATTAAACTTGATTTAGTCAGCACATCTGGATTCATTGACTTTGCTATGGCTAACACATCTAATGTTTGTCGGTAGCCAGCCCGTGGATCACGAACGGTTCTTGTTAACCTTTCAACTGTTTCAATATTCTGGGCAAAAACATCAAGTCCTGACATTACGACTTTATTTACATTAGTATCCACACCATTAAAATCTGGGGTCAAGGCTTCTACGGCAGTGTATGGATTTAGTTTTTTAATTTCCCTTACACAAGCTGCGTAATGTGTGGCACCACCATCCTCTAAATCATCACGATCAACCGAAGTAATAACCACATACACCAATTTCATAAGCTGAACTGCTAAGGCCGTATTTCTTGGCTCCTCAAGATCTAACCAACCTCTTGGATTACCGGTATCAACGGCACAGAAACGGCAAGCTCGAGTACAAACCGCTCCCATAACCATAATAGTAGCTGTACCATTATTCCAACATTCACCAATATTAGGGCACATTGATTCTTCACAAACGGTACTAAGCTTATTACTTCTAACAATACTCTTCACTTCTTCGTAAATCGCACCACCTGAAATTTTTGCTTTTAGCCATGCTGGTTTTCTGCCCCTCAAACCAGTAATATTATTCCTTGATTTAATTCCGTTTTTTATGGCTGAGAATCCCTCAGAAGTTTTATACTTCGTGCCTGAAGGAATAATTGGGATACCTTGAAATTTTATTATGTTAGTCATTTGAATTGCTAGTACTATTGATAAAGATGTATTCTGTCATGAAAAAAAGAAACGTGCGATTACTCCTTTATTATATATGTTATTGGTATTATTAAAAATTAACAAAGGCAGTAAAATCCAATCAAAGATAAGTTTAAAATAATGTTTACTAAAAAAAATAAATTTTTGCTCATTCTCATGTGTTTATACTCAACCGTTAATGCTCAAGAATTTTCAACTGAACAATGCCTAAAAGACCTAAAATTAGCTGCAGATAACGCTAATGAGGTTAGTGCAAAAATACTCGCACCACAAACTTATAAAAAAGCTCTTGCTGCTCAAGGAAAAGCCAATTCGTCATCAAAAAAAGCGAAGTATATATGTGAACAAGCAAAGAAATCGTCCTTATACTTTCGATCAGCTACCGAAAATGCGAAATTAGCAAGTCAGATCCTTAAAAATTTAATTCTCAATCGTCGCAATGCCATTAAAGTGAATGGCCCTAATAAGTATTTATCAAAATGGCAAAAAGCCGAACGAAAATTTGTTCTGGCTAATAAGTCTATCGAAAATGGCAATCTTGAAAGAGCTAAAAAACTAAACATAGAGGCAGCTAAAGATTTCAACGAGATTGAACTCTTATGTATAAAAGATGAGTTGCTATCTGAGGCTAAACTCAAAATATCTCTCGCTAAAAAAGAAAAGGCTGATCGATACGCGCAGATTACTCTAGCGCAAGCACAAAAATTTCTAGACATGGCTGACCAAGAACTAACAATCAATCGCTATAATTTTGATGTTGTAACTAATATAACCAACAGATCTATTGAACGAAGTGCTCATGCCATTTTCTTGTCTCAACTGATACAAAATACACAAGATGATCTGATTACAACCGAAGAATTAATCATTCAATGGGAAACTGATTTAGAAAAAATTGCTAATTCGGCTGATATATATCCACTCATGACCGATGGATATAACTCTCTCACAAATAGCTTGGTTAAATACATTGATATCCTAAGAAATGAGAAACAATATCTAGAGCAAGATCAAAAAGATAATTTAATTCAAATTGCAGATATGAAAGAAGAAATTCGTAATCTTGACGAACGGTTAGGAGGAGCTACTCAAGAAAGAGAAACTCTTATCCAAAAAATTGAGGCTCAAGCTCGAGTTAAAGAGCAATTTGATAAAGTAGAGAAAATGTTTAACTCAGCTGAAGCTAGGGTTTTCAGAGAAAATAATAATGTCATATTAAGATTGATAGGACTTACCTTTGAAAGTAATGAATCTAAAATTATAAAAGAGAGTATACCTTTATTGGTAAAAGTGGAAAAAGCAATTGATGTGTATCCTAGAAGTGAAATTATCATAGAAGGACATACAGACTCTCAGGGAGACGATCAGTTGAACCAAAAATTATCCCAGCTGCGAGCAGACTCAATTAAGCAATACATGATTAATGCAATGCGTGTAAAGAGTTATCGAATTATTGCCACTGGTTTCGGTGAAACTAGGCCCGTTGCTAATAATGAAACCGCTCTTGGACGAGAGAAGAATCGTCGCATCGATATTGTTTTACATTCCTCTCAGAGTAATGAAATCAATTAATCTCTGGTAGTAATAAATCACATAATTCAGTAATTTTGTTAATAGTTATATCTGGCTTAATAAATTGATCGGGCCACACTAAAGATTTTGAATTTATCCAGACAGTAGTTAGACCGACATTTGCGGCACCCACAATGTCGGCCTCAGGATTATCACCCACATGTAATATCCTTTGTGCTTCAGCCCCTGATTTCCTTATCGCTTCATTAAAAATACGTTCATCAGGTTTTGCATAACCCACTTCAACAGCTGTTACCACATCATCAAAGAGATGACGCAATCCGATTCGTTCAAGATCAGCATTACCATTGGTTATCGCAATTAATGTATATTTTTTAGTCAGAGCTTTTAGTGTATATAATGCTCCATCATACAACTCAACATTATTTCTCTCCTTATCAAATACTGCAAATGCACCCTCAGCAAGATTCTCTTCATAATCAGCATCGCGAAATATTTTACGTAAAATTAACTTACGCATAAAACGATAATCAAATGCTTTATCGGGATACTCTTGCGCTATCTCTGATCTTAAATTTAATATTTTTTCCGGATCATATATCGAACTAATCCTTGGATAATTTGATGCCAGCCATCTCCAAAGTATGGTTTCAGCCCTATGTATTACAGGGTCGATATCCCATAAGGTATCATCTAGATCTATAGTTATTGCTTGTATATTTTGCAAAATATTATTCCAGAAAATCAAGTAAGAATTGAAATCGTGATTATAAATAATTCATACTTAAATATCGCCAAATATCTGAGGGTTAAAATGAAATATTTACATACGATGGTCAGGGTATCAGATCTAACTGCATCTATAGAATTTTATTGCAGGCATTTAGGTTTAGTTGAAATAAAGCGTAAAGATAATGATAAAGGTCGATTTACATTGGTCTTTTTAGCGGCTCCAGATGATGAGAATGCTCAGATTGAATTAACCTATAACTGGGATAAAGAAAATTATACTGAGGGAAGGAATTTTGGTCATATTGCATATGCCGTTGAGGATATCTATGCAATATGCAATAAACTTATTCAAGCCGGCATCACCATTAATAGGCCGCCACATGATGGAAGAATGGCATTCATTCGTTCACCAGATAATATATCTATCGAACTTTTGCAAAAAGGAAAACCTCTTGAACCTAGGGAACCATGGATATCCATGAAAAATACAGGTCATTGGTAATTACCAAATCAACTAAGAAATATTCAAAATTCCGAAATAGCTATATTCAATTTGGGGCTAATGGGGGAAGCGCTCTACCATTTTTTTTTCTATCGGTTACGTCAAAAAATGAAATTTTCTTGATGGCACTTGCCATGGCTTTCCCATCCCAAGATTCATTTTGATCAGAGCCATAAGCAATTTTATTAAATACTTTTAGTTCATCTGAAAGAGGGTTTTTAACACGCAAAGCAATCTCTTCTATACTACGAGGAATATCTTCGGGCCATTGTATTTTTGACCAGTCAAAAAGTGCTTGTTTAAACTTTTCTTTTTCGTTTGATGATGCTGCTTTTTTGGCTTTTCGCAGTTCTCGCTCAAGTTTTTTATAAGGAGGCTCTATAGTTTTCTTCTCTTTTCTTTTCTTTGCTGGTTTGGAATAAAACCAAAGAAGGATGGTCAGGATCCATAACGCGCCTAAAGCTCCGCTGATATTTCTCCATAATTCATCCGATACAATCTGATCAGGTTGAGAAACTTCCTGCTCATCGTTTATTGGTATTATTGCCTCTTGTATTAGCTCATCTGTTGAGGGTTGGATTATAATTTTTTTGGCAGGTAAAGCTGCAATTTTCCATTCTCTATCAGCAATATCCCACCAAGGTAGCTCAATACCAGGTAATTCAATCTCGCCAGCCTCCATCCCAATCATGGCGTATTGATCTGTCCTTGAAGCTACCATCCCTAGAGCTTCTATACTGTCAGAGAATTTAGGTTTATCAGGGTATATTTTCAACCTATCATCGATTTTATAATCTAACGATGGTAGTTGAGTTGATAGTTGACCAATTGCGGTAATATTCATTTGACGTGTAATTGGTTCGCCTGACTTAAGGTTTTGTAGATCTCTCGACCATTCCTCACTAATTACGACATTTCTCGCAGGTAGCCAATCGGCATTAGGATAATCTGAGGGTGGTGCTGAAATTGGTAACACCTTTACCATAGAACTTTTTGACTGATAAGTTTTTCGACCGGTAATACTGCCATTCTTTAGTATTCTAGCTTCGAAACGAATGGGCGCAATCTCCAAGGAACCACTCTCTTGAGGGAAAAGTGCATACACTCTTTCGATAACATCATAGGTTTTTCCATTAATGACTGATTCATAATTTTGGTCGTCCCCTACTATCTCCATAAGAATATCAACTCCAGATATTTCTGGCTCATAAAGGCGAGGCTGTCTTGTTTGCACCATTCTGTATATTCTTATTCTTAGTAGATTTTGCGCCTGCACATAAGTCTCTTCCGCATCTAACTCAGCAGAAATAAAAATATCTGCCTCACCCAAAATCGATTCTGATTGAGGAATGATTAGAATATTAATTGGCTCACTTTGCTCATTAGCTATGACGATAGGCGGTATTACAAGATTACCTGGTTTCTTTGCCATCAATGCGTAAGTCCAAGTTCTGCTGCGTGATATTCTTCCATTAACGATGCTGGTATTACTTAATTGACTGCGCGAACCAACATAAAAATCATCTTCTAGGTCACTTGCATCTGGCTCAATATCAATAGCTGTATCTACTATTACTTTTAATGTAAAAGTCTCATTTAGCTCAACCTTAGACCGGTCAATAGTAGCAATCACAGTAGCTGAAGAGATGCTCATTAAAGCAATATGTGTCAGAAATATGCATAAAAGAAAAAAGCAGTTTCTTTTGCATCGATGATATTGTTTTTTATAACTACTTATCACCATGGTTGCACTCCATCATCTGGCCATAATTGATTGCCATCTTGATCAAAACCTTGTCTCTGATATTGATATCTAAATTTACGCCTTAATAACCCGCCAGGATCATCTGGAATTCTTCTCAACCATTGCTCCATTGCCTGTTGCTGTTCTTGATCAGCCCTTTCCTCGATTCCGTTCGTTTTTTCTGGGGTTTTTTCATCTTCTTGTTTTTCTGTTTGCTCTTGTGCTGCTTTCTCCAATTCACGCTCAATTGCTTCTAAATCCTCTTGATTCATTTCATCTTGAGTAACGCTATCATCCTCGTCTTGGTCACTGGACTGACCATCGCTTTGTTGGGAGCCTGAAGCTTTCTCTGACTCTCCTTCTTCTTGACCATCACTTTCTTCGCCTTCCTTCCCATCATCAGAAGATTGTTCAGACTGGGATTTATTTTCATTATCTTGTTGCTGATCTAGTAGTTCCTGAATCAAATCGCGATTAAAAATTGCATCCTCCGCATTGGGTTCTTTTTGAATAACCATCTCATAAGCTTTAATTGCTTGTGGAAATTGACCCATCTTAACCAATGAATTTGCATAATTATATAAGCCATCATCGTTATTCGCGTCTAAAAATGACTGAGCGCTAGCTGAATAATTACCGGCCTGATACTGAGCTGAAGCTCGCCATAAAGGATCTTCAAATAATTCAACTGCCACATCATAATTACCAACATCCATGGCTTTTTTTGCTTGTTGATCCTTCGTTAACCAAAGATCATTCCAATCAGCGGCCAACAATGAAGTGGAGAGACAAAAAGTAAACGCTAAAAATACGAGTAATTTAAACATAGCTTTAAAAAATCCATCCACGACGAAACGCTAAAGAAGCGATAGGCATAATAATTAATAATAACCATGGTCCAAATTCATTCCATTGGTCCGTGGCTAATGATTGATCACTTTTCTTACTCGAAGTAATTCTATTCGATAATAATGAGTCTAAATCTCGATCATCAGCTGTTAGGCTGACGTATTTTCCACCACCAATTCGGGTCAATTCCTTCAAATCCTCCATAGCTAGTTTTGCTACGGCAATTTGGCCATTACGATCAGTAATAAAACCGCCATCCTCTTGTGGTATAGGCGCACCATTAAGTGATCCTACACCCAATATAGAGAGACTATAGCCTTCTTCTTTCAACTTTTTGGCAGAGGCCATTGCTGCAGAAGTACTTCCTCCGTCTGTAACCAATAACACCTCACCATTTATCACGCCTGCCTGTTTAAGTAATTGCATACCCTTATCGATAGCAGCAGCAGGATAACTCCCCCGACTTGGCATAATTTTTGTATCCAAACTTCCTACCAATGAGGCAATTGTCTTTGAGTCTGTAGTTAAAGGTGTCACAGTGAATGCATTAGCAGAATAAACAATCAATGCCACCTGTGCACTTTGGCGTCGCTTTAAGATATCCAAAACTTTTAAGCGTGCTCTTGTTATTCGATCTGGATATATATCTTGTGCATTCATTGATCTAGATAAATCAAGGGCAACTACTAGAGACTGATCCATTCTAAAAGCTGGCTGCTCAAGCCTTTCCCATGTTGGTCCAGCCAAGGCGGCTAATGTCAATATTATTGTCATTGAAATTAACCACCATTTATATTTCTTTTCCTGCAATTGATGACGCGATAAAACATAAGGAATTAATTCTGGCTCAACCAGTTTAAGCCAATTCCCAGATGATAATAACTGTGTCTTAAAAAGAAAAATTAATCCCAGCATAAATGGCAAAATAATTAACCATTCCGGCCTCAAGAAATGAAAATCAGCATAATTCATTGTCTTATTGCCTCACGCATTCGGCTCAAACCACCATTTTCAAACAAATTCATTAATGCCAGACAAATGCTGATTATAAGTGACAACCCAAGTGGCCAAAAAAAGAACGACTGTACTGGCCTAAAACCAGCTTCAGGTTCAGGGACTGGCTCAATATCATCAAGTAGGCGATAAATCTCTTGTAAAGACGAAGTATCCTTTGCCCGAAAATATCTTCCACCAGTTTTCTCAGCTATTTCATTCAATGTTGTCTCATCAAGATCGGCAGATGGGTTAACGCGCCGCAATCCTCCAGTTAATGATGAAACAACCATCTGATCTGCCCCAATACCAATAGTATATATTCGTAGTCCTATATTTTGGGCCAACTCAGCTGCCTTTAATGGTTCAATTTCACCAGCCGTATTTGCGCCATCCGTTAACAGAATAAGCACTTGTTTTGTCCCTTCTTCTTGTTGATCATGAATTCTCTTAACAGCTAAAGTAATTGCATCTCCGATAGCCGTTTTTTCTCCAGCCAATCCTATAAATGCTTCTAAAAGCAGAGTTTTCACTGTCTCACGATCAAGTGTTAATGGTACTTGGAGGTACGCCTGTTCACCAAAGAGAATAAGTCCAATACGATCGCCTTTCCGCCTCGTTATAAAGTCACTTGCCACAGCTTTGGTTGCTGTTAAACGATCAACCCTTCTTCCCCCAAGCTCAAAATCTTTAGCATCCATGCTTCCAGATAAATCCACTGCCAACATTAAATTTCTGCCAGAAACTGGGATTTCAACTTCATCTCCAATACGCTCAGGTCTTGCACTGGCCAACACAAGAAGACACCAGGCAATCAAACCAATCCAGAGTCGCCAATTTGTATATTGCTCAGCTGAAGGTCTATTAATTAATATTGAAAATAAAACAAAACTTGGAACTTTCAATCCAGATTCATTTGTTTCATTAGAGGGTGGGAGGAATCGCCTCACCATAAAAGGTAAAGGCAATCCTAATAACATCCATGGCCATGCCAATGTCCACATCAGTTGACATCCTTTTGACTAATCGGGGTTTCGATTCGTAATTTAACAATATTCAATAATGCGCTCATATCTCTTAATTGAGATGCATCTTTATTTCGATAAGGTACTGATGTTAATTGCTTGCCAATACCTTGAGAAAAAAACTTCTCATCGAGCCCTTGATCTAAAAAAATAAGCCACTGCTCACCAACCAATCCTGCCATTTTATTCCTAGGCGAGTAAGCCAAAATAGTACGTCTTAATAAAGTTGATAACTCTTGCAATAAGACAACCGCATCGTTAGATAAGCTAAAATTATCCTCAATTATCTTTAATTCTCTTAAAGCAATTCTACGTGCATGATTACTGATCCATCTTTTATATAACTTATACCCCAGAAAAACAGCAGTCAGAAATACAATAATAATAACTAACCACCAACCTATGGCCAAAGGCCACCAATCAAGTTCATTAGGATAACGAATATCTCTTATAGGTATTGCAGTTGGATCCATATTTATCTTTTGCCTTGACGTTTTCGTTGCCTACCCAGAGAATTTTTTATTGCCTCGATAGGATCCTCATCAGTAGAAATTGACATGTGATGAATACCATAACGTCGAAAAAAATTAACCAAATCATTTTTTCGCTCAATAAAAGCATTGGCATACTGATTTCTAGCTTGTTTTGAATAGGTTTCAATTAATCTATCTTGTCCCGCAGATACAATACGATATCGCCCCGGTGGTGGTGGAATCATTTCAATCGGATCACTAATAAAAATAGCTAATAATTCATTATGCCGGGCAAGCTTAGCTAATGAAGAATGACACATGCCTGAAAATCCCATGAAATCACTAATAATCACCACCAAACTTCCGGGTCTTACTACCCGTCTCAATGCGGTTGTTGCTTTCAAAAATGATGCATGCTGAATAGATTCATCAATGGATAAAGTAGCATTCCAATCTGGATGCTCAGCAACATGATGTATATAACGCAATGCTGCTTGACGACCAATTCTCGGTCTAACCTCTTTGCAAATATTATCGCCAAATACGATTCCACCTAGTCGATCACCACGATGATGAGCGGCCCAACTAATGCAACCAGCCACATAACTTGCCGCTACTGATTTAAAGCGCCCTCGCGTTGCAAAATGCATATTACTTCTTAAATCAGTCACTACATACACCGGCCTTTCTCTTTCTTCTCGATAGAGCTTGGTATAGGCCTCAGTACTTCTTGCAGTAACACGCCAATCAATATTACGTGGGTCATCTCCAGGTTGATAAGGCCTCGACTCGTCAAATTCCATGCCTCGTCCTTTGAATTGGGACACATAAGATCCGGCTTGCAATGATTTTATACGCAGTGCATCAAGGGGAATCACTTTAGCTGTATTACTCAGCATAATCAGATCCCTTTGAGTTACTCTAACTGGAGATGGCATTGATTTTACTTCTATTTGAGACATAAATAGATCCCGTCAATTTAAGGTACACCAATATTATTGAGTAACTTATCGATTATTTGGTTGGCGGTTACACCATCGGCCTCAGCCTCAAAACTCAAAACCAAACGATGTCTCAAAACATCGGGAGCCACTTCCTGAATATCCTCAGGCCCAACATAATCTTTACCTTTTAGCCATGCACAGGCTCGAGCAGCACGATCTATTCCCATGCATGCACGCGGGCTAGCACCATATAAAATCTGCCCCGCTAAACTTGAATCAGCTTTTCCAGGATCTCTAGTTGCAACGACTAAATTTACAATATATTTTTCCAAGTCGTCGGATTGATGAAGAGCTAATATTTGTTGTCTTGCTTCAAGAATTGATTTTTCTGATAACAATGTTGAAGGTTCAAAAGTACTCTTATTGTCCAATTTTGCCTCATTTCTATTTAATATTAAAATACGTCGTTCATCCTCAATAGAAGGGTACCCAACTTCAACATGTAATAAGAAACGATCTAACTGAGCTTCTGGCAAAGGATAAGTCCCTTCCTGCTCGATTGGATTTTGTGTGGCCATTACTAAGAACAATTTGGATAATTTATAACTCTTATTTCCAACACTAATTTGGCGCTCTTCCATAGCTTCCAATAATGCAGATTGGACTTTTGCTGGAGCTCTATTAATTTCATCAGCAAGAATTAAATTATGGAACAACGGACCTTCACGAAATTCAAATGACCCATTTTGGGGTCGATAAATTTCTGTGCCGGTAAGATCAGCTGGCAATAAATCAGGGGTGAACTGTAATCGATTGAAACTCCCCTCGATACTATCTGCAAGAACTTTTATAGCCCTAGTCTTTGCCAGGCCAGGGGCTCCCTCAACCAAAAGATGCCCATCACACAATAAAGCAATAAGCATACGATTAATCAATTTTGATTGGCCAATGATTAGATTGCTTGAATGTTTCTCAAGCTGTTGTAATTTTTCCAATACGGTCATGCAGTTACTCCTAATAAAAAAGGCGGTTTACCATATAATCTATTTTATATTTATTTTAAACTAAAGATGCCATTGTATTAAACATCAAAACAAAAAAATAATTAAAGAAATGACAAGAAATACACTCAAAAAAAGCATTTTACTACTCACTTTCTTAATAGTCAGTAATTTATGCCATTCAAATGAAGAGCTGGATAGAGATTTTACCAAAAAAAATATCATTATTTCTTCTTCAAATCTAACCTGTATACGCCTTACAGTATGGTTAGCGACCACCCAAAAACAACAAGCTAGAGGTTTAATGCACGTCAAAATATTATCAGAGCATACTGGGATGTTATTTATATATCCAGAAGAAAGAATGAGGGCTATGTGGATGAAAAATACCTATATACCCTTGGATATGCTTTTTATAAAGGCAAATGGAGACATATCATCAATCATGAAAACAACAGAGCCATTGTCCTTGCAAACAATAAGATCAAAGGAACCGGTACAATATGTCCTTGAGTTAGCTGGTGGAGTTACCGAAAATCTTGGCTTACAAAGAAATGATAAAATTCTCTTCTTAAACTAAAGCACATCAATAATAGCATCAGCAAGAGCATTCACATTCTCTTTTGTGATACCGGCTAAATTAATACGTCCAGCCCCTTCCATATAGACACCATGCTTGATTTTCATTTCTTGGACTTGCTCAGAATTCACCCCAAGATATGAAAACATTCCATTCGCCTTAGTAAGGTGTGAAGAGTCAAAATCAGCCGTTCTATCATTCAGAGCCTGATTTAGGAGTACTCTCATTTCTTTTAAGCGATCTTTTACTTCACCCAATTCAATTATCCATCTATCTCGCAATTCATTATTATTTAAGATATGACTGACAACTGCACATCCATGATCCGGAGGAACAGAACACATTGTTCGAATAATTTTTAAAGCATGGCTACGAGCATGTAAATTAGTTTTTGCATTTTCCGAGACAATCGTTAAAGTCCCAGCACGATCCCTATAAAGACCAAAATTCTTAGAACAAGAACTAGCAATAAGCATCTCATCAACCTTTTCGGCCATTAATTTAATCGCAAAAGCATCTTCAGATAAACCATTTGCTAAGCCCTGATAAGCATTATCAATTAAAGGGATTATCTTACGTTTTGCAATCACTTCAGTAATTTCTTGCCATTGCTCAGGCGTCGGATCCATGCCTGTAGGATTATGACAACAAGCATGTAATAACACGACATCTCCAGAAGGAATGTTATTCAAGCACTCTATAAAGCCCTCAAAATTGAGTTGGTTATTAATAACATCATAGTAAGGATATATATCAACATTAACTCCAACACTATCCAGTATCGGTATATGATTATTCCAAGTTGGTTCACTGACCCATACAGTTAGATCTTTTGTTGATTTTCGTATCAATTCTATTGCAACTCGAAGCGAAGTCGAACCTCCAGCTGTTTGAATGGTTGCAAAACGATCATCAGTTACACTCTGATCTAAAATAAGATTTTGCATAGCAAGATTAAAATCTGCGTCGCCCGCCAATCCAATATAGGCTTTCGATTGTTGTGTATCCAATAAATAACGTTCCGCTTCTTTTACAACACCCATAATTGGAGTTTTTCCTGACGCATCTCGAAAGACGCCTACCCCTAAATCTATTTTATTGGAACGTGTATCATTCTTGTGCTCAACAATTAACTTTAAAATTGGATCAGGAGGAACTAAGGAAAATTTTTCAAACACCGGTATCATCTCCGCAATTAGGATTTGAATTTATTCTAATGGTTATTAGATGCTAATAATAGCGTTTACAAACCATAAAATTAAAGCAATAACACAAAAACTTAATTGGTTCTTTAAGTGCCATGCCATTCAGATCCGTATTATAATAAATTCATGACAATAAACCGCCATAAAAGCATTCAAATTACGAAATTTGATAACAGTAAAGTAATTTCTGCATTAGACCAGGTGGCTATAGAAGAGCCCCTAGAAATTCAATTATGCTCCGAAACTAAAACTTCGTCAGCTGCAAAAAGCATTTCGGTGACCATGCGAACACCAGGGCATGATGAAGATTTGGCTACGGGCTTTCTTTTTACTGAGTCAATTATTCATGGTACTGAAGATATTGAATCAATTGACGTGGTTGGTGAGGTTGATAAAGAAAGCGGCACAAAGAATATTGTCCGAGTATCAATCAAGCCCTCGGTTACAATTGATGCAGATAGTCTAACTAGGCATTTTTATACTACCTCCAGTTGTGGGGTATGCGGTAAAACTTCAATTGAAGCCATCTATAATAAGGGCTGCCAAACAAACAAAAGTAATTTTTCTATCCACCGATCTGCTCTGACTGATTTGCCTGAAAAACTCAGAGAACAGCAAATTATATTTGGCAAAACAGGTGGGTTACATGCCGCAGCACTCTTTAATGCACATGGTGAAATTATTCTTGTTCGAGAAGATGTGGGACGGCACAATGCGGTGGATAAAATTATTGGGGCAATGCTCAGAAGAAAAAAGCTTCCAGCAAGTGAATTAGGTATAATTGTTTCAGGTAGAACAAGTTTTGAGCTAATGCAAAAAACTATAGTTGCTGGAATACCAATGCTTGCTGCTGTCAGTGCTCCATCTAGCCTAGCAATCAGTTTAGCGGAAAAATTTAACATCACCTTGATTGGTTTTCTAAGGAACAAGAAATTTAATATCTACTCTACATCCAAAAGAATTAATAATTAGAAGTACAACAGAATATGAGACATAAATACAACGAAAAGATTGCCCTTGAAATTATTCATGAAGTTGGCGCAAAACCAAAAATGTTAGTCCAAATTCTGCAAGCTTTTGTGGTTAAATTTTCTTATATTAGTGAATCAGCCATAAGATTAATCGCCAAAGAAATCAACCTATCTAGAGCTGAGATACATGGCACAGTTAGCTTTTATCATGATTTCCGCACCACAGAGGCTGGCGAAAAAATAATAAAGATCTGTCAAGCTGAGGCCTGTCAAGCAATGGGCAGTCGACAGTTAACTGCTCATGCTGAAAAAGCGCTGGGAATTAAATTACATGAAACCTCGGAAAATAATGCGTATACCTTGGAGCCAATCTATTGCTTAGGAAATTGCGCCTGCTCTCCCGCAATTATGATTGATGAAAAGGTTTACGGTAAGGTTGATACAAAGAAATTCAATCAAATAGTTGGTTTAAAGTAATGACTGCATCAACCAAAATATTCATTCCTCGAGATACTGCATCAATTTCTATGGGCGGCGATGAAGTTGCGAAGAAAATCGAGAAAATAGCGCAAAAACAAAAAAAAGAAGTAACGATTATTCGTAATGGTACATGGGGTATGAGCTGGCTTGAACCGCTCATCGAGATTGAAGTCAAAAATCATCGCATTGCTTATGGTCCCGTTTCAGAAGAAGATGTAATTGATCTTTTTAATGCTGATTTCTTAAATGGTGGAACACACCCCCTCAAACTAGGTAATACAGACCAAATCGATTATCTTAAGAATCAACAAAGATGGACATTTAGAAAATGTGGGCTTATTGATCCTATGTCTTTCGATGATTACACAACAAACAGGGGTTTTAATGGGTTAAAGATAGCACTCAAAAAAGGCTCTAATCATATCCTCAAAGAGCTTGAAAAATCAGGATTAAGAGGACGAGGTGGAGCAGGTTTTCCAACTGCTATCAAATGGCAAACAGTCGCTAATGCAGAAGGCGATCAAAAATATATCGCCTGTAATGCCGATGAAGGTGATAGCGGCACTTTCTCAGACAGAATACTTATGGAAAGCGATCCAATGGCCCTTATTGAGGGTATGGCTATTGCTGGATTTACCGTGGGTGCCAATAAAGGTTACATATACCTTCGATCAGAATACCCGAATGCTCATTCAATCCTCACATCAGCTATAAAAACCGCAAAAAAACATCACTGGTTAGGTAAAAATATTCAAGCCAGTGGATTTGATTTTGAGATAGATATTCATATTGGTGGTGGCTCTTATGTTTGTGGAGAAGAAACAGCTATGCTAGAAAGCCTTGAAGGCAAAGCGGGGATGATAAGATACAAACCTCCTCTTCCTGCTCTTGAAGGTCTTTTCGGAAAACCCACAGTTGTCAATAATGTTGTCACGCTTGCATCAATACCAGATATTATTGATCAAGGGGGGGCGGCTTATTCAGCATATGGAATCAATCGCTCTAAAGGCACGTTGGCTTTTCAGCTATCTGGTAATGTTAAACGAGGCGGTTTGGTTGAGGTAGCCTTTGGAATAACCTTACGTGAATTAATCGAAAAATGGGGTGATGGTACAGCATCAGGCAAACCAATTTACGCAGTACAAGTAGGGGGGCCACTAGGCGCTTACTTTCCTGACTCCTTGTTGGATATACCTCTTGATTATGAAGCATTTGCGGCTAAAGATGGAATGGTTGGTCATGGTGGAGTGGTGGTGTTTGATGATACTGCCGACATGGCAACTCAAGCAAGATTTGCTATGGAATTTTGCTCAATTGAATCTTGCGGGAAATGTACACCGTGCCGTATTGGCTCAATACGTGGTGTTGAAGTTATTGATAAAATCATCAGCAATAAAAATAGGGCACAAAATATAGATCTTCTTAATGATCTATGCGAAACCATGATTGATGGGTCACTATGCGCTATGGGTGGATTGACACCATTTCCAGTAAAAAGTGCGTTACACTACTTCCCAGAAGACTTTAAACCAGAAAATAAATAAAGCCCCATATGAATATAACCAGACAAATTGATTTAGGTACTGAAGCAAGTCGCTGTGAAAAAACCGTTTCCATCGAAATTGACGGAAAACCGATGAGCGTTCAAGCTGACATCAGCGTGATGCGAGCGGCCAGAGAAATAGGTGTAGATGTCCCGAAACTCTGTGCTACAGATAGCTTAAAATCCTTTGGTTCATGCCGACTTTGCGTAGTTGAGATCGAAGGAAAAAAAGGATTTCCTGCATCCTGCACTACCATTGTTGAAGATGGGATGAAAATACGCACACAAACTGAAAAAGTTGCAAAACTCCGTCGTAATGTAATGGAGCTTTATATCTCTGATCATCCATTGGATTGCTTAACATGCTCAGCTAATGGTGATTGTGAATTGCAGGATATGGCAGGTGCAGTTGGATTGCGTGATGTTCGTTATGGGCTCGAAGGTAAAAATCATCTCAATACAGTGATTGATGACAGCAACCCTTATTTTAGTTTTGATGCCAGTAAATGCATTGTCTGCTCAAGATGCGTGAGGGCCTGTGATGAAATACAAGGAACATTCGCCCTCACCATTGAGGGTAGAGGTTTTGATTCTAAGGTTTCAGCAAGTATCAACGAGTCATTTTTTGACTCAGAATGCGTATCTTGTGGGGCCTGTGTACAAGCTTGTCCAACGGCTACTTTAATGGAAAAAAGCATCATTGATCATGGTCAGCCAGAACACAGTGTCGATACCACTTGTGCCTATTGTGGTGTAGGTTGCTCTTTCAGAGCTGAAATGAAGGGTGACCAAGTAGTTCGAATGGTTCCAAGCAAGGAAGGCAAAGCAAATAATGGCCACAGTTGTGTGAAGGGGCGTTTTGCCTGGGGTTACTCGACTCATAAAGAACGAGTACTTGACCCATTAATACGAGATAATATTGGTGACCCATGGCGAAAAGCCAGTTGGGATGAGGCAATTGCTTTTGCCGCTAAACGATTCAAACAAATTCAAAATAAATACGGACGAAAATCTATTGGTGGTATAACCTCGTCCCGCTGCACAGCTGAAGAAGTATATGCGGTTCAAAAACTAGTCAGGACTGCGTTTAATAATAATAATGTAGACACATGTGCCAGAGTCTGTCACTCACCAACAGGTTATGGCCTTAAACAAACACTTGGTACATCAGCAGGAACACAGCCTTTTGAAAGCGTCATGGACGCGGATGTAATTATTGTCATTGGTGCAAATCCAACGGTTGGTCACCCCGTTTTTGCCTCACAAATGAAAAAAAGATTAAGACAAGGCGCAAAACTGATAGTCCTTGACCCTCGTAAGATTGATTTAGTAAAAAGCCCGCATATTAAAGCCGAACATCATTTACCGCTCTTACCAGGAACAAATGTTCCAGTCATTAACGCGCTAGCCCATACGATCGTAAAAGAAAATTTAGTCGATGAAGCATATGTAAAAGAAAGATGTGATATGGAATCTTTTGATGCTTGGAAACAATGTGTACTTAAGCCCGAAAATGATCCAGATAATGTTGCAAGTATTGCTGGAGTAACCGCACAGAGTATCAAAGATGCGGCTCGTTTGTATGGCAGCGCTAAAAGAGGAGCAATTTATTATGGCCTTGGTGTGACTGAACATAGCCAGGGATCGACTATGGTTATGGGTATGGCCAATTTAGCGATGGCAACCGGTAATGTCGGCTTCTCTGGCGCGGGCGTCAATCCACTCCGAGGACAAAATAATGTTCAAGGATCTTGTGATATGGGTTCCTTCCCGCATGAATTACCCGGCTATCAGCCCGTTGGAGATGCTGCTGTTAGAGGTATATTTGAAGAAAATTGGAATGTAACAATTGATCCTGAACCGGGCTATCGTATTCCTAATATGTTCGATGCGGCTATTTCTGGCAAATTTATGGGTATGTATATTCAAGGCGAAGATATCGCCCAGTCCGACCCAAATACTCAACATGTTGAAGCGGCGCTTAGCAATATGGATTGTATTGTAGTCCAAGATTTATTCTTAAATGAAACCGCGAAATTTGCCCATGTCTTTCTTCCGGGCACTTCATTTTTAGAGAAAGATGGCACTTTCATTAATGCTGAAAGACGAATCAACCGAGTTAGGCCCGTTATGAAGCCAAGACAAGGAATGTCAGAATGGAAAATCACTCAAAATCTTGCTAATGCACTTGGTTACCCAATGAATTTCAATAGTGAATCTGAGATTATGGATGAGATTGCTCTCTTAGTACCAACATTCAGGAATGTCTCACATGAATTTCTCGATAGATTTGGAAGTGTTCAATGGCCGTGCAATGAGAAAGCACCAACAGGAACACCTATCATGCATATTGATAATTTTGTTAGAGGAAAAGGACTGTTTGTTGAAACGGATTATGTGGCTACCGAAGAAAAGACCACTAGAAAATTCCCATTAATCTTAACAACTGGCAGAACTCTCTCACAATATAATGTGGGCGCACAAACGAGACGAACAGAAAATATTGTCTGGTATCATGAGGATTTATTGGAAATTCATCCACATGATGCTGAGACACGAGGTATTAAGGAAGGTGATCGAATCTCTCTTGCCAGTAGAAAAGGTGATATTACATTAACCGCTAAAATCACCGAAAGAGTTCAACCCGGAGTTGTTTATACAACCTTCCACGATCCTGAAACTGGTGCAAATGTGGTTACTACTGAGCACAGTGACTGGGCCACGAACTGCCCAGAATACAAAGTCACCGCAGTCCAAGTTACACCGGCCACGCATCGATCAAAATGGCAGGAGGAGTTCAAGATGCGCGCCAAAAAAGAAGGTAAAATACTAGAAACAGTCAACTAATTTGATTTGTCCAACAAAGTAAAGACCGTCCCCTCCAAAGTTAAGCTATACATTAAGCCTCTACTATCAAAAATAAACGCAATAATTGGATCTAATATATTATCGCTATCAATTGATTGGCCTAAACCTTGATCGATGATAGTAATACTGCCGTCTACACCAACTTTCCAGCCCGGATTATTACGGAAATTATTCAAAATATCTTCGGTCATAAAAGCCACGACGATAGCTTTTGCTTGAGCACCAATTTGAAAACCCAGTGATCCTGATGAAAGACGATAATAATCTGCACTGGAACCGTCAATTCTAAGCACACCTTCACCAGTCTCAATTCCAACGCCCATTCCGACTTTCACCACTCTAGGGAAAATCAAATAACCATAGGCTTGGTCAATAAATAAACTTGAATCATCAATCTCACTACTGAGTAATTTGAGAGCGATATTCGCGTCCCTATCAATTTCGATAGCTGTCGCTTCAACAATATTTTTTAAAGAACTTTTTACCGATTGCATGGCATTGTGGAGTGTGTTATTAAGTTGCTGCGCTTGAATAAAAACACCAAAAAATAACACAAAGAAAAATACGATAAATTTTTGTTTTACTCGATTCATGTTTGCTTTCCTCTCCTCACATCGTTGGCATTAAATTTTTCGCAATTGGCGCTCTTCTCCGATTTGCTTGTGGTGGATATGAGTTTGACAAATAATTCAATATACCATTTTCAGTTACCTCATCAAATTCCCAAAGATTTTGAGTTTCTTGCATCCATTGAATCATGCTTCGCCACCCTTCTTTATCTGCTCGCTGCGCCGTTACGAGTTTATAAGAATGACAAGCTCCGCAATGCATTCTAACAAGCTCCCACCCTGGAGCGATAATGAGTCCGGTACCTAGGTCTTTCTCGACGCCTTGTGCATTTCCCCATAAGCAACTAAGTATTATTAAAATTAATTTATACATAAAAATCAAGCACTGACATTAATCGCTATTCGGTGGCATGCATTATTTAAATAACCGCGTGGATTCCATTGCGGAAGAATCACTGGCTGTGAGTTTCCATATTCATCTTCAGCTCGGACCCAAACCTCATAATAACCAGTCTCCGGAAAATTTATATCTTGCTTCCAGTGTTGCCATGCGAATCTATTCACTGGTTTTTCCAGTTTAGTCAGCTGCCAATTTGCGCCAAAATCAATAGAGGCGTACACATTTTTTACACTAAAATCGCCAGCCCAAGCATGGCCACGTATTTTCAGTTTATCTTTTAAAAGATGGGTAAGCCCCGATTTTGGATAAGTAATGATTGATTTCACCGGCATGGATTCAATGATGCACATATCCTTATCAGCTACTTTGGTTCCAGGTGCTATTGGTTTGCATGGCACGCGATAAGATTGACCATTCATTTTTGCGCCATCATGAACTTTATTTCTAATTAATATTCTGGAGAGCCATTTACCACTCACTGATGCTGGCCATCCTGGGCAAATCATACGCAAAGGTGCGCCATGAATTAACGGTAATGCTTCACCGTTCATGCCCCAGACTAAAAGCGATTCGTTTTCCATCGCCTTCCACAAGGGAACGCCACGTGAAATTGCTTTTTTAGAAGGGTCGCCTGAGAGATGCTTGTCCCTTCCTTCATAAGCAACATAGATGGCGTCCTCTTTTATACCAGCATACTGAAGGACTTCGCTCAATCTAACCCCAGTCCATTCTGGGCATCCAATTGCACCCGTCGACCATTGATTGCCTTTTGCAGGTGGGAAAAATTCAGATCGCCCATTACCGCCACACTCAAGTTGTAATTGCAGTGTATGATGCTGAAAATTATTTTTCAGTTCATTTAAAGTAATTGTCTTAGTTTCAATACAGGATTCACCAGTAATAGTTAACTCCCAGTTATCTGGATTGACTGTGTCTTGATTTGGTTGAATGCCATTATTTCTTATGAATAAACGTGAGGCAGATGTTACTCTCTCATCAAGAAGATGAGGCGGAGTTTCAGCATTTATGGGCCTATCATTTAGTAACGTTAATCCGTCTTTTCCAAATAACTCAAACAATTGATCGGTTTGCGCAAATGCTGCCGGTATAAGCCCAGCAGGCATATTTTTAGCAAACGGAATTGATGCCCCTAAAGCCGCACTCATAGTAATAAGCCCGCTGTTTCTTAAAAATCCTCGCCTAGATATTGGGTCTGTTTTTCTACCCCAAGTCACTTCATCTGCCAATATTGAATTCTTCGCGTAAAGATTATGCAAGCCCGTTATTTTTTTCATATTCAGCTCAAAGATTTATTGTATTTTTTTGCAGCTATCATAAATGTTTTAAGCATTATTTTTAAGGTGCTCATTAACTGTGTGGCTAATTCATTGTTATAGGTTAATAAGGACTCATTCATATAGCAACTTTGGGCTATTTCAAGTTGAATTGCATAAATCCGATTCTGAGGCATGCCGTAATGACGTGTAATAAAACCACCTTTAAACCTCTGGTTTGATACCGTTGAATAAGTTGAATCACTGGCAATTTTAATAACCGCTTCTTCAATTTCTGATGGGCAACTCGCACCAGAATTAGTACCAATATTTAAATCAGGTAATTTACCATCAAACAACCCAGGGACGGATGTTTTTATGGAATGCGCATCCCAGAGTAATGCATAACCAAATTTAGCTTTTTTCTGATTAAGAACAGTTTTTATTTTTTCATGATAAGGGGTCCAATAAGATCCAATGCGATCGCTTATCTCGTTCGCATCAATTTGACAGGATGATAAATAGATATTTTTATTGATAAATGTTTTTAAAGGGCATAGACCGGTTGATTTTTGATCTTTATATAAATTTAAATCATCTGAAGATCGATTTAAATCAATAACATATCTTGAGTAATCAGCACTAATAACACTTGCTTCGAGTTTTTGACTAAAAACATAAAGATTATTCACGTACCAATCTGTATCAGGCAATGTAAGTGCTTCTTCAGTCATTTGAGAAGACATACCTGTTATTAACTTTCTCCCATCATGAGGAATGCTTACTAATAATGGTGATTGTCCATTATGAAAAGTAAATGAGTCGGACGGTTGCATAATGTTCATTTAGAAAAAATTTCGAATTCTTGTGGGCAAAACTCTCCGCTAATGATCAATTCAGATAAACTCTTAATATCTGAAGCTAGCGATCGATCATTAATCAATGACCCAGAGACGGTGCGTATATTTAGCATAGTTTCGAGTAATTGTTTCGAAGTATTAAGGGGCTGATGAAACTCTATACCTTGTGCGGCACTCAAATACTCAATCGCAATAACGTAAGCCAGATTTTGAGTCATGGTCAGAAGACGATTGGCCGCATGTGTAGCCATACTGACATGGTCTTCTTGGTTTGCAGAAGTCGGTATGCTATCCACGCTTGCAGGATGCGCTAAGGTCTTATTCTCAGAAACCAATGCTGCGGCTGTAACTTGAGGAATCATAAAGCCGGAATTTAAGCCACTTTCTTTTACTAAAAAAGCAGGTAATCCACTTAATTGAGGATCAATTAATAAGGCACATCTCCTCTCTGCTATCGACCCTATTTCCGCAATAGCCAAGGCAAGGTGATCGGACGCAAACGCCACTGGTTCGGCATGGAAATTTCCGCCAGATATAATTTCTTCAGTGTCTACAAATACCAAAGGATTATCAGTAACAGCATTAGCTTCAATAACCAAAACCGATGAAACATGATGCATGATATCCAAGCAAGCCCCCATAACTTGAGGCTGACATCGAATGGAGTATGGGTCTTGTACTCGATCGCAGTTATTGTGTGAAGTCATGATTTCACTACCCTTCAATAACGATTTTAGTTTTTCTGCAACAACCTTTTGGCCATGATGGCCTCTGGCTTTATGTATACGAGAATCGAATGGCTTTTGACTGCCTTTTATTGCATCCACCGTTAAGGCACCTGCATATATAGCTGCTTGAAATAAATTTTCCACCTCAAAATATGCGCTAATAGCAATAGCTGTAGAGACCTGTGTCCCATTTAATAAAGCCAAGCCTTCTTTGGGTCCTAATTTTAGTGGCTCAAGTGAGCATAATTGCAACGCCTCTTTAGCGCTAATAACTTCACCTTTATAGGAAGCCTCTCCTTCTCCGATTAGCACTTGCGAGAGATGTGCTAAAGGTGCTAAATCTCCTGATGCTCCAACCGAACCTTTAGCTGGAATACACGGAAATATTCGGTGATTAATAAGATCGCATAAACGCTCTATTACCGTATTACATACTCCTGACAAACCTTTAGAAAGGGCCACTACCTTAAGTATCATAATTATCTTAACTATCTTTTCAGGTAAGAAATCACCAACGCCTACTGCATGTGAGCACACTAAGTTTCTTTGAAGATCTGCCAGATCTTCATTCTCTATACGAATTCTTGCTAACTTTCCAAATCCAGTATTAACGCCATAAACTGTTTCATTTTTATTGATCGAAGCTTGAATATGCTGAAAAGCAAGTTCAACCTTACTTTTCACACTCTGATCGATCGAAATAATTACTGATTCAGAAGAAATTTTTCTTAAGCAATCTAAGTCTATTAACTGATTATCTATATGTAATTTCATTATAAAGCCTAAGTTTTTGTCATTGGTAAATTAAGATCATACTTATTAGCACAATCAATAGCTTCTTTGTAGCCTGCATCCGCATGGCGCATAACTCCAGTTGCGGGATCATTCCATAAAACACGAGAAATTCTCTGATCTGCCTCAATAGTGCCATCACAAACAATCACCAAGCCAGAATGCTGAGAATATCCCATACCAACACCACCGCCATGATGTAACGATACCCAAGTTGCTCCACCTGCGGTACTTAAGAGTGCATTCAATAAAGGCCAATCTGATATTGCGTCGGAGCCGTCCATCATAGCTTCGGTTTCTCGATTAGGGCTAGCAACTGACCCACTATCCAGATGATCCCGCCCTATGACCACCGGCGCACTTAATTCACCATTTCTAACCATTTCATTAAATGCAAGTGCCATGCGATCCCGTTGCCCCAGACCTAACCAACAAATTCTTGCGGGTAACCCTTGGAATTTTATTTTTTCCTGCGCTGCATCTATCCATCTATGCAGATGCAAATCATCTGGGATCAACTCTTTTACTTTTGCATCGGTTTTGTAAATATCTTCAGGATCGCCAGATAACGCCACCCATCGAAACGGGCCAATACCGCGGCAAAAAAGGGGTCTTACGTAAGCTGGAACAAAACCAGGAAAGGCAAATGCTTCTTTAACACCCTCATCATAAGCAACTTGTCTTAAATTATTACCGTAATCAACCGTTGGAATGCCAGCATGATGAAAATGCAGCATTGCCTCTACATGTATTGCCATTGATTTTTTTGCAGCTGCGGCCACTGACTCAGGATCAGAAACCTGCCTTTCATACCATTCTTCTATACTCCACCCAATTGGCAAATAGCCATTCACTGGATCATGTGCTGAAGTCTGATCGGTAACAATATCTGGTTTAATATCACGTTTAATCATTTCTGGAAGAATTTCAGCAGCATTGCCCAATAAACCAACAGATAATGGCTCATTCTTTTGTATGGATTCATTAATCAAATCCATTGCTTCATCGAGTGAATTTACAGCGCGATCAAGATACTTACTTTCCAGTCTTTTTTTGATTCGTTCAGCACTGCATTCTATGGCAAGCATAGATGCTCCTGCCATTGTAGCTGCTAGCGGTTGTGCGCCGCCCATTCCACCTAATCCAGCAGTCAGTATCCAACGGCCGTTTAAATTACCATCAAAATGCTGTCTTCCCATTTCTACAAATGTTTCATATGTGCCTTGCACAATCCCCTGACTGCCAATATATATCCAAGACCCAGCCGTCATCTGACCGTACATCATTAAACCTTTCTTATCTAACTCTCTAAAATGTTCCCAATTCGCCCAAGCTGGGACCAAATTTGAATTTGCTATCAACACTCGTGGGGCGTTTGTATGCGTTTTAAAGACCCCAACAGGCTTTCCAGATTGAATTAATAACGTCTCATCGTCTTCCAATGAAGTTAAACTTGATACAATAGAGTCAAAACATTGCCAATTTCGAGCCGCTTTACCGATACCTCCATAAACAATCAATTCATCTGGATTTTCTGCTACCTCTGGATCAAGATTATTCATTAGCATTCTCAGAGGTGCTTCAGTTAACCAACTTTTAGCGGTTAAATTGGATCCTCTTGGTGATCTAATTGTGCGTTTTTCTTTCATATCTTCCTCATCATAATTTATTTAATATTATTGTATTTTTTTCCTTGGAGTGGCTTGTAATGTCCTGCTAATTCATATCGATCGCCAGGATGAAAAAATCTTCCATACGTTACAGGTTTACTCAAAACCCAAGTCCGCCTAGTAATCAAAAGACATGGCTGGCCTAAATCCATCTGCAAAAGATTGCTTACAGAGTTTTTAGGTATTATCGCTTTAACCACCTGTTCAGCTTCTTGAAGTGGTGCAATACCACTCAAATAAGCACTCGGAGTAATTTGTGAAAAATCTTGTTTCATAAATTCTGGTGCAAATAAGATATCAACAAAACGATCTTCAATCTGGATAGGTATATCGTTTTCATAATGCACCAATAAAATATGTGCCACTTCCATGTCTTTGTTAATATTCATCGCTCTTGCGATATCTTTAGGAACAATTTTCTGCACATGATCAATAACTCGTGAAGAATATTTATGGCCACGAAGTGTTACTTCATCTGCAATATTTCTTATCTCAAGTAAATGTGAGGTTGCTTTTAAGTCAGAAACGAATGAACCTATCCCAGCTTTACGATCCAAATAACCCTCATCATTTAACTCACGCAATGCACGGTTTGCGGTCATTCTTGAAACTCCCATCAAAACAACAAGCTGATTCTCTGACGGCACTCTTTGCAATGGCTTTAATGCCCCACTTGAAATCTGATTGATAATCAATTCTTTGACTTGCTGATAACGAGGTATTTGATTTTCCATAATCAATCTTTTACTTCTGCAGTGAAAAGTTGATGCATGACTTTTTGGAAATTATCCTTAGTGGAAGGATTAGGCTCAAGCCACTTACCATCAACCATGACTTGATCAATTAAAGCATTATGATTGGAAAAGATAATCGCATCCATTAACGTATTATTTTGATGCCCCACAAGAGAAGAATTATCACTAGATAAGGAAAAAAAATCCGCATAACTGCCTTTCTTCAATGCACCTATTTTCTTATTTCCTGAAGCAAGCGTTCCCCCTTCTAGTGCCATGTTAAATAAACATTGCCCAGAGCCCAGATTTTCTGAGGATGCTATGTTTCGCTCTTTTTTTAATAGTCTCTGTCCGTATTCTAACCAACGTAGCTCTTCAAATGAATTAATCGAAATATTACTATCTGAACCTATAGCTAGTCTTCCACCTTGAAGCAAATAGTCCTGTAATCTGAATATGCCATCGCCTAAATTTGCTTCTGTAGTTGGACATAAGCAGGTAACAGCACCAGATTTAGCCAGTAACTTCAACTCATGATCATTTAAATGAGTAGCATGAACAAGACACCAATTCTCAGTGACATTAAAATTCTCTAATAACCACTCAACAGGTCTCGCGTTATATAATTCATAAAAATCTACAACCTCTTTTTGTTGTTCGGCAATGTGCAAGTGAAACGGAATTTTCTCTTCTTCAGCAAAATCAACAACCCTTTGCATAGATTTATTTGTTACTGCACGTAAACTATGTACCCCAATCGCCAGAGAATGTCGCTCCGTAAGTATTGATTTTGCGTAATAATAGTGCTGAATTAATTCTTCACAGGTAAGATGAAACTGTTCCTGCTGGGATGATAATAGTTCATCTTTAAAGCCACCTCGCTGATACAGGATAGGGGTATATATTAATCTAATACCAGTCAGATTAGCTGCTTCAAGAAGCGCATCAAATAATTTATTACTAGATTCATCCTCACCTTGCTCTCGATGCAAATAATGAAATTCAACAACCGAGGTATACCCATTTGCAAGCATCTCTTGATATGCTTGTGCTGCTATTGCAGAGATAATTGAAGCATCAACATGCTCAACAAGATGGTACATAGCTTCGCGCCATGTCCAGAAATTATCTTTTTTACTGGTAGGTTTAAATTCAGTGCGGCCACTTAAAGCTCTTTGAAAACTATGACTATGAGCATTGCACAAACCCGGTATCAGGATATCAACGGTATTATCCTGAGACTCGGTGGAAATGTCGTATTCTATTTCTTGGATTATCCCATCTGATATATCCAAACGAATATTTTTCTGCCAGCCACCTTCTAAATATATATTTTTTGCGTGAATTGAGTGCATAATTATTCTAAAAATTAGTTGTATATACAGGCTATTACATGCTACTTTTTAAAGCAAGAAATACCATAAAATGGAATAATATAATGCCAGATTGGGATCTTTTAATTACTGATGTTCATATCGCCACTATGGCAGATAATGGCATATCCTATGGCCTAATTAAAAATGGCTCATTAGCTATCTCTAAAGGTTTAATTTCTTGGTTAGGCCCCACAAAAGATATACCCGATAAAACAGTAAAGAAAAAAATATCAATGCCTGGAAAATGGTTAACGCCAGCTTTAATTGATTGTCATACTCATCTGGTATTTGCCGGTAATCGTGCTTGGGAATTTGAAGCAAGAGCCAATGGGAAAAGCTATACGGATATTGCTAATGAAGGTGGAGGAATAGTTTCAACTGTGAAGGCTACTCGTGACTGCGATATTTCCATGTTAACTAATAATTCCAGAGCACGATTATCATCTCTACGTCGAGAGGGCGTTGGAACTATAGAAATTAAATCCGGTTATGGTCTTGATCTAGAAACCGAAATAAAAATGCTAAAAGTCGCATGCAATCTTGAAAATGAGAATATTTCAATTCATAAGACTTTTTTGGGCGCGCACGCCATACCGCCCGAATATAAAAACAACAGTGATAGTTATATTCAATATGTTTGTGAAGAAGTTCTACCAGAAATAAATAATCTTGGTCTCATCGATGCAGTTGATGCATATTGTGAGAAAATTGCTTTCAATAATAATCAAATTACAAAGCTATTTACGAAAGCAACATCTCTGGGCTTACCGGTCAAGCTTCATGCAGATCAATTATCTAACTCTAATGGTGCAAAATTAGCTGCAGATTTTCATGCTTTATCAGCAGATCATCTTGAATATACTACAATAGAAGGTGTTCATGCCCTTGCAGAAGCAGATTGTGTGGCTGTTCTGCTTCCTGGGGCATTCATGACTTTGCGTGAAACGCAGTTACCACCAATTCAAGAACTTCGTAATTCTGGTGTTTCTATGGCAGTAGCTACAGATTGTAATCCAGGCACATCTCCACTTTGTTCGATAAGACTAGCAATGACACTGGCATCAAATACTTTCAATCTAACACCTGAAGAATGTTTGGCAGGGGTTACAAGAGAAGCAGCCAAAGCTTTGGGTGCAACAAATACAAAAGGCACTTTGGAGCAAGGCAAACAAGCCGATATTGCTGTTTGGGATATAGATCACCCGAATGAACTATCTTATTGGCTCGGGTTCGATCAATTATCTGCTTTATATATCAAGGGAAAAACATACTAATATCTGTCTTGCGTATATAATTTAGGCGAGAAAATCCTTCGCCCGTTGAGTTAGCAACTTTTTGTTAATTTTGCCGGCATTTAGTCAGCTGTTAATCAACATATATAAGCAAATAACTGAGTTTACTTTTCTGTATCATTAGGTCTTCCTCTATTTAATTAAATTATTAAAAGCCTATTACATGAATATTGAATTCCCAGTAAAACGAAAATTCATCATTGTTCTTGGCTGTCTAACCGGTATGGGCGCGCTCACAATCGATATGAGCTTGCCATCAATACCTGATATGGTAATTGATCTTTCCAGTAATTTATCCGCTGGACAGCTTATTATTGGAATTTTCTTGGCCGGTTTTGCCCTTGGTCAGCTGCCAGCAGGTTTGTTATCTGACCGTATCGGTAGAATCCCAATATTATTAAGCGGGACTTTAATTTTCATATTTGCTGGCATTATCACCTCCTTAGCCACATCCATGGAAGTGATGTTAATAGGAAGATTTCTTCAAGGACTAGGGGCTTCAGTTGGCGTGGTGGTATCTCGAGCCATAGTTAGAGACATTGCTAGCGGCAAAAAAGCCGCCAGTATTCTATCTATTATGGTTATGATATTCACCGCAACCCCAATGTTAGCACCAATTATAGGGGCATATTTAGTATCACAATTTGACTGGCGAGCTCCATTTATTGCAATCACGATATTTGGTGCCATTATATTTTTCAGCATCACTAATGGATTGTATGAAACAAAAAAACCAGATAAAAATAAACATATTAAACAGCAATTTTATACCGGCATAAAAGAATTTTTTAGTCATAAAGAGAGCATCATTGGTATGCTATTGATTGTTATTCCGACGATGGGTTACATGTCCATGATTAGCGCTTCTTCTTCATTGATTATAGGGATATATGACTTTCCCGTTAAGTGGTTTGGTCCTATTTTTGCACTAGCTGGGTTGGGGGTATTGATTGGTTCGACCATTAATCGACGTTTACTAAAAAAGTTCAATATTTTACAAATAATGGGGTTAGGGTCATTCCTTGTGGGACTTGGCGCCATATTACTGATCTATTTTGCATGGCAAAATCAAGCAAATTTCATATGGTTGTGGTGCAGTATTTGTATTTACATGTTTGGCACCAGTTTTCTTATCTCTAATGCAACGGCTATGGCCCTTGATCCTGCTCCAAAAATAGCTGGAATAGCGGCTTCAATAATTGGCACGATACAAAATTTATGCTCTTCATTAGGCTCCATTACTACTGGTATCATTTACAATGATTCGATAAGAAATGCTATCTTAGTCATGGCTATTTTTGGTTTTGTAACTTTAGTAATCTATCTACTGAGTTTTAAGGTAATGAAACGTCACATTGTAAATTTGAACTCATCTATGAATAATGATTAAAAGCAATTTGATTTTAAATTAATCGATAGAAGTTATAATTTTATCTATTTCTTTACGAGTTTGCTTAGGTGTAATCATAGGATATCCATACCAAATGAGTCCCACGATGAATTCAGAATTACTGTCTATATGCAGCAAATCATAATAACGCTGATCTCTAATTATTGGCCCAGAAGTCCACTTCGAAGCTAATCTTGCTTCCGAAAGGTACAGACTGAAATTCTGTATCGCACAACATACACTCGCATAATCTTCTTGTTGAACGAGTTTATCTTCAGATTTCTTACAAGTAACAATCAGCCATCCCGGCCTCTTTGACGCATCCTGAGCTTTGAAATTACCAAGTTTTTCACCCTTTTTTTCAGTCACAATGATGCGGATTAAATCAATACTTTTCTTGATAGCTACATCATTCAAAAGATAAAAATGCCAAGGTTCGGTTAGATGATGGTTTGGCGCCCACCGAGCGACTTCGATTGCATCCCTAATAATATTTGAATCTACTGATCGTTGTTCAAACATTTTAATCGTTCGTCGACCACGTATCGTTATTGCCAATTGTTGCAATGATTCATACGACATAAAAAATATAATCCCTTAATTAATAACTTTTTATACTATATAACGACGTCATTCTGATTATTATATTTTCTTCCAAGATAAACGCCAGTAGAAGCCCAGACAGCAGCCAAACAAGCCGCAATTAATGCGATGATATTTAGACCTAACCCAAAGGATGCAGTTAACAATGTATAAAACCAGGCAGTTACCATATCGCCACCACGATAGATCACAATATCAATAACTGGTTTTGCCTTATAACGTGCCTCATTACTGACCATAGTAAATAACATTTCTCTGCCTGGTTTGGTTATAGCATAATTTCCAGCTCTCCTTATTACCTGCAAACCTATTAAAACGAATAATATAGGAGAAACAGCCACCGCCATCCAACCAAAAATCATCAGTAAAGGAATTATTGCTAAAGTCAATGGCATCCCAAAGCGAATTGCTATTCGGCTAGTTGCAAAAATTGCTGTTGTGATAGCCAATAAATTTACAACGAGATCAATGGAAGCCCAAATTTGCGTGCGAGTATCTCTATCAAAATCAATTAAAAACTTTCTAAGCTCAAAGTAAATAAATGTATTCATGGCAACATAAAGTAAGATAAAAACCCCAATAGCAACGAGATAGGGATCTTTAATAAAAGTCAAAAATCCGGATAAGATATTTTTTTCCAGCCTTTTATTAGGTGCCTCAATATTTAGATTTTTGTTACCAAGTTCTGCAACTTTTAGCGACTCAAGTTGATTAATTATAGGAATGGGAAGCAGTAATATACCTGCAGCGATCAATAGTAAATTCATCACACCAAGATCACCGGCAAACATAATTGGTATTGCAGGGCCAATAATTGCGCCAATACTCGCACCTGAGGCTATAAAACTAAATAAACGAGGAGCTTGTTCAGTAGAAAATAAATTTGAAATAAAACTCCAGAAGACAGATACATGAAACAAACTAAATACGCTAAGCCATACATAAAAACATTTATTTAGAAAATCTGGATCAGGGATTACTGCAGCAAGTAGATAAAATGAAATAAATGAAAGCGAAAAGAAAATATAAACACCTGGAACAACATATTTGAGCTTTACTCTAGAGATAATCGCACTATATAAAGTGACGGCAATAAAACTAAAAAAGAAAGTTGAAGTCCATAACCAACTCAATTCAGGGTCTGACCAATCGCTCGACATTGCGTCTCTTAATGGTCGGAGAATAAAATAAGCAGTCATTAATAAAAAAACAAAACCAAAAGACAATAAAGTAGCACGCAATTCATTCGGCTTAATACGAGCAGCCTTATAAATTATATCCAGCAATTTTTTTTTAAGCATTAGAGGCACATATCTGCCTGAATGTCTGAATTGCATGCTCACGAGGAATCTCAATCAATCTTTCGAGAAATTTAACGGAGCTGTCATCAGAATTAAGCATTAAATATGGATCATCTGCTTCGCGAAATGACTTGCGCCATTCTGCAATAGCTATCGTCGTCGCAAGACGGACTTTTATTAAATCAAATAAAACATTTATCTCATCTAAAGTAAGCTTTCTTTCGCTATTGTATCCCGTAATAAAATTATTTATTAAATACAATGGATTGCCATCATCGGTATCCAAATAAGCAGCCGCCACAGCAAGATCAATAATTAAAGGAGAATAAACCATATCACCAAAATCTATAATGCCGCAGACTCGTCTCATTCCCTTAATGTCAATCAATACGTTATCTGGATTCATATCATTATGAATAACTTGCCAAGGTAAAGAATCAAATACTGGTAATGCATACCCCTCAAAAGCGGTTAATACTTCATCGACCATCCCTTTGGATGAGCTATCTGAAATATACCCGGTTATCTCACGCAAGAACAATGCTTGCTTTATATCCCATAACAAACTTTGATTGGATCCGGGGTGAGTAAAATCTTTCAACGCTTTTCCAAGACGAGCCAAATATCTGCCCATATCTCTAGCTAGGTAAGCATCTGGTATTGAATTCTCTGAAGTCCATAATGGTTCACCCTCAAGATAAGTGACCACTCTTGCATTGAATTTACTGTCATCTTTTTTGATTTGAATCGAATCAGAATCCAGTATTGAATTCTTTATTTTTGGCGTAATAATAGAATTATCATACTTAAGCATGATGTGCATTAAGCCTTTAATTTGAAAATCAGTGACAACTGGATCTTCTTCACAATTTGCTATTTTTAAAACGTATTTTTTTCCTAGTTTAGTACTAATGAGGAAATTCTGATCTCTCTCGCTCACCAATTTTTTTACTGTTACGTCTAACCCATAATTTATCTTAACTATATCAATAGCTTCAGCATCTGAAAAATTAGGAGTTTCAGATACAATAATATCAAGCGGATTCTTTTGATTCAAATGCATCGATATTTCATCCTTAAATATAACCTCAATAAGATTCTTCGTTATTTTACTATTGGTTACTTAGATAGATAAACCTTTATCCATTATGATTTATTCTAATTTTTTAATGCCCGGGCGATGAATCGCTAACTCTTTATCATTCAAAACATCTAACTCATGTGGAAAAACAATCCATTTATCAGTTGTATGCAAAAAATAATCAGGGGTATATTTTGTTTTATTTTTTTCTGGTTTATACCAAGGAACAGCTAAACGGATATCACTTGGCAGATTTGCGCCACAATTATCAACTAGAGCATCAATAATAGCAGCATAGGTTCGCCCCGTATCAAAAATATCATCAATGAAAAGCACTCTATCTTGTTGTGAAATATTTTTAATCAAGTTACTCATGTCATCGATATAAATCTGATTTGATTGCTCGAAATTTTTATATGATGATGTTTTCAATACCGCATGGTTGACTTTAAATTTATAAAAACTTAATAGCTCATGAATAGCTATTCCAATTGGTCCCCCACCTCGCCAGAGAGCTACTAAAAAAGTGGGCTCATATTTACTCTCGATCACTTGCATGCCAAGACGATAAGAATCGTCTAATAATTCTTGCGCCGTAAGAATAATTTTTTTCATTGTATATATCGCTATAAATTAATATCTAACTCAAATAATACACCTATAATAGAGACTTAAAATATAAATTAAGACAGTTTATACAATTAAAGAATAGGAAAAATTTTTATGCCAAATAAAGTTGAGCTCTTAGGAATAAGTAATGCAATTGTCGATATTCTGGCACAGGTATCCGATGATTTTCTACACGAAATTAACGCTCAGCCAGGCTCAATGATGCTTATCGATGAATCAGCTGCATCCGATTTATACAAAAAAATGTCAGTAAAAAAAGAAATGTCTGGCGGCTCTGTAGCCAATACAGTTGCCTGTTTTGCTAATTTTGGAGGTCAGGCTGGCTATATTGGTCAAGTAAAAAATGACTCATTAGGTAAGATATTTATCGATGATATGCTGTCATTAGGCGTTGATATAAGATTAACTCCTGCAGAGGGTGGATCACCCACCGCTAGGAGTCATGTATTAATCACCAATGATGGTCAAAGAACTATGCAAACCTATTTGGGTGCCTGCACAGAACTTTCTGCTCTTGATGTCAATCAAAACACGATTGGGCAGTCAGAAATTATCTTACTTGAAGGCTACCTCTGGGATATTAAGGATGGAAAAGCTATTGCTGAAGAAACAGTAAAATCAAAACATAATTCACAAGCCAAGATCGCATTATCACTTTCTGATGCATTCTGTGTAGAGCGACATCATCAAGCTTTTAAACATATCATTAGCCAAGGAGTCGATATTGTTTTTGGTAATGAAGACGAAGTAATGGCTTTAACTGAAGCAAATTCTGAAGAAGAAATGATCGCAAAAGCTTCTTCTCACACACAAGCATTGTTTGTTATCACCCAAGGAGATAAAGGTTCGTTAATTATTGATGAAAGCAATACTATAAAACAGAAGGCTATTGTTACCAATAATGTAATTGACACTACTGGTGCTGGCGATACTTATACGGCAGGATTCTTGTATGGTTTGACCCAAAGAAAATCACACCAAGAATGCGCTCAATTAGGCTCATGGGCAGCCTCCAAGGTCATTCAGCAAGTAGGCGCAAGAATCGATAAAACCATCACGCAAGAATATAAAATGTAACGATTCTTTAACTAAAATTTCGCAAGCGATCTGTCAATAAAACATAAAATCCGTCTGCATCGACGGTATGCATCCAGGTAACATTAGGCATAGCATTCGTCACACCCCAGAAATCAACGGCAGTATGTCCCATAGTTAATTTTGATCCAGTTTCGATACTTACATGGCATGGCTTTCCTTGAAATAAATCAGGCTTCAAAAGCCAAGCAATAGTGCAAGGATCATGAAGTGGAGCGCCATCAAAACCATATTTTGCAGAGTCGTATCGTGCAAAAAATTGAAGCATTCCAACTGTCGCTTGAGCAACTGGATTATTTATTTTTCTAATCTTAGCTACTCTTTCTTTTGTTGTGAGTACTTGATGAGTCACATCTAAGCTCATCACAATGATCGGCAGTCCAGAATCAAAAACCACATGAGCAGCGTGTGGATCAACCAAAATATTAAATTCAGCAGAAGGTGAAAGATTGCCGCCTTCTTGCATAGCTCCTCCCATCAAAACAATTTGTTTAATATTTTTTGATATCGATGGTTCTTTAATCATAGCCATGGCTATATTAGTCAATGGTCCTGTAGGGACAAGAGTAATTGAATTATCTGATGCGGCTTTCAATGTTTCAACAATGAAATCAATCGCATGAGTCTTTTTAATTGTCCTAATTGGTTCATAAATATCAACTCCATCTAGACCTGACATTCCATGAACATTTTCGGCCGTCACCAAATCCAGTAACATAGGCCTTGAACAACCCGCATAAACCGACAAGTCATGATTGCCCGCTATGTCACAAATAATACGCGCATTCCTTTGTGTAAGCTCCAACGGAACATTACCTGCAACAGTGGTGATGCCAAGAATATCCAATTCATCAGGCGAGGCCATTGCTAAAAAAAGTGCAACCGCATCATCTTGACCTGGGTCGCAATCAATTATTATTTTTTCATGCATATTCCGAATCACTCCTTTACGAAATAAACAATAAACCAGCGAATGCTGCACTCATTAAATTTGCCAAAGATCCTGCCAGTACAGCTTTAATACCAAAACGTGCAATAAATTCTTTTCTATCAGGAAGCAATATACCCATTGATCCCATTAATATTGCAATTGAAGCAAAGTTAGCAAAACCACATAAAGAAAATGTGACAATAACAATTGTTTTCTCACTCATACCAGACAAATATTCAGTCAAGTGACTAAAAGCAACAAATTCATTTAAAACCAATTTTTCACCAAACAACGCACCTGCTGCTTGCGCCTCATCCCATGGAATACTGAGCAGATACATGATTGGCGAAAAAACCCAACCAAGTATTTTTTGCATCGTTAAGCCTTCTATACCAAATAAAGATCCAATATTTACGAATAAACTGTTCATCATGGCAATCAATGCAATGAAAGCAATCAACATAGCGCCAATGCTTACCGCTAATTTAACTCCATCACCGGCACCAACGGCAGCTGCCATAATGATATTTGTATGGGGACTTTTAGTGGCATGTATATTGACTTCTTGATTTACAGAATTCTTACTAGGTTCATCGGGCATTATTATTTTTGCCATCAGTAAACCACCCGGTGCAGACATAAAACATGCCGCCAGAAGATACTCCAATTGCGCTCCCATTTGTGCATAAGCTAAAAGTACTGTCCCAGCCACAGACGCCAAACCCGAAACCATAATTGCAAACATTTGTGCGTCAGTTATTTTATTCAAATAGGGTCTAACCGCTAATGGTGAGCTGTCCATACCTAAAAATATATTTGCTGCAGCATTCATGGATTCAATGATATCCGTGCCTAATATTTTCTTAAGGGCACCACCAATGATAGAAACAAAATATTGCATTATTCTAAGGTGGTAGAGCACTGCCGTTAAAGCAGATAAAAAAATGATTACCGGAAGAGCATTAATTGCAAAACTCCATTCATTTGCTAATGGTCCAAATACAAATGAAATCCCTTCTTGAGAAAAATCAATAATATAACGAGCACCATTACTGAGTTTTTGGATTATCAGTTTCCCAAAATCAAGAGTTAGTAAAAAATAAGCAATTAAAAATTGCAATATAAACGCCATTAAAATTATTTTGATATTAATGGCTTTACGATTTTCCGAAAAGATCCACGCAATAACAAGAATCGCTGTGATGCCTAATAGACTAATAATAAATGTTCTCCATTTAACTCATTATTAAAAACGGGGCGATGGCTTTTAAAAGAATTATACTATAGGTTAACTTATTAATTTAAAACACTCATCAAGAAATCATGTATAAAAAAATAAATTTACCGTCTTTTCTGCTCTTCTTTTTAATTCTGTCATCCAATTCTTATGCTGAGGAATACAAAAATGAAAAACTCCATGTAGATATCATTATGGAAGCAGATCATATTCTCACAATGAATTCGTCTAACACAATTCTAAAAAATTCTGCTATCGCCATTGATGGTGGGTTAATACTAGATATAGATAATATAAAAAATATAAACGCAAAATATCAAACCGATAATCGCATCTCAGGGAAACATAAAATTGCCCTTCCAGGACTGATTAATGGCCATTCACACGCAGCGATGACTTTACTTCGAGGGATTGCTGATGATCGCTCTCTCATTGACTGGCTAAATAATTATATATTTCCCTTAGAACAGCAATTTGTAAATGCTGATTTCGTAAGAATTGGTACTGAACTTGCTTGCTGGGAAATGATTCGAGGTGGCACAACCACTTTTGTCGATATGTATTTCTATCCTGACGTAATTTCTAAAGTTGTTACTAAATGTGGGCTTAGAGGCTTAATTTCATCAACTATTAGCGATAATCAAACCCCCAATGCGCAGAATGCAGAAGATGCCATTAACGGCGGAGAAGAATATATTAATCGCTGGGCGCAGAAAACCCCTACCATTACACCTATCCTAGGGCCCCATGCAATCTATTCTTTAAATCTTGCTCAATTAAAAGAGACGCGTCGAATTGCTGCGCTCACCGATACTCCAATCAGTATTCATTTATCTGAATCAGAGTATGAATTACAATACTCAAAACAAACCTATGGAATGACAAGCATTGAAGCACTTGATTCAATAGATTTCTTCAATGGAAGAACCATCGCAGCTCATGTGGTTTGGCCAACTAAAAAAGAAATTGCAATTTTAGCTGAACGAAATGTAGGAGTAATTCATAATCCCACATCCAACATGAAATTAGCCAGCGGTATAGCACCAATCGCCGATATGTTGGACGCTGGTATTCTGATCGGCTTAGGCACGGATGGAGCGGCCAGCAATAATGACCTAGATATGTGGGAAGAAATGCGGTTAGCTGCCCTTCTTCAAAAAGTTACACAAATGAATCCTGAGGTTCTGCCCGCCACAACGGTATTGAGAATGGCTACGACAAATGGCGCAAATATAATCGGCTTAGGGGAAAAAATAGGGAAACTCGAAATTGGTATGGATGCTGACATAATTCAAGTGGCATTCGATGATGTACACCATCAGCCAAACTATGATATTCCGTCCCATTTAGTCTATGTAACCGATGAGCAAGATGTCGTGACCGTTATTGTAAACGGAAAATTGCTGATGCATGAGGGTCAATTTTTTACTTTAGATACCAAAAAAATATCCGAAGAAGTAGCTGCCATGGCAACCAAAATAGCGAACTCCATCAAATAGATTAGTGCTCTGCACCACTGTTATGATAGACAGGAACGAAATCGCTTTCAGTAAAAAATTCTATTCTTGTTAGAAAAGTATAATCACTTTCTATAGACATAATACCGATAAATATCATTAAAAATATTGGTGGCAGCAAGATAGCCATTTTCAATGCCAATCTTTCCCATGTCATATGCATAAAGATAGCTACAATGAAACCGGCTTTAATAAACATAAAAATTAAAATTAATGTCCATCTCAACATACCTTGGAGTTGGAAATAATCAACCGCATATGAAAATCCACTGACTACAAATAATAATATCCATATCGAATAATAAATACTTAATGGATGTTGTTGTCCTTCAGACATATAAAAATACTCCCATTATTACCATAGGTAGAAAAGTGCAAAAATAAATACCCATACAAGATCGACAAAGTGCCAATAAAGGCCCGCTATTTCAACAATTTCATAATTATTGCCACGCCGCTCGTAAAAGCCATTTTTAACCCTAAAGGCCACGACGAGCAAATAAACAACACCTGCTGATACATGCAATCCATGAAAACCAGTAATCATAAAGAAACTAGACCCAAATTGAGCCGCACCCATTGGGTTAAACCAAGGCCTCACGCCTTCATCTACAATTAATTTAGTCCACTCAAACATTTGCATTCCAACAAATGATGCGCCCAATAATGCCGTTGCTAACATTAAATAGAAAGTTTTTTGTTTATCTTTGCGATAACCCATGTTCACGGCCATGGCCATGGTTCCACTTGAGGTAATCAAAATAAAAGTCATTATCGCGATCAGAACCAGTGGAATTGGATCACCACCAAAACTCAAGGCAAATACTTCACTGGGAAGAGGCCATGGATCTAGTGCAGACATTCTTACTGTCATATAACTAATCAAAAAAGAACTAAATATAAATGTATCACTTAACAAGAAAATCCACATCATTGCCTTGCCCCAAGGCACTTGAAATGCTTGTTTATCAACAGAATAATCAGCAACTACCCCAGTTAATCCTTCTTGCAATGGCTCTTCTATTTCTGTCATAAATGCCTCTGACATATATCTAATCCTTCTATATTAAGTTGAAATCATTAAACTAAATAGCAACGCCCAAACAAGCAACAGAAAATGCCAATAAACGGTACATAACTCTACACTCAAACGAATGGATTCAGCATCTGCATCTCTTGATACCCTAATTACAGATCGAGCCCAAACATAGAGCCCTCCTAAAAGATGCAATCCATGCATTGCAGTCAATACATAGAAAAATGCGATGGAAGGATTAGAAGAGGCATACATCCCTTTCTCAATAAGTTGCTGCCAAGCAGTAAACTGTCCTATAAGAAAAAATATCGAGAAAATTCCTGAAGTAATAAGTCCCAATTTAATCTTTTGAGCATGACTTTTTAATGCTACTGAAGTGGTCCACTGATAAGAAACACTGGCTAATATCAAAAAGCCTGTGTTAATCCAAAGTACCACTGGCTCATCCATTGGACTCCAATCTGGCATTGTCATCCTCAATGTATAGGCACTGGCAAACAATGCAAACATTGATGTGGCAACCGCTAGAAAAGTGGTGAGCCCAATTGTCTGTGGGTTTGTATTAAGAGACATTCCTGAAACCGCATCCGCCTCAGCATCCGACACCCAAGGTTGTGTATTGAGTGTCTGCTTTAGCAACCAAAAAATTAAAGTTGCCATAATACAAGCCAAGAATATAAGTGTTATGGTCATTTCTCTTGAAATTCCTCAAGCATACTCTCATGAGTTACTCCATGATCTCGACCTACAGGAACCTCACTTGCTGGTACGGTTTGTGGTGTAAAATCTTGCTCTTGCCCTGGAACACTATAATCATAAGCCCATCGATGAACCACGGGTAAGTCGTGACCCCAGTTTCCATGTTTTGGTGGTTGGTCAGGCGTAAGCCATTCAAGTGAAGTAGCTCCCCAACAATTTTTTTCCGCCTTCTTACCTTTCCATAAACTCATAAATATATTTATAAAAAAGAGTGATTGGGCAGCAGCCAATATAATTGCAGAAACTGTGATACTGGCATTTAACATTTGAGCTGATTCAGGCAGAAAGTCTGTAGTACCCATTGAAAAATAACGACGCGGTACGCCCTGAAAACCCAAATAATGCATTGGCAAGTAAACCGAGTAAGCGCCTAAAAAAGTTAGCCAAAAATGCCATTTACCAAGAGTTTCATTAAACATCTTACCTGACATTAATGGGAACCAATGATAAATTGCTGCAAATACAACCAACACCGGCGAAACCCCCATCACCATGTGAAAATGGGCTACCACAAAATACGTATCTGATAGCGGTAAATCAACTACAACATTCCCTAAGAATATTCCTGTCAAACCTCCATGTATAAAGGTAAAAATAAACGCAATAGCAAATAACATAGGGACTCTAAGGTGAATATTTCCTTGCCAAAGTGTTAACACCCAGTTATAAACTTTTAAAGCCGTGGGTACAGCAATAATTAGTGTGGTGGTAGCAAAGAAAAATCCAAAATATGGATTCATACCACTAACATACATATGGTGAGCCCAAACTACAAAACTGAGGCCTCCAATCGCAAGGATTGCCCAAACCATCATCCTGTAACCAAATATATTTTTTCTAGCATGCGTGGCCAATACATCTGATACTAGACCAAACGCAGGAAGGGCAACTATATATACTTCGGGATGACCAAAGAACCAAAATAAATGCTGGAATAATATCGGACTGCCATCATTATAACTAAGTTGCTCACCGGCTGAAATCATTGCCGGCATGAAGAAACTAGTTAAGATTGTTTTATCTAAAATCATCATGATTGCACTAACTAGTAATGCAGGAAAAGCCAATAAACCGAGGACAGTCGCCATAAATATGCCCCATACAGATAAAGGCATTCGCATCAATGTCATACCTTTGCATCTAGCTTGAAGCACCGTAGTCACATAATTCAGCCCGCCCATAGTAAATGCCACGATAAATACCGCCAATGAAACAAGCATCAATATAATACCCATTCCAACACCAGGCGTACCAGCTGAAATAGCTTGCGGAGGATAAAGTGTCCACCCTGCACCAGTTGTACCTCCAGGAACAAAAAAACTTGCTAAGAGGATCAGAACAGAAAGTAAATATACCCAAACACTGAGCATATTTAAAAACGGAAACACCATATCGCGTGAACCGCACATCAACGGTATTAGATAATTTCCAAAACCACCAAGAAAAAGGGCAGTTAAGAGATATACCACCATGATCATGCCATGCATCGTCACAAACTGATAATAACTTTCAGGGTTTATCACCGAGAATGTATTTGGAAATCCTAACTGCAATCGCATTAGAATTGATAAACCTAAAGCGATCAGACCAACAAAAATAGCTATACCGCCGTACTGAATAGCGATCACTTTATGGTCTTGACTCCATACATATTTTGTTAGAAATGTTTGAGGATCATGATGCTCTTGCTCATGATCACGATCAGCTATTGCTACAAAGGCCATTCTTCTCCCCTTACTTTTCTTTCTGTTTGAAATTGAATTTTAATTTTTAAACTTCTTTTACAATGTATTTATATAAGCCACAAGATCATCTATTTTCTTATCATCTTGCAAGATTCTTGCCATAAAACTCATCTGCTTACCATAATAATCTTGAGGATGCTGACCACGTATTCCATGTTTGAAATTTTGTAGTTGCCTCTGCAGATACCAATCCGTCATACCAGCCATTCTTGGTGCATTCATTGCCTTAGTACCTTGGGCATTACCGCCATGACAATAGGCACAAACCGCATAGGTCTTTTTCCCGCTTTCTATATCGCCTTCAATTGTTTTTGGGGCAGGATTGTCAGGAAATGTCTGGATATGAGCAATCACATTATCTATAGCAGTATCATTAAAAAGAACCATTGACATTGGTGCCATCTGTTGGCCATAAATATCATCTTTATGAGAACCACGAAGTCCGCCTTTATAATTTTCAAGTTGTTTTCTTAAATACCACTCACTTTGACCTGAAATTTTTGGAGCATTTAAAACCACCATGCCTTCACCTTGATGTCCATGGCACGCAGCACAAACTGCATATTGGGCAGCGGCAGAATTTGGCTCCGGGTTATAAGCGAGTCGAACTTGTGTATCAGAAAAAGTCGGATTAGAGGCTACCCAGTTATCAAAGTCTTCTGGTTCTTCTACGATTACTGCTCCACGCATTGTATGATGAGCAATACCGCACAATTCTTCACACAATAAATCATAACGTCCGGCTTTTGTTGGTGTAAACCACAAGCTGGTGACCATTCCAGGAACCATATCCATTTTTACCCTAAACTGTGCAACTGTGAAGTTATGCAGCACATCCTTTGAGCGTAAATTCAAATTGACCGGCACATTAATAGGTAAATGGAGTTCCGGGCTACTGATAAGAACATCATCTTGCCCAACAGGATCGTCATAATCCATACCAAAAGGATTTTCTTTTGTGATTAATTTAGCGCTTACATCACCAAATTCTCCATCAGCACCAGGTAGACGATAACTCCAATGCCATTGCTGACCCAATACTTCGATCTGCATCGCATTATCAGGAACATCGACAAAACGACCCCATACTAAGAGTCCCGGCGCCAACATCGCGACAATACCAACAGTTGTAAATACTGTAAGCCAAGTTTCTAATTTGGTATTCTCTGGATCGTATGCAGCACGTTTCCCTGGTGCCGCTCTGTATTTAATGACTGCATAAGCCATAAAGAGGTTAATTGCGACAAAGACAAATCCTGTCACCCAGAATGTAAGATCAATTGTATCGTCAATCTGACTCCAATTTGATGCCAATGGGGTAAATGTCCATGGACTTACAAAATGGAATACAACTGAACCAACAACCAAAAATATTACGACAACTGCTATAGGCATACCCGATAAATCCTTAAATTATTTTATCAAAAATCATAATTGCTGCTTTACTTATTTCATTACTGCGCAATTATTTATTCTCACAATTTAAATAATTGTCAAAACATCATGTACTTAAACTTTTTTAGATAGGAAAAATATTATATTTATCAATAACTTATTATATTCTTAAATATTTCATTATTTTCTAAATAAATGTCTCTCCCCCCCTTAAATATCTAAGTTACTGCGAAATATAATGTATTCATAAAATGATTTCCATACCTCAAAAATATTCGTTACATTATGAAAACAAATATGGTTTATTTTGACACGGTAATCATCGATAAAAAATTCTCAATTATGTTAATCATGCTTCAAAAGTCGTCCTTCCTCCTAGAACGGTTCTGAGTATATTTATATCTATAATTTCGTCTGGATTAACCTCATGGGGGTCTTTTTCAAGAATCACAAAATCAGCCAATTTCCCTGCCACCAATGACCCTTTGCTATTTTCTTCAAATGAAGCATAAGCTCCATGCATGGTACAAATACGCATCGCTTCTGAAACTGAAATTCTTTGATCAGGACCCCAAACTCTTCCACGCACATCTTTTCTTGTTACCATACTTTGAATAGCCATCATCGGTTCAAACGGGCCTGGGGTAAAATCCGAAGCTGGCGCAACCGGGATACCGGCATCCAAAAAACTGCGATGAGCAAACATGCTCTGCATTTTTTCATAACCGTAATCAACCCATTTATTGCCATGATAATAAGCATATGTATAAAATGGAGTTGGAATTACACCTGCCGCTTTTATTCGCCCTAAAAGCTCGTCATTAACTAACGAGCAATGCTCTATTCGATGCCTCGGATTAATGCCTTTATGACCTTTAAGTACTTTTTCATATGCATTTAAAACCATGTTAATTGCAACATCGCCGTTCGCATGAATTCCAACTCTAAAATCATGTGCAACAGCATCATCAACAGCACTATAAATTTCATCTTGAGTCATGGTTAAAATTCCGAAATCATCTGGTTTTCCTTGATAAGACGTACTCATACTCATGGTTCTTTCTGATGCTGAGCCATCTGCTGAAAACTTTACCGCTCCTATACGAATCATATCGTCACCATAACCCGAGCCAATTCCAGCTTCCTTTAGACCTCTGTATACCTGACTTCCTCCACTGGGCATAAATGCCACTCTAAAATATAATTCATCATTTCTTCTAGCGTCTTGATAGGCAAGTAAATCATTACGATTTCCACTGGCATCAGTGGTTGAAGTCAAGCCTGCAGCTGCCATATTTTGAGAGCTAATACGGGCAGCTTCTTGGCGAACACTTCGATCCATAATTGGCCAAGTACCCACTTTAAAAAACACATCAACTGCGTGCTCTGCAACCTTACCGGTAAATTCTCCATTTTCACGATAAAATTTTCCGCCTATAGGATCAGGCGTCTCCATTGTGATACTAGCAATCTCTAACGCTTTAGAATTGACAACACCCGTATGTCCACCCCGATGAGCTACATAAACAGGGTGATCTTTTACTACCTGATCAATATCATTAAGATTTAAAGGTCGCTCATCTGAGAATTTTGTATCGTCATACATCACCCCTCTCACCCAGTGTCCAGGTGGAGTTTGTGAGGCTTTCCATGCCAATGCTTTTTTTACTTCGTCAATAGTTGGTAAATTAACATTAACTCCGATCGCCTCCTCAGCAAATAAAGGATGACTGTGAGCATCAATAAATCCAGGAGTTACGACATGACCTCTTGCATCAATTCTTTCTGTGCTGGCTCCAGCGAAAGGTAAAACCTCCTCAAGATCGCCGATTGCTAATATACGATCATCTTTAATTGCCATTGCTTGAGCAACTGGTAAATATGAATCCATAGTAAGAATCTTTCCCGTCACCAGAATATCAGCTTGCCCAGTTACATAGGCTGCACTTAATTGATGGGGTATTGAAGACACACCAAAACCCAATGGTATTGTGGCAGCTGTGGAGCTTAAAAAATTTCTTCTTGAGAATTTACTCATGACTTCTTCCTAGATTAAAATGTATGAGGCCATTAATTTATTAGCTTAAGGTAAGTGCTGATATAATTTACTAAGCACTTTTATTTATATTTAAAGCCTCAAAATCCCCCGTAATAGAATCAATTACAATCGATTGATTTGTATATTCTAGCACCCAAAATAATTTGTATGTCTCTCCTTTAGCTTCCATGGAAATATTATAATTATTCAGCGCTTTAAATTTACGATTCAAATGATCAATAACATAATGTTTTGCTTGAATTTGAGCTGCCTCAATTTTTATTTTCTTAGTGAGTAACTCTTGCTGATGAACAATTTTTCTTTCAGTACCAAATAAATCGGCTGTTGCGGCATGACCACTACAAGCATCCACCATAGAATTAACCGTAAACTTCTTTCGGCCATACAAAAAAGGCATTCTGCATTCAGCTTTAAAATAAAAATAAGGATAATAAAAATACCTCATACTGAATAGCTCATCAGTCATTACTAGATTAGAAGCAATCTCTTTGGCTTGCTTTTGACATATATCATGCTCAATCACTGAAATTAGATTACCTTGATTCATTCATTCTTTCCTAGAAATTTTTTAATCTCCAGTGCTTGGATTGCTATAGAATTATTAGATGCCGAGCTGATATTGTTTGGAATTAATCTAACAAGTGAAGATTCCTCAATTAATTCCAGCACATTTTCAGGTACAGGATACTTTGATTGCGTCAACAGACTAACAATTATCATAGTAGACGTTGAAGAAATAACGCCCACCACCATAGGTGCAATTGTTGTCATCTCCGTAACTCCAAAAAACTGCCAACAAAACGCCGTTAATGCCCCCAAAATAATCGAACATAACGCTCCTGGCATATTGGCTTTCTTCCACCATACTGCACACACGTAAGCAGGGAGAAATGCACTGCCTAGAACTGATGTTGTAAATATCACCACATTAAAGACTGATGGTGGCTCTATCAATGCAATGAAATAACCAATTATAGCTATTGTTATTATCAATCCTCTTGAAACCCAGATCATTTGTTTTTCTGATGCTTCTGGATTAATGAATCGCTCATACAAATCGCGAGCCGCGATTGTGCCCGTTTGCAATAACAGAGAATCAGCTGTTGACATAATGGCCGCCATAATCGCTGCCATAACTAATCCAGTTGCTGCTGCTGGTAATAATTTATTTGCAACTTGGAAAATGGCCATCTCTGGATCATTCATGTCCGGAAGGATTAATATTGCAAATATTCCAATCAAATATGGCGTAGGTACAAAAAATAAATTCCAAACTGTGGCCCATGCTCCGGCTTCTCTAGCTGTGACAGGAGATTTCATAGCCATATGTCGGGTGACAACATGTGGCCACCCGAGATAGCCGACCGAAAATATCAAAATTGCTCCTGCGACTACGCCCCATTGCCCTTCAAAACCCAAATCTTTTCCCCACATAGAGAGTAGAGTAGGATCAAGATCATGAAGCGCATTATTTGCTGCAGTAAAGCCTCCTAATTCATATAAAACTGCTATAAAAATCCATAGTACTCCAAACAACATTATTAAACTTTGGAAGAAATCCGTATAAGCCACTGCCAAATAGCCTCCCATAAATGTATAAAGAACAATCACGGAAACAGCAATAGCAAGTGCAATTGGGTAAGGTATACCAGTCACTAATGCCATACCTTTTCCGCCTGCAATAAATTGTGCCAGCACATAAAAACCAAGTAAAAAGACAGCAAGTGAGCCTGAAATTAGCCTAAGAACTCCAGAAGGGTAACGTTTTTCTAAGTACTCAATAGCCGTAAGTGCCCCAAATAACTGCGATAATTTTCGCATTCTTCGTCCGATGATTGAAAAATTTAATACTCCTCCTCCAATATCCCCTAAGGCATACCATAGAGCCCAATATCCTTGAATATAACCAAGCCCTCCTGCACCAAGAAACATAAAGCCGCTCATTGAAGTGGTTTGAAGAGTTAGGGCCGTTGTTGCAGGACCAATTTTTCGACCGCCGAGTAAATAACCTTCTAGATCTTTACTGCCACCATTGCGTAAAGCCCAATAACCTATCCCTAAAACTACTATGTAATAGATCACTAAAAAGAGAATTACTGTGGTATTCAATGAAGATCCTCATTATTAGAATCTTTAGGCCAAGAGCGAGTCCGAAAAAGGAAAATTAATGTATAGAGAATCCAAAATACAGGGGATCCAAAAACCCAAATAGTTGTTTCCCAAGGTAATCCAAACATCATACTGTCCTTTAAATGAAATTAAATATAGACTTTATTCATTCAATTATAACTGAATTTTTTTACCACTATCTCCAGTTGATCGAGGAAGAAGTTGGCATTCTCCTTAGTAAACACCATGGGCGGTCTAAGCTTTAAAATATTCTCATCAGGTCCAATGGTGTTTGTTAAAATACCACGCTCTTTTAATTCCTGAACTATTTTATAAGCCGCTTTAGTTGCCGGGTTTTTTTTACTGTCCTCTACCATTTCTATTGCAAGAAAAAATCCACTGCCACGGACATCGCCGATAAGCGGAAATTTTAACGCAATGGACTTAATACCTTCTTTCAAAAACGCACCCACTTCCAATGCGTTTTTTTGAAGATCTTCCATCTCGATCACATCCATGACAGCCATCGCGGCTGCACAAGATACTGGATTGCCGCCAAAGGTATTAAAGTAACCAGTTTTATTCGAAAATTTTTCAACTAAAGGGCGTTGTATAACCGTTGCAGCAATGGGGTGACCATTTCCCATGGGTTTGCCCATGGTAACAATATCTGGAACAAAATCATCAGACTCGTAACCCCAAAAAGTTTTACCGATTCTTCCAAATCCAGGTTGAACTTCATCTGCTATGAATAATCCGCCAGCCTCACGCACAATTTCTGCGGCTTTTCTTAAATAACCAGGTGGTGGTCCTACAACGCCGCTACTAGAAATAATCGTATCAATAATAAATGCGGCAACCTTGATGTTCCTCTGTTTAAGTTTTTGCAACGCAGATTTAATATGTTCAGCATATTTTTCTGCGGCATCCTTATTAGAATATAAACCACGATATGTATCAGGAGCTGGAACGGTCACAACATATTCGGATCGATCTTCGGGCTCATTATCCTCGGTAGATATCTCAGCAATCGCTTCCGAGTTCCCATGATAAGCGTCTTCAGTGACAATAATTCCAGTGCCTTCTGTATAAGTCCGCGCAATTCTGAGTGCGAGTTCATTCGCCTCTGTACCCGTGCAACTAAACATTGTTACATCGAGTTCATCAGGCATTTTATCCAAAAGTCTTTCTGCATAATTTAAGACATTACTATGGAGATAGCGAGTATGTGTATTCAGTATTCCGACTTGTTTTCTGATGGCTTCTACAACATGTGGATGACAATGCCCGACATGCGCCACATTATTATACATATCCAAATAACGCTTGTTATCATTATCAAAAAGCCAAACACCGTCGCCTCTTACTATATTTAATGGGCGATCATAAAATAGACGATAAGCCGGGCCAAGAAATCTCTTGCGTCTTTCGAGCATATTATCAAGGGGAAATTTTGTTTCTTCAGAATTCAATTTTTAATTATATTTCTTATAATTCACTTATTACTGAATGTAATACTATCTTACTTCGGTTTTTGCAAAAAGACCTGCTACGGTACCAGCAATCAAAAGAAAGATACCCATAAAAAATAGAAACTCTGGATAACTTCGAGTTACAGCACAGTAGCATGAAACAGAAAAGTTAAATGCTTGAAACAGATTGATATAAAGCCCGTCACGTTTCATCATTTTTGGAAACTTAAATGTTGACACCATGCATATGGCCAAAATAAACATAAAGATCGGTACATACAAATTAATCCATTCCGCATCCAAAATAGCATTATGACGTAATAATAGAATTACAGCTGTAGCGGTTAAGCCCGCACCAGCTGCCGTAATCGGAATACCTGAAAACCAGCCCTTCATTGGTTTATCAGATGATAAATTATATCTTGCTAGTCGAAGTGCACCTGCGAGAACAAAAGCACTTACAGAAACTGAAAGAACCCAGAATTCAATTGAATGACGATCTATATCATTAAGGTACATTACTGCATTGAGCATTAATATGGCAGGTGCGACACCAAAAGAGACTAGATCTGCCATAGAGTCAAACTCAGCACCAAAAGGAGATGTTGCATTTAATAATCTTGCCGAAAGACCATCCATTACATCCAGAATGCCACACCATACAATCATCCATGCTGCTTGTTCTATATTACCAGTTTGACTTGTAATAATTGAGGCAAAGCCTAGCAAAAGACTTGCTGCTGTGAACATATTTGGAATGCTATAACGTACGATATTTTTCACTTTACATTACCTTACTCATTGTCAGGTTATCGCTTAATTATGAATTATATCACGTTTATAACACCCAAATACTTAGGAGAAATTTTAATATATATTAATTTATACCTGATCAATCATCTTCAATATTCCAATTGGGTAGACGTTTATTTATAAATGCGTCTATACCTTCTTTTGCCTCGTTTTCTAACATATTATTAACCATCACTTCAGAGCATAATTTATAAGCTTCTTTTAGCGGTTGGTCTAACTGACGATAAAATGTTTTTTTTCCACGTGAAACCGTAACTGATGATTTGCTTGCAATCAAAGCAGCTAATTTCATTGTTCTTTCCAACAAATCAACCTCATTAACAACATGATTTACCAAGCCAATTTCTTTCGCTTTATTCGCGTCAATCATTTCGCCTGTTAATAACATCTCCATAGCATGTTTATTGGCTACATTTCTGGATAAAGCAACCATGGGTGTCGAACAAAAAAGTCCAATATTTACTCCTGGTGTTGCAAATGCCGCTTGGTCTGAAGCTATTGCCAAATCACAACTGGCCACTAATTGACAGCCAGCAGCAGTGGCTATACCAGAAACCTCTGCAATTACAGGTTTGGAGTTATCGATAATTAATTGCATCAATGCCGAACAATTAGAAAATAATTTAGCATAGAATGCATTTCCTCCATCGGCGCGTTCTCGTGCTATTGTCATTTCTTTTAAATCATGACCCGCGCAGAACGTAGGTGCAGAAGCTGCAATAATAATAACGTTTATTTTTTGATTAAGTGAAGCATTATAAATTGCGTCACTTAATTGCCTTATCATTTCCAAGGAGAGAGCATTACGGCGGCGGGGATCATTCATCGTCACGCGTAAGATCCCTGCGTCTAACTCTTCTCTTAATAATGTCTCAGCATCATTGTTATCTTTTTTCATATTCTTATCTAATGAATTAGTTAATATTCCTTAATTTCTCTTATGTTTCTTTTAGCAACCCATGAAAAAATCATCAATTGATGATCAAGGAAATTTCACGTAATTGCTCGTCCTCTAAGACTTGCACTTCCTTCCCATAAGGCCATATGACAAGTACACGTACACCAACATCTGAGTCTGCACGATGAACAACTAAATCTGGTTCACGTACAACACCTAACATACCCGGCCTTAGTATATGCGACTCGCCATTTACAATATGATCAAGCCTCCCTTCAAGAACGAAAAGCAATTCCAACTCATGCATATGAGCGATGTCCTGATACCCTGGAGGAAAATACATTTCAGCTATCTCAATCTCTGCATCTTTAAAATTAGCCTTCTCAAGCAAAATTTTCACCCAGCCAATACCGCCTTCATCATCCCACTCAAACTGTCTTGTACCAGATGATTGAAATTTGTAATCTGAAAACTCAGTTACTTGAATTTCTTCAGATTTAGAACAAGCAATCAATGATAAAAAGATTAGGCTAATAAAAAATAAACGATTTTTTCTTATAGTGAATTCCATATTACCTCTGTATTTTTGAGTAAATTTATCTTTCATATACAATCGATCCATTGACAATGGTCATGAGAATTTGCCCATCCAATAGGTCAACGGGGCTATCGTCTGATAGTAAGAAAGGATCAAGATTCATAACGCTTAGATCAGCCCATCTACCAACATCAATGATGCCAGTCTCATTTTCTTTAAAACTGGCAAAAGCTGACCATGAAGTATAACTTCGAATTGCTTCGTCCACATTAACTGACTCCTCAATATACCAACCCCCTTCAGGCTGAGAATCCTTATCTTGACGAGTAATAGCGGAGTGTAAACCATAAAAAATATTATGATCGGAACCTGGATTATCAGAATTAAATGTCAAACGAGCTTTGCTCTCTCTTAACGATCTCCAGGCATACGCACCTTTAATGCGTTCGGATCCCAAACGAATCTCTGCCCATGTTTTATCTTCAACAGCATGTTGCGGTTCCATTGATGCAATAATGCCAAGCTGTCCTAATCGAGGTAAATCATCAGGATGAAGAATTTGGGCATGTTCAATTCTGTGACGGTTAAATCTGGTGAAAGGAGCTTCATCGAACACTCTTTCTAAGATATCTAAGGCCTCACGATTGCCAGCATCTCCAATAGCATGAATTGCAACTTGAAATCCTTTCTTCATGGCCCGAGCCATCAATGTTTCATTAAAGCCATAACCATCACCACTAATTCCTCGATGCCCAGGTAGATCAGAATAGTCATACAGCAATCTTGCCCCTCTTGACCCTAAAGCTCCATCATAATAAGCCTTCACTGCTCTAGTAACCAACATACTATCCATATCGTTATCGGGGCCTTTTTCAATCCATTTTTCCATCAGTGGTTCATCCCTCAAAGATAACATCGCATAAACTCTAATCGGCAATAAATTTTCCGCCTCCAGTTGCTCTAAAGCAGCCATCATAGACGTATTCAGTCCAGCATCATGTACTGCAACAAATCCATCCTCGGCCATTTGGTTGAGGCCAGCTAAAGCACGAGCCATCAAAGCTTCTTGCGTTAGAGACGGAATAGCATCTCTTATCACAGGGACCGCTCGATTTAAAAATAAACCATTAGGTTCGCCATCAAGCCCTAGCTTAATGTCTCCTCCGACAGGAACTTTTGTTGTTGAATTAATACCAACAACATCTAATGCTTTTTGATTAGCAAGGCCTCCAAAGCTATGCAAACTTGATAAGAATACAGGATGATCAGGAACAGATTTACTCAGTAAAATCTTATCTGGATATTGATTTGCCCAAACTCCTTCATCCCATCCACGGCCGATAATCCATTCTCCTTTAGGGGTAGTTTTTGCTCTTTCAACAACTTTTGCTACCATTTCTTCTTCAGTCAATACGCCAATTAAATCAACTCTCTCAAGTGCGGCGCCGACGCCAAACACATGCGTATGAGAATCAACTAATCCGGGTAAAACTGTTGCACCAGCAAGATCAATAATCTGAGTATTTTCTCCTTGATAAGTAAGAGCTTTTGTAGTTTTGCCAACAAAAACAATTTTACTGTTACGAATAACTACCGCATTCGCATCGGGTTGCCACTCTCCATTATTAGGTGCCTCAGAAGATAATGTGCCATCTAAATCTGGTTCATCCCATCGCATTGAATATACTCGGGCATTAGTAAGGATAATATCAGCACCAAGTTGACGATCATCTTCTTGAGTACAGGCTGTTAAAAAAAAACTCAATAATAATAAAATACTCTTATTCATTTTTTTCACTTCTAATACTCCAATTAAAAAATTTAATAAATACGTAATTTTTTATTTTGTAATACGATACCATGGACATGAGTTGATGGATATTTCACTTTGACTGAAAAAAAATATTATGTTTTTATTAAAAGATAAATACCTAATTTAAAACTATAATTACCTGAAGGATTCACAATGGACATCAAGCGTCGACACTTTATCAAAGCCATAAGTGCTGCTCCACTAGCAGGGAGTCTTATTGGATACAAAATTGCTGCCGCAGACATAACAAGTATTTCTCCAGAAAAAGCCTTTGGGTTCTCTGATAATAAAGTACCTATGAATGCAGCTAATTTATGCCCGATGCCAACTGCCATCAATAAATCAATAGATTCTTTTAGCGATGATTTAGATTTTGACATGAGCGGTCAGAATAGAACGCGTATCATGGCGATTAAAGAAGTTGCCCGAAATGGAATTGGAAAACAACTCAATATAAGTCCTGATGATGTCGCTATTGTTCGCAATACTTCCGAAGCCAACAATATTGTGGCACAAGGTATATCACTTCAAGCTGATGATGAAATTTTACTATGGAATCAAAATCATCCTTCCAATAATGTTTCATGGTCCGTAAGGGCAAAACGCAGTAACTGCAAAATCAAACATATTAATGTTCCGGTTAACACTCAAGATATCGATAAGGTGGTGGATTTATTTCTCGAGCAAATTACCCCAAAAACCAAGGTAGTCTCCTTTACTCATATTTCAAATATCACTGGATTTCGACTGCCCGCACAAGAAATATGTCAAGCAATAAAAGCTAGGCACGGACAAGTACACATTCATGTGGATGGCGCTCAGACTTGGGGTCTAATGGATGTAGACCTTGATGCGATAGGGTGTGATTCTTTTAGTGGGAGTTCTCATAAATGGTATATGGGGCCAAGAGAAATAGGCTTATTAGTTGTGCGCCAGGAAAATATAAATCGTATCTGGCCGGGAATCGTCAGTATCGGTTGGGGTAATTCTGCTGAAACCAATGCTAAGGGCGCGAGAAAATTTGAAGCATTTGGTCAGCGAAATGATGCCGCACTTGCCGCACTTTCTGAAACAGTTAATTTTCATGCCTCAATCACCCCTTTGGGTATTGAAAAAAGAGCCACAAAAATTGCCAATCATCTTCGACAATCATTGATAGATATCGATGTAAATTTTGTCTCCTCACATCATTCTAATTTCACCAGCAATGTTATTATTCTAAAAGCACCTCAAGAGAATAGACGTCAACTACTCGATAATGTTCTTAAGGATGGAGGTGTTATTCTAGCGGGTACTGGTGGCCTTAGACTTTCGCCTCACATATATAACACACTCGATCATGTTGACCGTGTGGTAAGAGCAATCAACAAATCTAGAAAATTATTGGGGTAGTTAAGCCGTGATAATTATTTCGTACCGATCTCATGCTGAGCATCGTCTTCTGAGCCCATAATTATTGCTAACCACTGAGTTTGTTCATCACTCTCTAGGGCCATTTTTAATGCCATGGTTAATGGTACAGACAGAATCATACCCACCGGACCGAAAACCCAACCCCAGAAAAATAAACTAATAAAGACAATTAAAGGGGACAATCCAACCCCATAACCGAGCAATCTAGGTTCAATAATATTTCCGTATACAAGATTGATAGTAAAAAATGCGATTGCTGTAGTAACAGCATCACCAATTCCCAATTGAACCAGCGCCATCAATACCGCTGGCACGGCTGCAATAATTGAACCTATAGTAGGTACATAGTTCAAAAGAAAAGCAAACATGCCCCATAATAAGGGGAAATCAAGACCAATCCATGAAGTTGCTATAGCTACAGAAGCACCAGTGGCAATGCTCATAATGGTCTTAATTCCTAAATAACGACCTAAATTAGTCACAAATATTTTTTGGCTCACAAATGAATCACGTTTACGCTTGAAAGCAGCAAGTAATTTAACTTCAAAGGCTGAAGCCTCCAGTAAGATAAAAATCATGGTAACCATGATCAAAAACGCATTTGTCAGTACCTCTCGTAATGCATTCAATAGAGATGCCGCGAGACTCATCGCCCAACCTGGATCAAGAAGCTGACTAAAATTAAGAGAAGTTTGATTGCTTGATAAGTAATTAGGTGCAGCACCCATTAGGCTCTCTAGTATCACATCCAACCTTTCTTGGTATTCTGGTAAAGCAGCTGTAAATTCTGCAATCGATGTTCCCAATACACTGCCAATAAGCAACAGGAGAAGCATTATAACTGCCACAATAATCAAAGCCGCGAGGAATGCGGGCACTTTTTTACTTTGCAGCCAAAACAATGGTCTTAACGTAATTAGAGCAAGAAAAATTGCTAATAAAAAAGGAATGATTAGTGGCGCAGCTGCTTGCAAAGAATAAACAATAACAAATAAGGCCGCTAAACTGATAAGGATTGAAGAATTTTTACTTTCAATTTGCTTCATTGCCGTTGGCCTTTATTTTAATTTAGTAATTCAAATTTAACGTTTCTGACGCATGCGCACAAGCCATGATGTTACAGAATATCCTAAAAACAGTACCACGAGGGACAAATAAATTAAATTATCTGGTAAGTAAGAAGCCCGATAAAAAGGATCAGTGATTCCAGTAACAGCCCATAAATCACCGCTCCCTTCACCCACAACGAGTTGGCCTCGCATCCCCATTTCCATATGTTGAGTCATATCACAATGAACTAGATAATTACGATCCTCACTTGGAACAATAAATGTTCCAGTTGCGGTTTTGCCCCCCATCGCTTCTATATAGAACATTCCAGCGGGATATAAATATTTTGGTAAGCCATGCACCATCCATTGATGACGGACATCGTCCTCATTGATAAATGTGACCGTCACTCTGGTGCAAGGATCAACATCCCATTCATGCTGATTCATGCCATAAATTGTTCCGGGAATATCTTTCGCATATCGTTGCCCAGCACTTACAATAATATTCTCTTCGCCGGAGATTCTTTCGCAGCCCAACGGTAAATTATTGTGATTACTGCTCATAACCATGCTGCCATAATCCTCACTCATTGAATGTTGCAATCCATGCGATTGATGCATAAAAATTAGACTTAATAAGATCACCCATAATTTCTGATTGATCATAATCATCCTTTTTTTCTTTGAGTATACAAAGACCGTAATATTGCTAGAAAGCTCCCAAAAAATAGCATCAGTAAGAGAATCCTAAACAATAAAATATTGTCTTTTGCTGGTTCAGCATAAAATGATGGGATATAACTCTCCCAAATTGGAATCTTCTTTTTATAATAATCAGCGCTAAAATATTGACTATACCCAACCCCACGTGTCATTGGCCAACCTGATTCATCTAGGTATTCTTTATCAACTATGGCACTTATATTACCTCCAGGACCAATACCATCGGTTGTCGTGCCCTTATTTTGATGATCGTGATACAACCAAATGCCAGGCCCATAAGTCCGAGTGCCGTCATTTATAAAAGAAAGATCCAAGTCATAACGCTGTGATGTAGCCATCCAAAGCACATCCTGTGGAGTTTGGTTGGATTTAGGTAACTTAACACCATCTCTTTCAATAACAGTAAATTTATGCCCATGAGTATGCAATGCAATTCCTTTACTACCTCCATTTACGACACGTAATTTTGCCTTTTCACCTTCACGAGAAACAATCAAAGACTCTCTAAATGTATAAGGAAAAGAACGTCCATTTAAAGTAAAAAAATCAACATTCGCATCGGTGATATCGTAATCACGATGCATGGATTGTGTAATCAATCTTGGATCATTATTATCTTGGATTCTAGCTCCAAGTTCTTTATCAAGATCAAGATAATGTAAATCATATTCACTATCGTATGATTCTTTTAAGGATTGCGAAGGAGCTCTGACTTTACCTGCCCCTAAGTTCATTGTCTGTAGATTATTATTTGGTCTATTTTCTTCTATTATGAATAAGCCTTGCAAACCCATTTGAACATGTACATGCGGCTGAACATGGCAGTGATAAAACATTGTTCCAGCCTTTCTCGGTGTTAGATTATAAGTTCGAGATTGTCCAGGAAGAATAGGTAATTCACTTGTCAAAGGGACACCGTCATTGCCTTCCCCTGTATTATCGATGAAGCCGTGATCTGCGCCATGTAGATGCAATGTATGAGGCATGTAATGTGTATTCTCAAGGGTAATTTTAACGACATCTCCTTGCTCAACACGAATTGCTGGTGAAGGGAGCTTTAATGAGTATCTGGCTTCTTGCGTCTCAAAATTTTCAACAGCCATACCAATTAACTTTGGAGCGAATACCCATATTCCAGGTTGTATACCTGGAGCGATATCATAAGTTGTAACGGGTCTTTTGGAAATTGGAGAACTGCCATTAAGCTCGGCAACTTCAAGGCGAATATGAATCTCATCAGGATCACCATCACCATCAAGATCTCTGCCTTTTACAATTGCATCTGAGGTTAATCCACTGCGTTGTAATGTTTCTTTACTAACATTATTCGTACCCAATACAAATGCTGCCACACCATATGGATTGTCCGCTAAACAAGGTAACGATTCTTCAATACTAACTCCATCGATAATTTGCGAAGCACGCCAACCCGAAGGATCATTAGGGCACGCCAATTCAGACTGTGAATTTGGAGTGATTGTTGATTGCGGTAAAGCTCGATAATTTTCCGCACCAAACCATGAAGTAAGCGTCAAACGCATATCAAAAGGATACCATTGAGATGGGTACACCAAAAACATAGCAAGCAGCGTTACAAACAATAATAGGTAATGTTTTTTGAGGTTTTTTATTTGCATCAATCTATTCCGATCGCGTCATGCGAAATAAATAAGCACCAAATATCAGAATAAGTCCCAAAAAGACGATAATTGACCATGACAAATCACTTGCCCCAACACTAAATGGAAAAACTGATGAATAGATATTATTGTTAGTCGGATGGCCAGCCGTGACAATGCCTACATACTCACCTTTCTCTATGAAATCATGACTCACTGTATAGGATGCGTTAGTTTTAATAATTGGCTCCTGATAAAAAACCGTAAAACGATCAAGATCTTGAATTTCCATTATGTCACCCATTTGGACAAACTCACCTTTGTTGGTCACATTCTTAATAATGCGAAAATCTACGGGCACCTCACTTAAACTTTTATGCAAATAATCCAAAACAAAAATAGTATTACCCATTTCTTCAAGATCCTCACAAAATTGTTTATCGCCGGATGAATCTGGTTGGTAAGCAGTGAAATGAGCCTCATAAAATCCAATGGTCATAATGCAGCTGTCATCAGACAATAAAACACCGCCGCCCGCTAAACAATTTGATGCCCAACTCATTAGAATCAACATCACCGACAAATTATTATTTTTTGTCATAATGTATCTTAATCGAAAATTAAGGAATGAACGTACTTATTAATTGTAAAGTTTTGTGACAAACCTAATCGTTCAAATAAAAATATAAATCTAAAAAAGGTTTATCCTTTATTCTTATCCAGTTTTTCAATAGTAAAACCTGTAAACCCATAAATCATTGAAATAACTGGATTGATTAAATTAAAAAAGACATACGGCAAATAAGTAAGGGTTGGTACGCCAAGGGTAGCCGACATATAAGCACCACAAGTATTCCAAGGCACTAAAGGAGAAGTTAATGTTCCAGAATCCTCAATTACCCTTGAAAGATTCTTCGGGTCAAGATTACGTTTTTTGAATTCAGCCTTGAACATTTTTCCTGACAAAACAATCGAAATATACTGATCAGCACATACTATATTGATGCTGATACAACTTAGGACCACGGTCATAATCAATGAACCGGTTGATTTCGCCGCCTTAAGAGCTGAGCTGATTATTCTTTTCAACATGCCGGCATGCTCAAGGACAGCGCCAAATGACATTGCACTAATGACAAGCCACATCGTATTAAGCATAGATTCCATGCCGCCACGTGAAAGCAAACTATCAATCTCTGGAACACCTGTAGCTGAAGTATAACCGGTTGCCAAAGCAAGCCAAATACCCTTAATGAGAGATAAAGACGGAGGCAAATCATACGAATCTGCAAAAATCATCACCGCTTGTGGCTGAAGAAAAAATGCCATTATCCCACCCAATATGGCGCCGAATAAAATCGTAGGTAATGCTGGAATCTTTCGCATAGCCATGAGAAAAACTACCAATAACGGAACTAATGCTAACAAAGTAATATTAAAAGTGGCATCCAATGTCTCAGTGAGTAAAGTTATTGTGGAATCTTCTATATCTGAATTCACCCCAAAACCTAATATCATAAAAATCATTAACGCCAACAAAAATGATGGTGTTGTTGTCCAGACCATGTGCTTTATATGTGTAAATAAATCAGTGCCGGTAACTGCAGGAGCCAAATTGGTGGTATCTGAAAGTGGAGACATTTTATCGCCAAAATAAGCTCCTGATATTATAGCGCCTGCCGCAATAGCTGGCGATAAATTCAAGCCGATCGAGACCGCTATCAATGCCACACCTAAAGTCCCTGCAACGGTCCATGAGCTTCCGGTAGCCAAAGCGGCAATTGCACAAATAAGACATGCTGCGGGATAAAATATCTTTGGATTAAGTAATTCAAGACCATAAAAAATAAGAGTTGGAACAGTACCTGAGATTAACCAAGTTCCAATCAAGGCGCCTACACAAAGAAAAATCAATAGAGCGCCCATCGCAGTACTGATACTAGCAACAATAGATTCCAGTATATTTTGCCATCTGTGGCCATTTTTAATAGCTACAATACTTGCAATAGACGCACCAATAATTAGAGCAATTTGATTTGGTCCATATGATGAGTCAGATCCGAAAAGAAATACTGAAAACCCCAGCATAATCACAAGAGAGAGAATTGGTAGCAATGAATCTACTAAAGAAGCTTCGCGTGGTTCACTCATTAATTTTTCTCATTTATACATTCTCAGAAATTTTAATTTCAATCAAAAGATCCCATTATTCCTGGAAATACAACTGGAGATTCGTATCCATCAATAGAGACACTTGCTACACCAAATAAATAATTATCAATTACAACATTTTTTAATGTGTAATTATCCACTAAACCAACATACCGACTATTAGTCCATTGAGAGCTAGAAGTGAGTCGCCAATAAATCTTATACCCTTTAAGGTTTTTTGCAACAGCACTTTCCGGGAGAGTCCATTTAAGACTGGTATCGGCGCTTACGGCTCCTTTGATCTCTACATTAGAAGGAAATGGTGGTGCTGATGCCATGCCGGCCAGTGAAACTGCATTTAATGAGGTTAATTTTTTCGCATACTCAAAATCCACACCACTAATCACATCGCCATATTCAATGCCATTTTCAACTCTGATATCTTGATGTTGACGATGATAATGTTCATGCGTTTCCATAATTCTAACGCCGGGAATGCCAAGCTCATTAAATGGGCGATGGTGACCACCTCTACCAAAACGATCAAGACGATAAATCATCATCACATCAAGATTAGTTATGAATTGATCAGCCATTTTATCTATATAACGAGCAATATTTCTTGATGGTGAATCCACTTCCCCGCCTCTATAACGTCTTTTCAAAGCTTCATCTTTAGTTTCGAGATAACGAGTGCCTTCTGAAAAGACTCTGGCTGATGAATTATCTGTAACTCCATCAATACCAGTAATATTACCGATCATGTCATTATTTAAAACAGCTTTTATTTGCCAGCCATTTTCTAAGGCATGGCGTGCCACTATCTCTCCTCCAAATAAGCCTTGTTCTTCACCAGATAGTCCAGCATAAATAATGGTACCGGGAAATTCTGACCTGGATAAGACCCTAGCTGCCTCAAGAACCCCTGCCATGCCACTGGCATTGTCATTCGCACCAGGTGAGTCCGAAACATAATCCAATGGATCACTTACTCGAGAATCTATATCGCCGCTCATCATCACCATTCGATATGGGTCTATACTGCCTCTTTGAATAGCAAGAATATTAACAATTTCTGTGGCTCGCGGCACACGATTTTCTCCAGAAACAATATCACTGACTCGAATAATTTCGAGACAATTTCCACACTCTGTGGATATTTTATTAAACTCTTTTTCGATCCATCGACGAGCTGCACCAATCCCTCTCTTATTTGAGCTGGTTTCTGATAAAGTATGCCGCGTACCAAAACTGACTAACTTTCTTATATCAGCCTCAATTCGTTGACTGGATACTCGGTCTGGCAAAACCTCTCTTATATCTCCAGAATGTTCAGCAAATACTAAAGAATAAGAGAAAAAACCCAACATCAAGCAAGATCTTAAAAGCATTTTCTTTTTTAATGCATGGTTCATTTAATGATTGATCCTATCTTAGTTAGGGCTTTGGTGTTAATTTTAACAATCGAGCGCCTTTCTTGTCCTCCAGTAACCACAGGGCGCCATTAGGACCCTCTTCAACTGAACGAATACGTTTTCCCATATCAAAACGCTCTATTTCTTCAGCCGATGATCCGGAAAATCTGACATGCACCAATGATTTTGAGGATAATCCTGATATAAAACCATCGCCCTTCCAGTCAGAAAATAAATCACCGTGATAGATCACAAATGAACTTGGAGAAATAACTGGAGTCCACCATTCTTTAGGCGCTTCGAATTCAGGTCTTGTGTGATGATCTGGAATCTCTCCCATATTATAATGTCTGCCATTTGAAACGAGAGGGTAACCGTAATTTTTCCCTTTTATTACTCGATTCAACTCATCTCCACCTTTTGGCCCCATTTCTGTTTCCCATAATTGTCCATTGGCATCAAAATCAAAACCCAATGGATTACGATGACCCAAAGACCATACCTGCGCGGCAACTCCGCCATCTGCAAAAAAAGGGTTATCCTCAGGAATTGTTCCATCGTCATACAAACGAAGAATCTTACCCAAATTCATTGCCATATCTTGCGCTGGATCAAATTTCTGACGATCACCCGATGAAATATACAAAAAACCGTCGCTTGAAAATTCTATTCGATGGCCATAATGACCGCTTCCAGTGACTTTTGGTATCTGCCTCCAGATATATTTTACTTCAGAAAGTTCGGCCGTATTATTTTTTATATTTAATTTTGCCCTGATAACAGCAGCACCTTTTTTATCTTTATCACCTTCCTCTGCTTCTGCAAAACTCAAGTAAAGCATTTTATTTTTCGCGTAATCTGGATGAAGAGTGACATCGCCCAATCCACCCTGACCATCATATGCCACAGAGGGAACACCTGTAACTTCAATCATGTTGCTACCATCATGATCCATCATTAAGAGACGCCCTGATTTTTCAGTAACTAAAATATCTCCATCTGGCAAAAAAGTCATGGCCCATGGACCATTAAAACTAGCAATTCTTTCAATTTCAAAAGGGAGTGAATTCTGACTTACCGCAGATCCCATAGAAAAAATTAATAGATAGGTATATAAAATTGTTCTCATTGTTTGTGCCTCATAACTGTATTAATTTATAACTTTCTTTATGTTCTTATTTCAAAGATTGATTCAATCTCAACGGCGGCATTTAATGGTAATGAATTAACGCCAAGAGCTGCCCTGGCACCCATCCCTGCTTCACCGAAGACATCACGCAATATCTCAGAAACACCATTTATAACATTTGATTGTTTAGTAAAATTATCCGTGCAATTTACAAATCCTCGAATTTGTATACATTTTACAACTCGATCAAGATCACCATCACAAGCCGCTTTAAGTTGAGCCAGTATTCTTAATCCAACCTGTTGCGCAGCGATATAACCCTCTTCAACCGTGAGATCTTTCCCTACTTTCCCATAAGTGGGAGTAGGCAAATCATTTGGAGGAATCTGACCAGCTATAAATACCTGATTACCTGATAATCTATAAGGAACATAAACTGCAACTGGTCTCGCTGCCTCTGGCAAGATGAAACCTAATTGCTTTATTTTAGCTTCAGCTCCATGCATTGACTCAGAGTTTGCACTTTTAGACACGCCCATGGCAACTGCCGCTGTACCCATCATTTCAAAAAATAATCTTCTGTTCATTTTACTTAAATTCTCCAATTTTTATTAATCAGTAATTTCTTTAATAAAGAATAATATCCTTTTTTGCCAGCCTTCTGAAGGAATTTAATGATGTCGGTATTTAAGGATAAATAAGAATAATATTTGCAGTAAGAGCAGACACAAAACAATCCATGTTATTGAAGTAAATCCAGCTATCAAAAAACCTATCGATGCTATTATACCATTAGTCAAAGCATAAGGAATTTGTGTGCGAAAATGTGACAATGGCTCTATGCCTGCACCAATTGAGGAGAGAATAGTGGTTTCAGATATGGGTGACGAGTGATCACCAAATAAAGCACCAGATAATACTCCTCCAATAATTATCGAAAACTCATTCCCTGTAGTAAAAGCAGATGGAATTGCTAATGGCATCATTATGATGATGGTTCCCCAAGAAGAACCAATGGCAAAAGAAATAAGCGCCGATATCAAAAAAATTACTAAAGGCAAAAAACTTGGGTTTACTATCTCTTTGGCCAAATTACCAACATATTGGCCCGTCCCAAGCTCCTCACTAACTTGGCCTAAAGCCCAAGCAAGGATCAGTGTAGCTGCAATAGGCAACATTCCAGACATACCCTCTATGTATACCAAAAATAAATCACTGAGTTTCTTTGCCTTTTTATATAAAACCAGAGAAATGAGAGTCACTGTAGCGAGGAAATACGCTGATGCAAGTGCGGCTCTAAAATCAGAGCCAGGTACTTGTTTTTCTGGGAAGCCATAGCTATTAAGGACAGAAAATAAAGTAATACCAAGAACTAACAGAGGTAACCAAACAAAACTAGCGGCGATATTTTTTGATTGATCATGAGGTGATTCTTTTGTAATTTTTGTTGCACTCTCCGCGAGTCGCATTTCTCCGTAATCAAAGCCCAATATCGATAATATTGGAACAATGCTAATGGCCAGCCAAGCATAGAATTGATATGGGATAGCAGAAATAAAAGCGTCCCATTCAGGGATCTGAATCTGATTAACTTCAAAGCTCCCTTTAATCACACTCATGGTAAATACACCCCATCCAATAAAAGGAATTAATATTGCAATCGGTGATGAAGTTGAATCAATTATAAAAGCTAGTTTCTGCCTTGAGATACCATAACGATCAAACAAAGGTTGAAATACTGGCCCCACTATCAATGGTGTCCCCAGATCAGAAAAGAAAATTAAAATACCGCTAAACCAGGCGCTAATCTGAGCTGATGCTTTATTGATAATGTATTTCATCGTTATTCTGGCAAATGCGATGCCGCCGCCCGAATATTGGATTAACTTTACAAATCCGCCAATAAAACCGAGCAGTATAAGAATACTCGCGTTATAACTATCAGCAATTTCAGGAACTAAATATTCGTTAATAACTAAGGGAAAAAATAAAAGTGGTGAAATTGAATGTAGAAGAAAAACACCTACAGTCACTCCTGAAAATAATCCTAAGAGAACATTTTTTGAGCTTAACGACACACACAATGTCACAATTACAGGTAAAAGAGATATGAAGCTCATTTCACTCAAAGCAAATTATTAGGTATTCTCTTGAAGCGCCTTTTCTAATGCACCAATTATTTCATCATCGTATGGTTTTGTTCGGGTGCTAAAATCAGTGATGAGCTCGCCATCTCTACCAATTAAATACTTATGAAAATTCCACTGTGGATAGCCTCCAGCCGAATCAGCTAAACCGTGATAGAAGGGATGGGCATTACTTTTTTTAACAGTTGTTTTTTCAAACATTGGAAACTTTACACCATAAGTAAGTCGGCAAAAATCTTGGATCTCCTCTTCGGTTCCAGGCTCTTGCCCGCGAAAATCATTGGAGGGAAAGCCAAGCACTACCAATCCTTCATTGCCATATTCTTTATGAAGCTTCTCCAAGCCTTCATACTGATAAGTAAACCCACATTTAGATGCTGTATTGACAACTAGGATAACTTTACCCGAATATGTTTCGCATAAATTTACTTCCTCACTTGAAGCTAATTTTCTGAAGTTGTGATCCAAAAGAGTGCCCTTGCAGGCTAAAGCGGAGATGCTAAATAAGCACAATATAATCGTAGTCAGACTTCTCATAAATTTTCCTTAGTATCGTGTGTCAGATATTTTTTTTCTCAATTATATTTTACAATAATTTTTTCTTTTAAAGATATATAATACTCAAATTCCGATTCAAGTTTGAATGTATTTGTATCTAATATTAGCATAACCAATCTTTATATTTATTTACATTGTGCGAACCTTATTAATAATAGATCATTAATTGAAATTTAAACCATTATAAAACAGGTGACATCTTGCTTAACATAAAATTCTCACGACTCTTTATATCGATCGGTGTTTTGTTATTCATTGTATCGACCAACTTAAATGCTGCTGGCCGAACTGCGATTCGAGGCAACAATGGTGCTGTAGCCTCTTCTTCTGCAATAGCCTCAGAAGTTGGTATCCAGATATTACAAGACGGCGGAAATGCCATCGATGCGGCTGTAGCCACTGCTTTTGCGATGGCTGTCACGCATCCATCTGCCGGAAATATTGGTGGGGGAGGCTTTCTTGTCTATCATGGAGTAAATGGGGAAACTACAACATTTGATTTTCGCGAAAAAGCTCCTCTTGCTTCAACAAAAGACATGTACCTCGACGCCGATGGCAAGGTCATCAATAATGAAATGGGACCTATAGATCATTTTAGTATCAAGGCAGTGGGCGTACCAGGAACTGTTGCTGGTTTAGAATTAGCACACCAACGTCTTGGCTCTCTCGACTGGTCAAAATTACTGACCCCTTCGGTAGAATTAGCACGTCAAGGAATACCAATCACCTTTAAATTACATGATGATTTTAATAACCCAAGAAGAAAATCCTGGTTTGGAAATTATCCTAGCTCACAAAAGATCTTTTACAAGGATAATGGAAAGCCTTATTTACCTGGAGATTTATGGAAACAAAATGATCTGGCAGATACACTCGAGCGCATTCAGTCAGAGGGTAGAAATGGTTTTTATGGTGGTATAACTGCCCAATTGATTACTGATTTTATGGCTACTAATGGTGGTCTTATTACACTTGAAGATCTAAGAAAATACCGGGCTATCGAACGCAAACCAATTAAGAGCAGCTATCGTGATTATGAAATTGTAAGTATGCCACCACCAAGTTCTGGGGGCATCATCATATCTGAGATGCTAAATATTCTGGAGCATTATGACCTCGAAAAAATTGGTCATAATTCAGCTCAATATCTACATATCTTGACTGAAGCAATGCGTCGCGGTTATGCCGATCGGGCTAATTATTTAGGAGATCCAGACTTTAATGAAGACATGCCCCTTGAGCGATTGCTATCAAAGGAACATGCTGAAGACTTAAGAAAGACAATTAATCTGAGTAAAAAATCCACCAGTGATCCAGCGCTATTTGCGGAGATCTATGAGAGCGATGAAACCACTCATTTCTCAGTGGTAGATAAAGCAGGCAATATGGTTTCTTTGACCTACACTCTAGAATTTGGTTATGGTTCACACATTGTCGTAGAGGGTGCGGGCTTCCTATTAAATAATGAAATGGGTGACTTTAATGAGCAACCTGGAGTAACCAATATAAAAGGAGAAATTGGCACACCTCCCAATCAAATAAGACCAGAACAAAGAATGTTATCCAGCATGACTCCCACTATAGTAGCCAAAGATGGAATTCCTCTTTTTGCTACAGGCACTCCGGGTGGGAAAACCATCATTAATACCACTATGCAAACCATACTTAATATCGTTGATCATGGCATGACTATTGCCGAGGCCATTGAAGCGCCAAGAATTCATCATCAATGGCTGCCTGATATCACCACCTTTGAGAAACGAGGTATTTCAGCTGATACACAAGCCACCTATGAGTCTTTTGGTCACGAAGTGCGAACAAGAAATTCAATAGGGAGTGCTATGGGAGTTTATCGCGATCCTAAAACTGGAGTAATTTCTGGGGCAGCTGATTCTCGTGCTGAGGATAGTGGTGCAGCTGTTTATTAAATATTCTCCTAATTACGAAACCAATGCACGAACGATTAAAAATAATACGGAAGGGGCTAATAAACAACCCACACCAGTATAAAATGTAGCAGTCATTGCTCCATATGGAACCAATCTTGGATCAGTAGCAGCTAAACCACCCGCCACGCCACTCGTGGTACCCATCAAACCACCAAAGATCATTGCTGATTCTGCATTATTCAATTTTATGTATGGTGCGATAAATGGAGTGACAATCATGACCAAAATTGATTTGATTAAACCAACCGCAACACTAAGGGCAATCACTTCAGTACTGGCTGACAAAGCCGTTCCCGTAACAGGACCAACAATATAAGTTGCTGCTCCTGCACCGATAGTGGTGATTGAGACTGCATCATTATAGCCGAACATAATGGCAATAATTGCCCCAATAAAAAAAGAAAGTACCACACCAAAAATAACCGAAATAGCACCAATTAACCCTGCATTTTTTAGATGTTTTAAATCGACTCCAAATGCCGTGGCAACTATGGCAAAATCACGGAACATAGCCCCACCTAAAATACCAACCCCAGCAAAAAGTGGGATATCAGCTAGGCCCTTATCACCACCCGTTAGATAACCCCCGAAGTAAGCCAATAACAAACCCGAAGCAATGGCAATCGCTGAGCCATGTATGTATCCATTCGTCAGATTAGTTGAGATCCAATAAGAAATTGCTGTAACCAAACCTACAAAAAAGAAGGCTGTTATAATTGCATTATTAGTCAACGCATTAAATAAAGTTTCAAAAATCATCGTTAGAATCTCTTCTTAATAGCTTATATAAAACAGGGATCATCAAAAAACTGATAATTACCGTCATAACTCCTGCAATAATAGCCATCCAGCCGCCAGATATGGCAGCCAGAACATTTTGTTTAGCCGCCATAGCCACAACAATTGGAATATACATGGCACTCCAGAAATTCACGCCAGATTTTGTTAATGTATTGATCTCAAATCGATTAGTTCTTACATTGGCAATAAAAATTAGTAATAACATGGCAATGCCAATACCGCCTACATTGGCATCCACACCAATTAATTGACCGAGTAAATCACCTAAGAAAATGCCAGTCAGCATACAAAAAGCCAATAAGGCAACCCCATAAACTACCATTGATATACTCCAAATTATGCTTACTACAGATTATTGTTTATTATTTATATATTGTTTTAACATTTATCTTTATTCAGGAAAAGAATGACATTAAAAAACTGCAATCTTTTTTCTCACTTTGATGCATCTCTAGAGAAAATAGGTAATAAACCGATATTAATCCTTGATGACGGAACAACTTATGATTATGAGGCAATACAGAATAAATCTGCTCAGATTGCCTCCTTATTAATCAATCTAAAAGTATCTCCTGGAGAGAGAATTTCTATTCAGATAGAAAAAAGTCCAGAATCACTTTTTCTATATCTCGCATGTTTAAGGGCGGGCCTTATTTATCACCCACTAAACCCAGGTTACACTGAAAATGAGCTGGAATTCTTCATAAGCAATGCTGAACCAACTGTAATTATCTGCGATCCAAAAAACTTCTCCATCTTTAATAAATTAGCTAAAAAAAATAATATCAATCATGTTTTTACGCTTGGTGCGGATGGACAAGGTACTTTAATTACAGCATCAGCATCAGAAAAAAAGGTATTTCAAACTTATAATACTCCCAAAGATCATGTAGCGGCGCTTCTCTATTCATCTGGAACTACCGGCAGACCTAAAGGGATCATGCTGACCCATCATAATTTAATAAGTAATACTCAAACATTGGTCGATACTTGGCAATTCACAGAGCAAGATGTATTGCTGCATGCACTGCCAATCTTTCATGTGCATGGTCTGTTTGTCGCTATAGGATGTGCATTATCCAGTGGCGCGAGTATGTATTGGTTATCAAAATTTGATGAAACAAAAATTCTTCGGCATTTAAGTCAATGCTCGGTTCTTATGGGAGTGCCTACTTATTATACGAGATTATTAGCAACAGAAAATATTACGCATAAAAATTGTAATAATATACGTATTTTTATCTCTGGGTCAGCGCCTTTATTGGAAGAAACATTTCACAATTTCGCAACTAAAACAGGGCATGAGATTCTAGAACGCTATGGTATGACTGAAACTAATATGAATACCTCCAATCCAATCAAAGGTAAAAGAAAGCCCGGTACAGTAGGACCGCCACTACCCGGGATTGAATTGCGTGTCATGGATGATGAGGGTCATTGTTTGGAAAACGATACCATTGGCAATCTTCAAGTAAAAGGCCCCAATGTATTTAAAGGTTATTGGAAAATGCCCGAAAAAACTGCAGAAGATTTTACTAAAGATGGTTACTTCAAAACAGGTGACAAAGCGAAGATTGATAGAGATGGTTATGTTTCAATTGTAGGTCGATCAAAAGACATGATTATCTCCGGAGGACTTAACGTCTATCCAAAAGAAGTAGAATTAATTTTAGATGATATTGATGGCGTCATGGAATCTGCAGTTATAGGGGTGGAGCACCAAGATCTTGGTGAAGGTGTAGTTGCTATCGTAATCGAGTCTGCATCTATTGTGCTTGAAGAAAAAGACATCATTAAACTATGCAAACAACAACTCGCTGGTTATAAAATACCAAAAAAAATTATCTTCGCTAAGGCACTGCCAAGAAACTCAATGGCAAAAGTACAAAAAAATATATTGCGTGAAAATTACAAAAATTTATTCATTTAGGCGCAAATTTATCGCCGAAAAAATCATCCGTATTCCAGCTTGGTTTTTGCTCATCATTTGCAATGATAAGACCTAATACCAGCCCAGTACGAACAAAACGTTCAGTGCCTTCAATACTAAATGGCAAATTCAAGTCATCCGTTGGCTGGTGATAGTGATTTTTTAGAAAATTATCTAACTCTTTATCGCCATCAATGTTTATATCTGAAGATATTGTTCCCGCTTTAAGCGCCAAAGCTGGAATTCCTTCTTTAACAAAAGAAAATTGGTCCGATCTAACAAACCGAACTTCTTCAGGAAGAGGATCAGGTGTAAATTGCATTCCTATGTATTGAGTGGCTCTCTCCATAGCCCCATAGAGTGAGCTATGCTCTGCCCCAAAAGCATGTATATCAGCCACAGGGAAACCAAGATAAGGCATATCAATATTTATATTAGCAACAAGACTTTCAATTGGAACTGTAGGATTTTTTACGAAATAGGATGAGCCTTGTAGCCCTTTCTCTTCAGCTGTTAGTGCGGCAAAAATAATGGATCGCCGTGGTCGCTCATCCATAGAAAGAATGCTGCTGGCTATTTCTATGATAGAGCCTATACCCGCGGCATTATCATAAGCCCCATTATGAATATGATCATTACCTTTGCCAGTTCTAATACCGATATGATCAAGATGTGCTGTATAAATTACATATTGACTGCGAAGAATGGGATCTGAACCTTCAATAAATCCGACAATATTAGAAGATAAGACCTCTCTTTGATTAGACGACCGCTCAAGGGTAGCGGTAATCCCCATATCAAAACTATTGGTCAAACCATCAGCATGAAGATTAAAAATTTGGTCTAGATCATGACCAGATAATTCAAATATCTTTTTTGCTCCAGTTTGGCTAATAGTTGCACTTCCTTGCAATTGAATATAGCCATTATGAGGTTCATTATCTTTGTTTAGCCAACGCATTCCTGGTGACCCCACTCCAGGCAAATATCTTGCCCAAGGCCTTCTTTTCTGATCCACAGGGGTACGCAAAGAAATGATCCCAGAGACACCTTTAGCAATGGCGATTTCTGCTTTGGTTCGACTCGAAGAATAAAACGCACGCTGATCAGTATTGAAATTTGGTGGTGCACCACTTAGTACCACCAAAATTTTATCTTTAACATTTACGCCCTCAAAATCATCATGATTGTATTCTGGCGCGATAATTCCGTAACCAACAAATACCAATGGGGCAGTAATTTTCTCGCTCACATTACCAAAACCACCAGAGCGGATATAATCATCTTTAAAGATAAGATCAACGGAACGATCATCATTATAAATTCTCATGGCAGTTGATTCAGTATCAAGCCTTGATTCAATGAAACGTATCGGCTGCTTAAAACTACCTCCGCTTCCAAGAGGCTGAAGCCCAAGATCACTAAAATTTTGAATGAGATATTGTGCCGCTTTATCGTAATTCTCAGTACCAGCTTCGCGACCTTGCATCTCATCGCTCGCTAAAATATTCATATGTTGCCGCACATTTGTGCCCTTCAATCCCATAACTATAGAATCAATATTTTCTAAGTAATCCAATTTATTAGGGGCGGGCTTACTGCAAGCCACCAACGAAATCAGAAATAACCCAATAATGAAACGTTTAAACATATTTCTTCCTTAACTTTGCTCTCAATTACTCAACAATATATATTCGATAGTAAGTAAATATCAATTAATCATTAAATGAAAAACTATCATGATCGAAGGGTGGCATAAGATCACTGCAAGAGATAATTCAATTAAACTAAAATAGAGAAATAAAACATATTCGCTTAATAGCAAATGAAACCAATATGGCAGGATAATATTTTTACGTAGAGTGGGTGTTTAATAAAGCCCGAAAAGCACGCTTATCTGATTAATACCAATAAACTTATTATGCTATCTGGAGAACACGCATGAAGGTTATTCATACAAAAAAACAATTAATCCACGCACCCAAACAATTTATGGCCGCCGGTAAATTTCACCCTCACCCTGAAGTGCCTGAACGTGCCGAAATACTGATGAATGCCGCAAAAGAATTTGGCCTTACACCGGAACAACCAAAAGATTATCAATTAAGTTACATAAATAAAATACACACTGAAAGGTACATACACTATTTACAGACTATTTTTAAAAGGTGGGATCGGAAAAAAAATACATCAGAGGAAGTATTTCCTGACATTCACCCGGATCGCAGGGATTGTGGGTATCCAGACTCTGCAGAAGGTCAAAGTGGCTTTCACCATGCTGATTTATCCAGTCCAGTTGGTCCGTATACTTGGGAGGCTGCATCCTGGAGTGCGCATTCTGCCACTCATGCAGCCATGCTGGTAAAAAATGGAGAGGAAGCTTGTTATGCCTTATCAAGGCCTCCAGGACATCATGCAGCCAAAGATTACGCCGCCGGTTTTTGTTATTTAGGCAATACTGCAATTGCAGCACAAACTTTAAGAGAAAAATTTAAAAAAATCGCCATACTGGATATAGATGTACACCACGGTAATGGCACGCAAGATATTTTCTATGAACGTGATGATGTATTCACCGTTTCAATCCATGCCGACCCAGTTCGCTTTTATCCATTCTGTTGGGGTCACGCGAATGAAACTGGTAAAAATAAAGGACAAGGTTACAACCTAAATCTTCCTCTAACGCGTGACACGAAAGACAAAGAATATTTAATTACATTGCAGCATGCTCTCGATTGTATTGAAAAATTTTCACCTGATGCATTGGTGGTCGCCCTGGGTCTTGATGCCTATGAAAAAGACCCATTACAAGGCTTCTCAATCACCACTGGAGGGTTCAAAAAAATTGGCCGAGAAATAGGTGGTACAATGTTACCGACAGTCATTGTTCAAGAAGGCGGATATGTCTGCCCTGAATTAGGAGTTAATCTTTCTTCTTTTCTTGAGGGATTCATTATTGGAAGGAAAATATAAGACATGTTAAACGAACCTCAATGGTATTCTGTTTTACCACCAATCATTGCCATTATTTTAGCGATAAAAACAAAACAAGTTATCCCGTCTTTATTTGCGGGTATTTGGATCGGATGCACATTACTTTATAATTTTAATCCAATTATTGGCCTAGCAAATAGTTTTGACAGTATCATTAATGTTTTCAGCGATCCTGGAGATACCCGTGTTTTGATTTTCACTCTCCTTATTGGCGCCTTAATTACAACCATTGAAAAATCTGGAGGTGTAAGTGGGTTTGTTGCTTTTTTAGAGAATCGAAAATGGGTACATACTGGTCTAAGGGCACAAATTCTAGCGTGGGTGACTGGTATTGTAATATTTATTGAATCGAATATTACCTTATTGGTTGCTGGTTCTGTAAGTAGACCATTATTTGATCGCTATAAAATCTCCAGAGAAAAATTAGCGTACCTCATTGATGCAACATCAGCTCCAGTTTGTGTGATGGTCCCCTTAAATGCATGGACGGCTGTAATTATTGGATTGGTAGCTTCCACCGGCATGGAAAATGCTTTTGGGGTATTCATACAATCTATACCTTATAATTTATATGCTATCAGCGCGATTATCTTGGCAATAATTGTAGTTTGGAAAAATATTAATCTCGGGCCAATGGCAGCTGCCGAACTTAGAACAAAAAATGGTCAAATCAGCTGGCAAAGTAGCAATCATCCGACAGAACTGTCTGAAAATACAAACAAAGAACAATCACCCACCAAAGAAAGCAATGCCATGTTTATGGTTCTTCCCATAATGACGATGACTTTTGCAATGCCTGCAGGTCTTTATCTAACTGGTGGTGGAGATATCATGAAAGGCAACGGTCCTACCGCGATTTTTTGGTCCATATGTGCTGCCTTATTTGTTTGTTGGACCATGTTGTTGATTAAAAAGAAACACAATATGTCTGAATTAATGCAATTCTTTATGGAAGGAGCCGGAACATTACTTCCAATTGCTGCCATACTCTTGCTGGCATTAGCTTTAGGTGATGTCGCAAAATCTCTAGGTACTGGACCCTATGTGGCAGGTATTGCAGGAGCAAATGTGCCTGCTGTTTTCTTAGCTCCTTTGGTATTTCTAGTATCCGGTTTTATCGCATTTTCAGTGGGTTCGAGTTGGGGTACTTTTGCGATCATGATTCCCATTGCCATATCCATTGCCACAACCTTAGACCTCTCAGTGCCAATGCTCTTAGGTGCGGCTCTTTCTGGTGGAATTTTTGGTGATCATGCTTCTCCGATCAGTGATACCACGGTCGTTGCATCAATGGCGGCGGGTACTGATCATATCGAACATGTCAGAACTCAATTGCCATACGCTGTGACAGCAGGTCTAATCTCAATTATTGGCTTCACCTTATTAAGTCTTTGGTAATAATCCGCTGTAGACATAAGTAATTGGGCCACTCATAGTAAGCGAATCATCATTAAGCAGTTCAATATCAACATAACCGGCTGGCATAATCACTTGCATTTTATTTGAAACATCGAGTTTTCTTTTATTGGCTGCATAAACGGCTGCACAAGCACCTGATCCACAAGCCGTTGTTAAACCAGCACCTCTTTCATAGACTTCAAGTTTAAGCGTATGCTGATCAATTATTTCAGCCACACCAACATTAACCTCCTCTGGAAATAAAGAATTTTTTTGTACAGCTGGTGCCCATTTTTCAATATCAACATTCTCGATATTATCGACAAAAAATGTGGCATGCGGATTTCCAATATTTGAAATAACTGGATTAGATAATGGTCCAGACTCTAATTCTACGTTAAGAGTATCAATATCAATTGATAAGGGTATATTTTTGGAATCTAAAGTGGCTATTCCCATATTGCATTGCACTCGACAATCTTCCAGTTTATGACACTCCAAAATACCGGCAAGTGTTTCAATTTTAATTGTCGCTGCACCTTCATGATCCATCAGCAACCCCGCCACACACCTAGTTGCATTGCCACATGCCTCTACCTCACGTCCATCGATATTAAGTAATTTCATAAATACTTTTGCACCAGATTTTACTCCATCAATACTTGGTTGATTTAATATGATCAGCTGATCTGCGCCAATCCCTGTTTTCGTATTACAGATTCTAGAAATTTCAGAGCGATTAGGCGAAAAAGGCTCATCACGTCCATCAAAAATCACAAAATGGTTCTCTAAGCCATGCATCTTTATAAAATAACGCCCCGTTGGATGTACATTAGAAAAGAAATGTTTATGGATGTTCTTAATTAGAGTCATTTTTATCCAGAATTAGATCATTATTTATTTAATTGCTGTAAGTTATTATATCAACAACTGATTTAAACATAACTTAGTTGGTCGAGGTAAGAGTGTGACACAAAACTTATACAAGAAAGATGCCTATCTTAAGATCAATACATCTAAAGTAATCGCATGTATTAATAATGTGGTCATCCTTGAAAGTAGTGTTTTTTACCCTCGAGGTGGTGGTCAACCTGGTGATACAGGCACTCTTTCTTGGGGCAATCAAGTTGCTAAAGTCATTGATACTATAATAAATGAGACAGGTGAAATTGAGCATATCTTGTCCGATGAAAGCCCCATTCCTATAATCGGAGAAACCTTATCAGCTGAAATAGACTGGGATAGACGTTACCTACATATGCGCATGCATACTGCTCTTCATTTATTGGGTTCAGTTTTGCAGTATGGAGTAACGGGTGGAAATATATCTACTTCAAAAAGTCGTTTAGATTTTGACATGGAAGAGCCTGTGGATAAAGAAAGTGTTACTCATCAATTACAAAAATTAGTTGCAGATAATCATGCAATCCATTCAAAATGGATCAGTCAAAAAACTCTTGGGGAGCAGCCTGAATTAATCCGAACTATGTCTGTCAAGCCTCCAACAACAGATCAAGATATTAGATTGCTAGAAATAGAAGATGTTGATCTACAACCTTGTGGAGGTACTCATCTCAAATCAACTGGTGAAGTGGGTCAGATACGCATAGGTAAAGTTGAAAAAAAGGGAAAACGCAATCGCCGTGTTTATATTGAATTAATTGATTAACTCTTTCCACCAAGTGTAAGCTTAAATAATGAAATGCAAGGAGATATAGATGACCATGGAAATCACGAGACGTTCTTTATTAAACGGGATACTAGCAAGCACAGCAAGTATGACCTTGAGTCCCACTGTATTTTCCATGGTAGGGCCCGGCCCAAGTATCATTCGCCTTAGTTCCAATGAGAATCCATATGGTCCTAGTAGCAAAGCCCTTAAAGCTGCGGCTAAAGCCAGTGCCAAAGGAGCATACTATCCAGGCAGAATTGCCGCTGAACTCATGCAAATGATTGCAGATAAAAATAAATTAGAGATTAATCAAATAGCAATCAGCTCTGGCTCTAATGAGGCACTTTCAGCTGCTGTTGTGGGTTGGGGTAAAAGCGGTAAAATTATTTCTCCCTCACTTACATATGACTTGCATCTAGGTTATGCACAAAGAATAGGAACTAAGGTACTTCGCGTCCCACTTGATAATGACATGTCGATTGACCTCGATGCCATGCATGCGGCCGTAGATAAATCGGTTAGTATGATCTATCTGTGTAACCCAAATAACCCAACTGGAAAAACAATCGATGGTGATACATTAAGAAATTTCTGTCGTGTTGTTGGGAAAAAAGTCACTGTTTTGGTGGACGAAGCATACAATGAATTGACTGACAATCCTGAATATACCTCGATGGTCGATCTTATCCGAGAAGGTGAAAATGTCATTGTCATGCGAACTTTTTCAAAACTATACGGCATGGCTGGAATGCGTATAGGTTACGCAATGGGGAGAGAAGACCTGATAACTAAAGTTCGTAATCATGTTATGGCTTGGCCAAATATTGTGGGTCTTGCTGCTGCACATGCTTGCTATAACGAGAATGATTTCATTAAATTCTCACTTAATAAAATCAACCAAGGAAGAGCCTTGGTGAATAAAGTATTTATAGAACATGGCATCAAACCATTACCATCTGAAACCAATTTTGTCTTTGCTGATATCGGCAGAAATGTTAAAAATTTCGAGATAAAAATGCGGCAAGAAAATGTCCTCGTTCACCGTGAATACTCCCTATACCCAAATCATTTGCGAGTGAGCATGGGAAAGATGGAAGACCTGCAGATATTTGCCGATGCATTTAAAAAAGTTTATACCAGCTAACTCACTGTCCTTTAATTGAGTACAATTCAGCTTCACTGGCTGATAATTCTTTAATTTTAAAATTCCAGCTAGTTAACGAGGAACTAATACGAAGTCGATAGCGTCCGCCCTTATCAAACATCTTAACGCCATTACCTGCGTATTTTGTTTTTAAAATTCTACCAATAAGAAAACCAGTTTTTGCATCAACCAAAGATACCTCCAGGCCCATACTCTCTTTAAAGTTACTATTGACTCGATAATCAAGAATCCATGGCTCCTTGACTGCAAATTCTGCAGTTGTGATCGATTTATCGCCTTTAAATTCACGAATTAACACTTCAGCACTCACTGATTGAGAACATGCCAAAAAATAGAAGGGTATTAGAGTCCAAAAAGGATTATTTTTTTTCATAATTAGTCCACCTGTTTCATCTCGTGAAAGCGTTTCTTATATTCACGCATTTCTCATTAAAAATCCCTATACTGTGCGCATAAGATATATTTGTATCTTCTCTAGCTAAAGATAATAAATCAATCTTTTGTTTATTCAAATTATGGAAAATAGCAGTAAAGAGAAAACATCGAAGTTTTTAACAAAAATTAACAATTATCTATTTTTAAATGGGCAATTCATCCTGTAAATTAGTAAAAGAAGAATCATTGTTATAGGAAATTCTAGTGATTATCAAACATCAATTTATAGCAAAAACCTTTATTGCCTTGATACTCACTGTAATATTTCAAAGTTTGGTAGTTGCTCAAAATGAAATTAACGCATTACAACTGTCTTTAGATAATAATGAAATAATTAACGTCCAAAAGAAACCACTTGATATTGATATTAAAATTGACGGTAAGATTGATGAGGCTTTATGGGATGATATTGCTGCCTATGGCTCTTTCCGAGTTATCAAACCAGATACTCTAGAAACAACTCCTTATAAAACACTGCTAAAATTCTTTTATACAGCAGATGGTTTCTATATTTCAATGGATATGGAACAACCCAAAGACACCTTAGTAAAAAGATTTAAATCGCGAGATGATTGGCAAACAAAATCTGATAAGACTGGATTCTCAATAGATACCTCAGGAGAAGCTAAGTATGGTTACTGGTTCTCTAAGTCTCTAGGTGATTCAGAAGCTGATGGCACGCTCATGCCAGAAAAAATTTACGCAGGAGATTGGGATGGAGCATGGTATGGCTCTACCGCAGAAACAGATAATGGTTGGTCTGCTGAGTTCTATATTCCCTGGTCACAAATGGCGATGCCAAAAAAGATCGGTGATCGAATTATTAGAATGTTTTTTTTTCGTGAAGTTGCTCACTTAGAAGAAGAATGGTCATGGCCAGCATTGCCAGAATCATCCCCTCAATTCTTAAGCCTTTTCCAGCCCATGAAGATGAATAACGTTAATCTCAAGCAACAATGGAGCATCTTTCCCTATGTTTCGACAACTTATGATCAGATAGATAATGTATCCTCGTATCGAGGAGGTGCAGATTTTTTTTGGCGACCGTCAACAAATGCTCAAATTACAGCTACTATAAATCCTGACTTTGGTGCCGTGGAATCCGATAATGTGGTTGTCAATTTATCGGCAAACGAGACATTTCTCCCTGAAAAAAGATTGTTCTTTCAGGAAGGAAATGAGGTATTTTCAGCTACACCCAGAGCAAGTGAGTACGCCTGGGGTGGAAATAGAGTCTCTGTTATAAATACCAGACGCATTGGCAGTTCCCCAACAGTGCCTTCGTTACCAGATGGCGCCAACTTCTCAAAACGCGTGAAGCAGACTACCAAAGCAGATTTAATGGGTGCGCTCAAAGCAACAGGTCAATATAAAAAATTTCGTTATGGAATTCTTGCCGCCTCTGAAGAAGACACAGATTTTAGAGCAGACGATAAACAGTTTTATAATCAAATTGGCCGAGACTTTGGTGCAATCCGTTTACTTTATGAAGACACAGAACAGGGCGATACCAAAGGATTTGGTTTATTATCAACCATCGTTACAAAACCGATAACTGACTCTGTTGTCACTGCGGCCGACTTCCACTATTTAACTGGATCAGGTATTTGGAAAGCAGATGGTCAGTTCATGCGCTCTGAAACCGCTGAAAATGGATCTGGACTTGGAGGTTTTATTGATCTGGAATATGCACCAAGACAAGGCAGAAAAAGTGAATTAAAACTGACAGTTTTTGATAAACAACTAGAAATAAACGATTTTGGTTACAATCAACGAAATAATATTCGCAATTTGCAATACAGCTACGAAGCCATTAATTCAAATTTGAAACGCTTCAGAGATTCTAAGATGAATATGTATATCCATTACGCGGAAAATTTTGATGGTCATCGAGTCAAAAATGCCATAGGTGGTAGCCTTGACTTAACTCTCAATAATTTAAAAAAAATCAAAGGATCCTTTGCGCATTGGCCAAATCGCTTTGAAGATAGAAATAGCTTTGGTAATGGGACCTATAAAATGCCAGGGCGAACTAGACTAAGGCTCGAGCTGCGCACCAATTCAGCCAAGAAAATAGCTTACGGCACTACCTTTACTTATCAAGAAGAAGATATGTACGGTAAAAAACGTGAAGGTGAGTTTGAATTCACATGGTACCCAAAAAGCAACATAAGCTTTGAATTAAAGTCAAAATATGTCCATGGCAGTGGTGGCTGGTTACTTCATCAAGAAGATAAGAACTTTACTTCATTTTACCATCAGAAATGGGAGCAGGAATTTAAATTTAATTATTTTATTACTGCAAAACAACAATTCAGTATTAACCTACAATGGGTTGGTATCCAAGCAAATGAAAACAAATTCTATCTTCTTAAATCCGATAGTTATAACTTAAATGAAGTAAAAAAAGCAGATGAAGAATCGGATAATTTCAGTATATCTGACCTAAGTATTCAATTACGATATCGCTGGCAAATAGCGCCATTATCAGATATCTATTTGGTAGCAACCAAATCAGGATCGAGTAAAAATAGCCTAACTGCCTTTAATGACCTTTTAGAGGACACCATGGACAACCCATTAAGTGATCAAATCATTTTAAAAGTACGTTATAGGTTTGGTTCCTAGTCCATACACTATATAATCCCCGCCATGTTCTATGACAAACTTAATCGGCTGAAGGGCCTACTTGCACTTTGCTTAATCGCAATAAATCCCACTCTTGTATTCGCTCAGGATAGCTCTGAATCAATCAAACTCTCTCTCAATAAAAGCGAAATTATTGATGTTCAACAACGAGATATCAATATTGAAATAAAAATTGATGGCAAGATTGATGAAGTCGCCTGGCGGGATATTACTCCCTTTGAACGAATGAAAGTATCGCAACCAGACACGTTTGAAGATCCTATCTATAAAAGTGTTGTTCGTTTTTTTTATACAGTTGATGGATTGTATTTTTCCATAGACATGGAGCAACCGAAAAATACGCTAGTAAAACGCTTCACCAATAGAGATGACTGGAGAACTCAATCAGACAAAGTATCAATCAGTTTAGACACCTCCGGTGAAGCAAAATATGCGTATTGGATGGCTTTGTCTTTGGGTGATTCAGAAGGGGATGGAACTTTACTTCCAGAAAGAAGGTACAGCATGGATTGGGACGGTGCTTGGTATGGAGCCACAGCTGAAACAGAGAACGGTTGGTCTGCTGAGTTCTATATCCCTTGGTCACAGATGGCAATGCCAAAAGAAACCGATGATCGAATTATTAATATTGTAACTCACCGCCACGTGGCTCATCTTAATGAAGAGTGGTCTTGGCCGACACTCCCAGACTCAATGCCTCAATTTTTGAGCCTTTTCCAACCCACAAGAATGAATAACGTCAATCTCAAGCAACAATGGAGTGTTTTCCCTTACATGTCAGTTACTCGCGACCGTATTGATAATGAAACAGACTATCAAGCTGGTGCTGATTTCTTTTGGCGGCCTTCAACGAATGCCCAAATTACAGCCACGATAAAGCCTGATTTTGGTGCCGTGGAGTCAGATAATGTAGTTGTCAACTTAACAGCAAACGAGACATTTTTTCCTGAGAAAAGATTGTTTTTTCAAGAAGGCAATGAGATCTTTAGCGCTACACCTAGGTCAAGTCACTATGGTGGTCGAAACCGTTTTACTGTCATCAATACGCGGCGTATAGGCAGTAAGCCATCACTGCCAACATTACCTGAAAATGTGAGTATTTCAACTCGAGATCAGAAAACCACAAAAGCCAATCTAATCGGTGCGATTAAAACCACAGGTCAATACAAAAAACTGCGTTATGGCGTCCTGGCTGCCTTTGAAGAAAATACTAATTTTCGAGCGGATGACAATAATATATATAATCAAATTGGACGAGATTTCGGGGCAGTGCGCTTACTTTATGAAGACAGTGACCAAGCAGACGTCAAGAGTCTTGGTTTGTTATCAACCATAGTAACTAAGCCGATCAGTGACTCGATCGTGCATGCAATGGACTTCCATTACTTATCAGGATCTGGCGCGTGGAAGTTTGATGGTCAATACATCAATACTAATACGGCGAATGAAGGTACTGGAAATGGCGGGTATACAGATATCTCATTCACGCCAAAACGAGGGCAAAAACACGATTTAAAACTCACAGTTTTCGATAAACACCTTCAAGTCAATGATTTTGGCTTCAATCAAAGAAGTAACATTCGCGATCTTCAATATAATAATAATTTCATTAACTCAAATACAGGGAAATTTAAAAATAGAATCATCAGAAATTGGTTAAGATATGGAGAAAACCTTCATGGTGAGCAAATCACTGGGGGCTTCGGTTCTGGAATTGAGTTGCTAATGAATAACTTACATGGAATTAAGACTGGTTTTGCCTATTTTCCAGCACGTTACGAAGATAGGAATAGTTTTGGTAATGGAACCTATAAAATTAAACAACGCAATCGATTTGAATTTGAGTATTCAACAAATAAGTCAAAAAAGATTTCAGTTACAGGCAAAATAACTTATCAAGATGAAAGTTTATATGGTGAGAAATTGACCTCTAAATTAGAATTATTATGGTACCTAAAAAGCAACTTAAGTATCGATGCAGAAATACAATATGTAGATGCAAGCGGCTGGTTATTGCATCAAGAAGATAAGAATTTTACAACCTTTCATGCTCAAAAATGGCAGCCTGAATTCAAGATAAATTACTTTGTCACTGCGAAACAACAACTCAGTCTCAATCTTCAGTGGGTAGGAATTCAAGCTCATGAAGATAAATTCTATCTCATCAATAATGACAGTTATAATTTAGTAGAAACAACTAAACCAACCGGTGATTCTGACAATTTTAGTATTTCTCAATTGAATATCCAATTTCGTTATCGTTGGCAAATAGCTCCTCTTTCAGATCTTTTTATTGTCGTTACTAAAACAGGTTCAAGCAGGAATATGCTTACCTCATTTAATGAATTATATGAAGACACTATGGATAACCCGATGAGTGATCAAATCATCCTAAAATTACGCTACCGATTCGGCTCCTAATTACTCCAATTTATTTCAATCATTACTTCATTGCGTCTCAGCAACCAAGGAACGAATGGAGCATTATATCCGAGAATATATCCCTGAAATATCTGAGATACCAATAAAATTTATTCATAAGCCTTGGGAGGCACCTGAAGATATTTTACTAAAGGCAGGTATTACTTTAGACAAAGACTACCCATTGCCAATTGTTGATCTTAAGTTATCCAGAGAGCGTACTTTATCCGCATTTAAGAACCGCGGCGAGAAAAATTAATTGGCAATCAAGATTTTTTTCCTTTGTCATGCTAAATTAATAGAATATCAAACATGATCTGGAATAATATTGACTGAAAAAAATAAATTCATGGATATGCTGGTTAATTATGCATCGGCGCATCAAAATAACATTAATATCCTCTTTCATTTAATCGGAATTCCTACAATTATGCTCGGTATCAATATACCGCTCAGTTGGATCAACTTTGATATTTTGGGTTATACCATTACTGCCGCGCACATCATCACCGTGGGGTTATTTCTATTCTATCTGACATTGGATACGGCATTCTCTGTCGTCTTCTTGATAATGGGACTGATCATCGCAGAGTACGCAATATTATTGAGCGTGCACCCATCGGCATTAAGTATCGCAGCATTGGCGTTCTTTGGAGGATACGCATTACAATTCGTGGGTCATGCCATTGAGAAATCAATGCCTGTTTTAATCAAGCATCCGATTCAAGCAAATCTAGCCGCACCTTTTTTTGTCATCGTCGAAATTTTTGGAATCCTGCGTTTAAGAAAAGCCTTATTTGAAGAGATAAATACACTCGTTGATCAGCATAGAGAAAAAGACAACCGTCTAAATTAATCCTTCGTTTTTAACATGCTCCACTTTCCCAGTATTTTTCCATCTTCAAATTTAGCACCAATAAATGCTCCTGCATTTGTCCCATCTAACATTGGATTAAAACTAATTTGAATTGAATCTCCAGCAACAAAAGAATTTGGTCGCCACCCTCTTCTGAATAAAGTATTGATCCCGATACCCTCAATACTCCATTCTTCTCGCTCTTGATCGGAATTTAAAATGTATATCTGAATCCAGACATGTGGGTTAGCCCATTGAAACTCCTTAACTGTTGCATTTAATGTGCGAATGTCAGTTTTATCAAACATCGCACTAGAATGATGGGCAACAGCGAATTGAAAGTAACTTAATAATAGATAAACTAATACAGTGTTTCTTATGGAAGGTGAATTACAACTCATAATAGTCGCCTCTTAATCAAAATTTACATCAATAGGATTGCCATCAGGCCCAAGTGTTAATGTCTTTCCTGAGCTAGTCACTGGATTACGATTATTTTCAGCACAAGCATAATCAAATATTCTTGTGCCCGGTGGTAATTTTCTGAAATGGCGAATGACTCTCCAAGGTTCAGTCAATGCAATAGGATCAATGATGGATAGTTCTGCGCGTAATAATCCCTCTTCATTCTGAAACAAACGAGTAGAAATTTCAGCTTGATCACTAAGAGTCAGGCCGCTGCGATCAAGAACGGTATTTTTTTCACCAATCATACTGACTGTGGTGAAAACTAAAACTCCTTGATCCCAAGCACCTGCAGATTCACCTGTGTATGTTGGCCATCGCTCATTTATTTCTGGGAGGGTTCTTCCGTCAGTATAAATTCTCATAATATTGGGACCATTTTCTGTGATAATCCATGTTTTTTCTTCTCTAACTATAAACTCATAAACATCTGGTAAAGCCAGTAATCTTGGATATCCAGCAGGCGTTCCACAAATTGATATTGGATCAGGCAATCTATCAAGCGCAACCAACTCTAGATTTTGTATATATTTTTGTTCCCAAAGCTCGGTCAATGGTGGGAATTGCCTAACACCTGGATTTCCTGCTCGACCATCTGGAGGTTGCGTCGTTGCAATATCAAACATACCTCCATTACCTTCATAGCGCTCCCAAATACCACTCCAATCAGGAAGTATTTTTATTTCTTGGGCTATAGCAGCACTGCATATGAATATCGCAAGGCATTTCACCAAGAAATGAGTCGGTAAAAAAAGAATAAATTTTTTTATTTCCATATTTAATTCCGTTTATTTAATAATAAATATTAACGGTATGTGTTCAATTGATCAAAAATGAATTATTTTAACTTACAATTAAAAAAATAACGCTATGATGAGTCGAACATAAAATTATTAATTACTTCTAATGCATGGAGAAATAATGTGGATAAATTAAACCTCTTTTTTAGTCCAAGGGCTTGTTCACTGGCTTGTCATATTGCACTCGAAGAGTCTGGATTAGCTTATAACTCGATCTCAACTAAGATCAGAATGAATGAACATAAAACTGCTGCATATCAAGCATTAAATCCTTGGGGGAAAATACCAATACTTTCAATCAACGGAGAAATTCTCACTGAAACACATGCTATTTTATCTTATATTGCAGACTTGTCTTCTGTGGATTTAATTCCAAAAAAAAATCCCCTTGCCAGAGCGCGTGCGCATGAGTGGTTGAATTTCTTATCCAGCACGGTTCACATTGCATTTCGGCCTCTATTTAGACCAAATTTATTACTAGATCGTGAAGACTTGCACGCTGAACTAAGAAAAACAGGTATCCCAAATCTTAAAAAAACGCTTTTAGAAATAGAGCGACGCCTGACAGGGAAACAATGGGCATTAGGCGATGCTTATAGCATCTGCGATCCCTATCTATTGGTATTTCATATCTGGAGTCAACGAGATGATATTATTGAGCATGTTGCTGATATGCCAAATTGGATGGCACACAGAAAACGAATAGAAGCTCGTGAAGCGACAAAAAAAGTTTTCATTAAGGAAGGTATCAATGCTCAAAATATTACTGATAAATAAAAATCTCATCATACTGATTGCAATCAAGAAGAAGCTAAACTTATGAGTATGGTATATGCGGGTATATGTTGCCACGCACCTGGCATTACAAGTCGCCCAGAAATAGCGAATCAAAAGGATCTTGCCTCATTACTAAGTCAATTTGATCGCTTGAGAGATGAAATTAAAACGTCACGCCCAGATGCTATTTTTCTAATTTCAGCTGAGCACTATGCAAATTTTTTCAACAACAATATGCCTACCTATGCGGTTGGAATGGCGAATCATTATGAAGGGCCTATCGAGGATCCTGAGTGGCTTGGTATTGATAGAGTTAATATTCCAGGTGACCTGGATTTATCAAAAAAACTCATTTCATTACTTTTGCATGATATCGACGTGTCATATGTCGAAGAATGGAAATTTGATCACGGGATGATGGTACCTTTGCATCACCTTACGCCCGATTATGATATTCCGGTCATACCATCAAATATAAATTGCCAATCGCCTCCCTTCACACCCTTATCAAGAAGTTATGAGTTTGGCAGGGCACTGAGAAAGGCTTTTGATAATGTACCAGAAAGAATAGCAATAATTGGAACGGGCGGTACGTCCCATTGGCCTTGTACACCAGATAGCGGGAAAATAAATGAGGTTTGGGATAGGGAGTTTCTAGGTTACTGGCAAGAAAATAATCGTACCGCTATGACAGCCTATAAAGATAATGAAATTTTAACATCTGCTGGCCAAGGTGCATTTGAAATCAGGACATCGATCGCTATTGCTGGAGCTGCTGGCGGTAAGGGCGATGTATATTTTTATGAACCAATACCTGAATTTGCTTGCGGCTGTCTGGTTGCTTCAATGCAGGTTAAGTAAACCTTTTTATTTTTTAACCTCCTTGTAAATATAGTTTTGCACTCTCCATTGTACATGGTGCTTGTATTACGTCCCGGTCAGCAATTTTCTTCCACCGATGGAAAAAAGTATGCGCTTCTGTCAAATACACTGGATCATCAATCGTAATCTCTGCAATCAAATAAGTACCATTGCCAGATAAGGTGAATTTTTCAGTTAACTGCTTTTGATTACTTGAATTTATGCCAGTATGAGAACCCCAAGGATCATCGATAAAATTATCCGTTAAGACGATTAAACTCTCATCGTCAAACCAACCAAGAGAATGCCCAAGCTTAGATGGAGTTCCTCTCTTCACAGAGTGATCTAAATTAATCACCCTTACATCAGACATTAACTCCCTTTCAAATATAATGGTCTTATCATTAGGTCTAGTGATCATAACTGGGTAAGGGACAATCATTGCTTTTGGGGGGCCCGGATTACCACAATTAACCATGGGATTTTGATCTTCATGAAAATTATCTACCAATTCTTGGCCAAGCTCAGTCAGTGGCCAATTTATTGGTGGCTTATAGTGCGGGTTAAATTTTGCTTTTCCTGTTTTTGGATCAAAATCTGATCTTTTCCATAAACCCGAAAAGTCTGTTGAGGGAACAATAATTCCATCTTCTTTTTCGGTCATTGATAATCTCGAGCCATCTTGCCGCTCAGCCCAATTCAATCCTGTGTAATGCCTCGATTCATTATAATCATGTGGGCCTTCCCAGGTAATTGAATCGCCTTTAACAAAGCTTCTCTTTTCCCAACCTCGTTTTGCCATTGCAGGTGGGTGTTGCATCTCTATACTATATTCAACTACTTTACCGGTCTTATCAGGTGCTTGAACCTTAAGAAATACATGTGGCATAGTCCAACTGTACCTCACCACTATGCCGCTATAGGTTCTTATGTCATCGCGATTTAAGTTAGCATGAGAGTGATGAGATTGAGCAGCATTGCTGCTGAATATAAGGATGCTTGATAGCAAAACTTGGCATGATAACTGTTTTATTATTTTCATAATTTACCTTGTGATTATTACATGCCTGGCAGAAGCTCATTATCAGCGGCAAAACAATTAGCCTCTCTAATGTCTGCACGTAATGTTCGATCACGAAATTTAGTATGTTTCCATTCTCCTTCCCAATGCTCAGGATCGGTCATGGTAAAATCTATTTTTAAGGTGTTGCCATCGTTAAGCATCGTAATGTGCTCGATAATTTTCAACTGATCGCCAGTAAAAATTCCTTGTTGAATTAAGTGATTTTCATCGGTAAAGCCAAGTGTTTCCACTACCAATGTATCGCCTTCCCAGTGCCCGATAGACTCACCATTCCAATTATTATCCCTACTCTCAATTGGTTCACGAACCCTACCATCTAGCCAAATTGCCCTGTATTCATTATTTAATCTTGATACCATAAAAATTGCTGTTGGGTGTTGAAGCATCATCAATGCGCCATAACGAGTCATCACGCGTGGCATTCCAGCAGGATAACATCTCGCCGTTGGTTCATAATATCGCTTACCAGCACGAGCATAACTGTGATATTCATCCAATGTTGCTTGTCCTTTTTTTGTAAATTTAGGATGAGGTTTAAATTCATAAGAGCCGTACATAGACGTATAATTTTGATCGCCCCTATCTTCCCCTCTAAAAGACCATATACCTGTTAAATCAAATGGTGCTGGAGATCTTTTTTTATTTAGATTTGCAGGATCCAATGCACCTAATCCTGTTTGTCTTGCATCACTACCGACTAAAGGTAATATTTTTGGCCGAGTTTTTGATTCTCGCTCCTGCCATGTTTCCCCTTTTGGCGGAGGCGTCCATTCCACGAGAGAGGGGATTATTCGTTCTTGTTCCCCTGCAGCTGAATCTTGATACTCTTCTCCAACTTGATAGGAATCTCCACTGGCAAGGGTAATTCTTTGCAATAAACCACCGGGCTTTCCAGATCGAAGCGGATGCATTACTACCGTGATATTTTCACTGGATTTAGTTGCATCCATAAGCATTTTCTTATTAAAGCCCTTACCAGCAAGAATTGTAGTTCCAGGACCTTCAATCTTCCAAAGCACTGAGCTATCTGTATTTCCAGGAACTTCTATGTTAATCGCCATATGCGGATTACGCCACACAGAGCGAATAATTTTACCCGAGACCGTGATTGATTTTGTTTTATCAAACGCGATTGCTGAATGATGTGCCATTAGCCCTTGCTGAGTAAATATCAAGAGAAGAGAGAAGGTAAATAATTTAATACTTCGGGTGAGCTTATTCATATTCGTTTTTCCTAGTAGCGTTATCAAGTATATCTTTAAGGGTGGGTATGTTTTCAATTTGAGGCGGGTTATCTGTCAGAGTGTTTATGTAAGCATACAAATCTTGGGCTTGTTTGTCATTAATTACAGCTTCGCTGTAATTTGGCATGCTGTTTGCTGGAGTCAGAGGATTAAGGTCTGCTCGCAAACGCAAAAACATAATAAACAGTGCCTCACTGGACATAATACCACTCACATTATTGGCAATTGGGTATCTGCCTGTACCATTATAGCCATGACAAGCGTAACAACCATGATCCAAATAAAGAGAAGCACCGCTCTGATTATTAGCGGCTGAATTAATGATGGGACCATATAAAAATAAAGCCAATAAAAGTATATATGAGATCAGTTTATTCATCTTGGCTCAGTAATAACATCAATAAGATAAGGCTCGCCAGATAACACTGTCTTGATGCCTCTTTTATAGGCAGCGGCAAGTTTCTCCGGGTCCTCAATAGGTCCTTCACTTTGAACGCCATATGCTTCAGCAAGTTTAGCATAATCAATAAACGGCTCCCTCAACGTAGTGCCAATATGCATCCGATCGCTTCCTCTGCCTCGTACCCCAGCCATATAATGAAGGTACATTACCTCTTGATGATAGCCTCGATTATTGTGCATGATTGTTAATAAAGGCAATTTGTGATGTGCCGCCGTCCATAAAGACCCTGGCGTATAATTCAAATCTCCATCACATTGAATATTGATCACTATTCGGTCTCGGTCTTTTGCGGCAAGTCCTGCCCCTGCAGATGCACCAATACAATATCCAATACCGCCAGCCCCATGCATACCTAGATAACTATAGGGTTTATTATGATCCCAGAGGCCAACGTGATGGCGGCTGGAAAATACAGTAGGTGAAGAAAGACACCAATCAAGCTCTCTAATCAGAGGCCATAATTCTGAATACAATCTTGCAAGACTTACCGGGCTTGAGCTCCATCCTTTTCTTTTTTTCTCAAGTGTATTCTTTAGTTCTTTCTGGTAATTTTCAGTATTCGTAGTTGCATGTTGCATGGCTCTTACTGATACAATTTCGAGCGCTTCTTTAGTTTGAAGTCGTTTATATTGCTCTATGATCATAGGGATGCTGGCTTGAGCATCTGCTGTAATATCATTTCTTCCAGAAAGATCGCGTCTTGGAGGAATAACTGGATCTCTGATAAAGCCAAAACCAATATCTGCAAGGTCTCTGTTTTCAGCATTTGATAATAAGTTCGGCCCTTGAATTGAAACATCCGACCCATCTGATTCCAGTCCCAACACATAATCATAATTCGTGTCATGACCATTACCAGTTTGCGGGTGTCGTTCCGGAAAGCTCATTGATAAATTGGCGGCAGCTGTCCTTACAGAACACCCAGATAATTCCGCTAATTCAATCGCATCAATAATCCCTTCTGGTGTCCTTAGTTTTCCCACCTGTATTCTTGGATTATTTGCCTCTAAAAGGTCCTCTGCTATTTGTTTTGCTTGTTTTTTATTTATAGTTTCAAAAACAGGAGGAGTGTAAGTTGGTATTTTAAGTTCACCCGCCTCTTCTTTCTGAAACTCTGTATCAATTACAATTACAGTTGGACCCATTGGTGGGGTTATAGCTTCTTTATAAGCACGTTGAATTGCGGCAAGTGAATCTCTGAGTGATTTTGGCTGAGCATCCCATTTCGTAAATGCCCTAGTGAGGCCAGCAATATCATTAGCAGTTTGCTCTTGACGAAAAAATTTATCATCCCTACCAACGATAATAATAATTGGAGTTTTGTCATGGTATGCTTGATAAATAGCCATGGAGGCGTGCTGCAAGCCAACTGTTCCATGCAGCATTACCGCCATGGGCGCGCCTTCGCACTTAGCGTAACCATGTGCCATATCAACGGCTGACTCCTCATGAAGCGCAGTGATGAGCTCAGGCATTGTATTTGGTGCTTTCCCATAATTTACGATTGATTCTTGCAAGCCTTCGAAGCTTGAAGCGGGATTTGCTGCAATAAATTCAATATTGAGATCTTTTAATACCTGTACCATCAAATCAGATCCGGGACGCTGCGCTGCCCTCTCGATTGAGACTGGTGGTTTTAGAGTTCCAACATCTCGATCTAATTGAGATTCGGAAGGTGCTGGGACACTAACAACTGGGTTCTTTTTTGCAGTAGTTTGTGAATTGGCATTGGAGGTACTCCCAATTAATGCCGCAGCACTAGCTGAGGTGCCAAGAAATACTCGCCGGGTAACCCCTTTTTTTGAATTTTTATTTTTAGAAGAATCTTTTATTGTAATTACCCATTAAAAAATTTCACTGATTGCCTCATTTTTTTATTTTAAAGTGAAGCGCTAAACCGATCTGAATTCATACCCGGTGTTGATTGAAGTTTTGTTTGCATCTCTTCAGCCAATTCTACATTACCACTTTTGGTGGCAACTAAGGAAAGACCTAAAATTGAAGGGGTTCTGTTAGGAACCCAATTTAAGGACGTTTTATAAGCATAAACAGCCTCATCATATCGACCAGCAGCTGCAAGTATTTCTCCATACATCTCTGCAGCTGGTTTCATTGGAACCGGCGGGCCAGAAGGTGCTGACATATTCTCCAACTCAATTATGGAAGCTTCTTTTGCTAGAGCCACAGCCCCATCAAATTCACCTTGCATTGCTTTGATTAACGCCCCTAATTCTTTTTCATAAACTTGAATTTGTAGTGCGTTATAGGTTTTGCCTGAAAGTTCAGTTTTCTCACGCATCATAGACAAACGATTTAATGCAGCTGTGGCTGTGTTTATATCAAGATCTTTTGCTGCACACATACCTACAGCTGTGACCCAAGCTATATGCTGACCTTCATTTGAGTCAGCATTTTTAAGTTCAGTCTCACCACAATCACCAGTTTCAATTACATGTCGAGCTCGCATATTCAGGTAACCATAGTAAATACGGGCATCATCTGGATTCCTTTCAACAGCTGCAAGGGCCATTGCTACATTCTCTTCAGCTCGGTCAAAATGACCAAGCATTAAATTGGCATAAGCTAACCAAGAAAGCGTATGGAAATCCTCTCTGCCTTCTTTCAAGCCTAACATCTTATTATTACTGACAGCAGCCGCATAAGCTTCGATATTTGAATTCACCACACGATTCCACATTCCCAATTGTAGGAAGATATGCGATGGCATATGCAATGCATGTGCTGACGATGGTGCAATATTTGCATATACCGTGGCTGCAGGCAGTGCAAGAATTGCGTGCTCAGGATCATCTAAGGAATGGATTGTAAAATGCGCAGCACCAGGATGATTTTCGTTTTCTTTGAAAACAGACATAGCAATTGATGCGGCTAGTGCTTGACGTCGATAACCGTCATCACCAGGTCGCATTGTTCCCAATAATGAAAGTGCATAAAAAATTGAAATTTCATGATCAGTAGGCCATTTCTCATGCATCCGAGCCAACGCAGATGAGTATGCAAAATCTCTTTCAAGTTTATCATCGGAAGAGAAATACAGAGCTTCTATCGCAGTCATGTATGCCTGTTCTTTCTCACTACCTGATTTCGCTAAACGCTGCTCAAAGGTTGGCGCCAATCGATTTAAAGCTTTTGCAGCGGCTTTCTTATCTTGCTGAGCCCAAAGAGGATGATTATCACTCATCGCTTGCCCCCAATAAGCCATCGCAAATGATGGGTCTATTGATTGCGCTTCCTCAAAAGCGATACGCGCTCCATCAAACTGAAAGCTGTGCAACGCCTTAACACCCGACAAAAAGGCGGCTTGAGCTTCAGGAGAGCCTGAATTTACAAAACTGATATTGCCAAAGCTAGGTACATTAGTATTTGTCGATTGAGAGCAAGCCATTAAAAAACTACCCATCAATAATACAATTAATAATTTAGTATTTTTTGCAAAACTCATTTTCATAAACTCCATTAGTTATTCATCATTATCCTCTATGAGTCTACATTTATCTTCGCACAAGTGTCTATGTAAGTTTTGTTAAGATCTGAAAACAAGAATTGCATCCAAATAAAATTATAATTACCAAATTTGGTTTATTTGTATTTCTCAGATAGAGCTTCTAGAGTTTTATTTCTGGTCTCTGGCATATAAAAAATAACGAAGATTAATTGCAATAACATCATAATGGCAAAAAATCCAAATATTACATAAGCTTCATATTGACCCAGAAAATAAGGCATAAGCAAAGCAATTAACGCAGCCAAGACCCAATGTACTCCACTGCCTAGTGATTGACCTTTGGTGCGAACATTATTCGGAAATATTTCTGCGAAAAACACCCAAATAACAGCGCCCTGACCAATGGCATGTGAGCCAATAAAAAAAAATACAAGAAACACCACAATCAATCCATCAACACCAGTATAAAAAGCCATTGAAATAGTCGTTAATGAAAAAATATAGCCCAAAGAACCTATTATCATCAAGAGTCTTCGACCAAAGCGATCGATCAATAACAAACCAAATAATGTAAATACCAGATTAACCATTCCCACTCCTGCCGATGATAACAAAGCAATCGAATCACTCAAACCTGCTAAAGAAAAAACGCGTGGAGCAAAATAAATAATAAAATTTATCCCCGAGAGTTGATTGAATAGAGCTATGAAAAAAGCTAAAGCGATTGGAGTCGCATATAGCTTTGAAAATAGATGATCCTGATTAGACTGGTGTTGCGAATTCTTGATATTCATAATAGTTCCTGCAGCAGTCTTGGGGTCAATAATATGTAAGATTCGACTACATTCGACCTCATTATTTCTTCTTAAAAGAAGCCATCTAGGACTTTCAGGGACTTTCATCACCATGGCTAAGAATATCATCGCAGGTAAAATTTCAATGCCGAGCATCCACCTCCAGTTTAAAGCAAGGAATTCAGATAAGATAAAATTAGACAAAAATGCCACTAAGATTCCTAAAACAATCTGAAATTGATAAAGAGCAACCAATCCCCCTCTCCGATCAGCAGGAGCAATCTCAGCAATATAGGCCGGTACTACAATGGAAGACAAACCAACTCCAAATCCACCTAATAGTCTCATCAAAGCAAAGAAATATGGATCGCCCGCTAACGCTGAACCCAGTGCAGATATCAGATACAGTATTGCCACTGTAATTAAAATATTCTTTCGCCCATAGCGCTCACATAATATTCCCCCCAGGAGTGCTCCTAGAACAGTTCCCCATAAGGCCGATGACATAACCATTGCTCCGTGAAGCAGATCACTGGAGCGCCATAATTCTTGTAAAGGTTGATCAGCTCCAGATATAACCGCCGTATCAAAACCAAAAAGAAAGCCGCCAACCGCGACTGCAATAGACCAATATAAAATATTATTCATATACTAAGTTTCCAGAAAAAATAAATTTATAAATTAATTTAACATTCTTGTATGCTTATTGAACTTAATTTGGAATATTCATTATCTTAAACTCATCTCAGCAGTATTATTCTGGAGGAAACTGGTAAAAATTTATGACTGAAAAAAAATTATTAAAAATGGGTAATCCAATCTTACGTGAGATAGCTAAGCCTATTAAAAATTTCAATACACCCGAACTATATCAATTAATTGAAGATATGAAAGATACCATGGTAGCAAATGATGGAGCCGGTTTGGCTGCAATCCAAATTGGTATTCTAAAGCGCGTCATAATATTCGGATTTAAACAAAATCCAAGGTACCCTCAAAGCCCTGCCATCCCTTTAACAGTATTAATCAATCCTCAATACACTTCTTTAGATAATGAAATTGAATCTGGATGGGAAGGTTGTCTTAGTGTTCCCGGAATGCGTGGCTTGGTACCACGCTTCAAAAAAATCCAATATTCAGGTTATGATGTTTTAGGTAAAAAAATCACAAGAGAGGTCTCTGATTTCCACGCACGAGTTGTCCAGCATGAATTGGATCACTTAGATGGCCTTTTGTATGTGGATAAAATAGAAGATCATGCAAACTTTGGGTTTACTCAAGAACTAGAATTAGCCAATGCTTATTAGATGATGAATAAAAATAAGTCAGATTATTCTCAATTAATTTCACAAAAATCGATCAATTATTTTATTCAAAAGCATCAATTACCAGAAGATTTCGAAAAGCTGATCCTCAATTATTACATTCCTTTAATTTCCTGGATAAGCGAAAGAGTGAATAATTACTCACCTTATATTTTTGGAATAAATGGCCCAATAGGGTCTGGTAAATCAACTCTGGCGGATTTTATAAAATCATCGATACAGCCTCATTTAAATGGAGGGGTTGCTGTACTATCGCTCGATGACTTCTATTTCACTAAGAAAGAAAGGGTGCACTTAAGCAAAACTATACATCCTTTACTAATCACGAGAGGCGTTCCAGGAACTCATGATATAAGCATGCTGTTAGATTACATTAATCGACTCAAAAATCTTACACTGGGCAGAGAAATCATGCTTCCACAATTTAATAAAGCGAAAGACGATCGCGAACCTAGCTCGGAATGGCGACAAGTGACTGGACCCATAGATTTAATTGTTATTGAGGGGTGGTGTTTGAGTAATACCCCGATAAAACCCAATTTTCTCAAAGAATCTATAAATCAACTGGAGCAATCCATGGACAGTGAAGGTATATGGAGAAACTATGTGAATCAGCAATTAGCTGGTAATTATCGAGACCTATCCGGCCTAATTAATACCTTACTTTTCCTTAATCCACCCAATATGGAGATTTTAAATACCTGGCGAGCCAAACAAGAATCGAAACTTGTTAGTAAAAATAAAAAATATAAAACCAATCTAATGCATGGAAAAAGTTTAACATTTTTCATGCAGCACTTTGAGCGATGGACAAAAGATAATTTACTTAAAATGCCAAAAAAAGCAGACATTATTTTTAATCTGAATAAAAAACACAATTGCTTTGAAGCTCTATATAAGTGATCCTTAGATTCAAACTAAATTATTAGAAAATAAAATAAGGATAAACATGGCTCTCTCTTCACCAATAAAGAAAATTCTTTTTAGTTTAATTGCTCTATCCTCATTGCTAATAAGCTTATTTTTCGCACTCGCTTATGGTTGGCTAGGTAAGCATGATGGGCCTGGTAAAATCACTAACCAAATAATCCCAGTGGAGATAATTCAAGAAAGAAGTGCTATACAAAAACAGGCC
>JAPKEL010000034.1 GCA_028822065.1 Woeseiaceae bacterium | reverse complement strand
GCATAGGAGCGGGCACCAAAAATTAGAAAACAATCTTCTTGGTATGGTTTTTGCAAAAAGATCGTCATATGTGAGCAGCCCGTTCTAGTGGCACTTCCAGTTGGAAAATTATGGTCATTTAAATCTATTTTAACCAATCTTTCTAAAACATCCAGACTGGCTTTTCCTTCTATTTTTATTGAGATCCAAGCATCTGTTTGCAGAGTAACAGTCGACGCAGCATTAAATTTTTTTGCTAGTTGTTGATCAAAATAAGGATTACATTCATTTGAAGTAACAAACCACTGAGCAGGCGAAACCCAAAATACAGATCCTGTTGAGTAGTTGATCATTTTTCCAGGTGCAGGTAGAGAGACGTTATATTCTTTTTTAAAAAGTTCATTTAATTCTGATTCTTTATTTAACGATGCATTGATAGAGCAAACTTCTTTAAAACTACTCTGTGTGATGGAAAGTTCCGGCCACTGAAGATTTAAATGGTCTATAGGTAGTGCATTATTTAATTTCTCTTTATCCACGTAATCGCTCCCCCTTAGGATCGTAAAAATGTGGCGAGGTAATTTTAATGGCAATATCTTGGTTTTGTAATAAATTGACCGCCCTTAATTTTTCTCCAAAGCGATCTGTCCCATTTCTAAGCATAGCTAGACCTATATAACTATTCAGCATTGGCGAATAGGCCATTGAGGAAATATACCCGAGATCATTATCAGGAATGCATGCCAAGTTATTTGCGAAAATATGAGATCCAGAAGTAATTTTGTGTTTTGAATCACAAGGCATGACTCCGACCAATACCAGTCGCATAGGATCTGTTAAACCTTCTCTTTCAGATAAGACATTGCCAATAGAATCTTTCTTTTTGGAGACCATTTTTCCTAAACCAAGGTCGCCTGCGGTTGTTTGTCCATTCAATTCATTACCAGCGGCATGGCCTTTTTCAATTCTCATTACTCCTAGCGCTTCAGTGCCATATGGAGTCAAATTGAACGTTTTACCTATCTCGTGAATATGTCGAATTAATGCATCACCATATCTGGCGGGAACGGCTAATTCATAGGCCATTTCACCGGAAAAGGACAGTCGAAAGAGTCGCGCTCTAATACCATTACAAATACTTATCTCATCGCAGGCCATATAAGGAAAATGGGTATTTGAGATGTCGTGGTCATTATCTATAATCTTTTCTAATAAATGACGTGATTTTGGTCCGGCGATGGCATATTGGGCCCATTGTTCAGTGATTGAAATGAGTGCTACATCCATTTCGGGCCATAGACATTGCCTGCAAAATTCCATATGGCGATAAACTTGCACGGCATTTGCAGTGGTTGTTGTGACGATGAAATGATTATTAGCTATGTGCGCGACCGTGCCATCATCCATCACAATACCGTCTTCTCGAAGCATGATTCCATAACGGCATCGCTGCATATTTAACGTTGAAATTGTATTGCAGTAAACTTTATCAAGGAATGCTGCTGCATCTTTTCCTTGCACATCGATTTTCCCTAAGGTACTGACATCGGTAACTCCAACATTATTTCGAGTCCCCAATACTTCGCGATTGACGCTTTCCCGCCAGTGTGATTCGTTTTTATCTGGAAAATACTGGCTTCTTAACCAGGCACCTGTTTCAACGAATTTTGCATTATTTTCTCTAGCAAACTGATGGCTTGGAGTTTCACGTGTGGGTCTGAAGTGTTTTCCAGAATGTGGTCCACCTAATGCACCAATTGCAATTGGGACATAAGGCGCCCTAAAGATGGTGGTACCTGTTTCTTGAATTGATTTATTCATAGTCTCAGCAATGATACCGATCCCTATTACACTAGAGGTTTTGCCTTGATCGGTGGCCATACCTAGTGTTGTATAACGTTTAACATGTTCAACTGAATAAAAGCCCTCTTGCACTGCTAAGCGAATATCTTTGGTTGTGACATCATTTTGAAAGTCAATCCAAGCCCGTTGTTTTGTTTCTTTTACAGACCAAAAAGTTTTTCCATGATAAGTATCGTCATTAGCCGAAGGAGTATGCATCTTAGAACTCGCATGACCCAATTCAGAGAGCACGATATTGGCTTGATTTAATCCATCCTGTAATACCATTTTTGTTGTATAAGTGCCTTTTGCTGCTCCAGCAACTTTCATTCCTGAGGGAAGCGAGGCCTCATTTGCAACAAAGCCTGAAATAGCATCATTCCAGGTAGGTCGCTGTCGATGTTGACAGGTTAGATGAATGGATGGGTTCCATCCACCAGATACAGCAATACCATCTACATGAATTTTTGCCCCGTTTAATAAAGTGATTGCTTTCACTCTATTATAGCCATGAACTTTTATTATTTGATCTTGGCTGTATACCGGAATATTAGGATATTTTTTCGCTATTTTTTGATGCTCATATTCACTGCGAACATCAATAATAGCAGTCACCTCAATTCCTTTTTTGTCTAGATCTCTGGCTGTGAGCCAGCCACTGTCATTGTTAGTGAAGACGGCCACTCGAGAAGCGGGACGAACGGCAAATCGATTTGTATAGTCACGCATAGCACTGGCTAGCATCACACCAGGGCGATCATTATTGCCGAAAGCTATATGTCTTTCGGTGGCTCCGGAGGCTAAAATTACATGTTTGGAATTTATTTCCCAGATTATCTGTCTTGGACCAATGGTGTCAATTTGGTCGGTGAAACGCTCTAATGCATAATAGGTTTGTTGATCAAATACTCCAAATACAGCTGTTTTTGCCATCAGTCGAACATGTGGCATTGCTTTTAATTCGTTAACTACATTTTCAATCCAATCATGGCAATGCATACCGTTTATTTCCTCATTTTCACCAAGCAAGCGCCCGCCAAAAAGGAAATCTTCTTCAGCAATAATTATATTTAAACCTTGTCGTCCTGCAACCAGCCCAGCCATTAGGCCAGCTGCACCGGCCCCTATTATCAACAGATCACAATGACGATAACCTCTGTCATAATGATCTGGATCAGGTAAGGATACTAATTCTCCTAAGCCGGCAGCTCTTCGAATTAGTGGTTCGTATACTTTCTCCCAAAAGCTTTTTGGCCACATAAAAGTTTTGTAGTAAAAACCCGCTGTTAGGAAAGGAGCGAAACAATCATTGATTGATTGAACGTCATATTTTAATGACGGCCAACAATTTTGACTTTTGGCCTTTAATTCATCAAATAATTTAATTGTTGTTGCACGGGAGTTAGGCTCTTTTGTACTCCCTTTGATGAGTTCAACCAATGCATTAGGTTCACTGGATCCAGAAGTAAGTATTCCACGAGGTCTATGGTACTTAAATGATCGCCCAACTAAAGTAATGTTATTTGCCAGCAGTGCCGATGCCAATGTATCACCTTTAAAGCCAGTATAATGATGATCATCAAATGTAAAATTTAAAGTGGATTGTCGATCAATCAAACCTCCATCAATGCGGTTCTTTTGACTCACTTTGCTTGACCTTCTTTGTTCACGACATTTGCTGCAAGTTCCACCTTACTTATTTCATGCGTGAGGGTGTTCCTAGTAACAATTAACCAAGACCGATCGCCCTGTTCATGGAACCATAGCTCTCGATGCATGCCTATAGGGTTATCTCTGAGATAGAGATACTCATAAAATGCCTGTGCTTGATTACTCTCCAATATATTTGGTCGGTTCAGTAATTTAGCATCACCCAGAATCGTAAATTCAGATTCATTTCTCGGACCAAGTAAGGGGTGATTAATCTTCATAATATAACTATCTAGTGGAGATTGGGTTGTGCGCCCATACCTTTTTCATCAATCATTTGGCCTTTTTCAAAGCGATTTAGAAGATAAGCCTTGGCATTGGGATGAGATTCATCGGTAGCTAATAAATGGGCAAAGCACTTACCCGAAGCTGGTGTTGCTTTAAAGCCTCCATAACACCAGCCACCATTAAAATAGATTCCCTTGATAGGTGTTCGATCTATAATAGGCGAACCGTCCATCGACATATCCATTACGCCACCCCACATACGTAATAATCTAGCTTTACCAATCATTGGCATAACTGCCATGCCACCTTCACAAACATCTTCTACCACAGTCATATTTCCTCTTTGTGCATAGCTGTTATAACCGTCAATATCACCCCCAAAAACCAGACCACCTTTGTCTGATTGGCTGATATAAAAATGGCCTGCACCAAAAGTAATTACACCAGGAATAATAGGTTTTAATCCTTCTGAGACAAATGCTTGTAAAACATGACTTTCAATTGGCAGTTGAAGACCGGCATTTGCCATGACAGCACTTGAGGAGCCAGCAACAGCAACCCCAAATTTTTTGGCTTTGATTGTGCCACGATTGGTTCTTACTGCGTTGCATTTACCATTTTGAATATCAAAACCCGTTACCTCACAGTTTTCAATTATATCAACGCCAAGTTGGTCAGCAGCTCGAGCGTAACCCCAGGCAACAGCATCATGACGAATAGTCCCACCACGGGGTTGCCATAAGCCACCTTGAATAGGGAAGCGTGCATTGTCATAATTTAAAAACGGGCATTTTTTTCTTAGATCGTCTTCATTTAAGAGAATCGCATCGGCGCCATTTATTAACATGGAATTGCCTCGTCTGACATAGGCGTCTCTTTGCGCATCAGAGTGAAATAAATTAATGACACCACGTTGAGAAATCATCGCATTGTAATTCAAGTCTTGTTCAAATTTCTCCCAGAGCTTGAGAGACATTTCATAGAATTTTTCATTATCATGCAAAAGATAATTGGAGCGAAAGATAGTGGTATTGCGTCCAATATTGCCCCCGCCAAGCCAGCCTTTTTCTAGAATAGCAATTTTTTTATTTTTGTATTCAGAGGCTAGATAATAAGCGGTTGCTAGACCGTGACCACCACCGCCAATAACAATAATATCATATTCAGGTTTGGGCTCTGGGCGTCGCCAAAGCGGTTTCCAGCCTCGATGACCGGTGAACGCTTCCTTAATGACTTTGATTGCAGAATAGGACAAGATTATCTTCTAGCTCTTCAGATAGATTAATCGGCTGATTTAATCCAAGATGGCGTCTGATATACGATAATCGTAACTTCGTCACCTTTGTGTATTTTTCCTATGGCCTCTATCACACCGACGATACCTCGCTTTAATTTAGCAGCTTTAGAAAAAGTGGTATTTGCAATAGGTTGATTGAATCGATCCGAATGCAGTTCAGCTAATTTTTTACCCATTTCTAAACAAGGCGGATTGTATTCCTCAACTAGAAGTGCTACTCCTGATGAAAATTTCAACAAAGAACCTTTTGGTAAAGCTGACATATTAGCTATCCCTGATAGGCAGAGATTGGCACCTAGCGTACTTGCATCAATTGCATTTTCTAGGTTCATAGCGCTTTCAATTTCGTTAATTTCCTCTACTGATACAGCTGACCATTGTCTTTCATTGCGCCTAATGGTGCCCTTTTTTTGTTTGTCACCAGTCCAGGCTTCTCGTGTATAACCACGATGAGAATCATTTACAATACCGTCGAATTCTAATTCAATAACTTCTTCCTCAATGGTACCAAGATTGTTATTTGATCCAGTATGGACGGAATGGACATATGCAGTTAATTTAATCATTGTTTCATATACTAAAGTGGGCATTGATTAATGGCAATAACATAGCATATTGTGAGACTCTTATGCACACATAAGCTCTGTAGTCTGAGGAATAATTTTTAGTATGGGTAATTACGTCGCAAATATAGATTATTTGATTATTTTCCTTTACTTGGTCATGTTGGTCAGTATCGGTATCTATTCATACCAAAAAGATTCCAGTTATGAGGATTTTATATTAGCTGGGCGTGGTATGACTACACCTATGTTAATTTCAACCATGGTATCCACTTATTATGGCTTGGATATTCTCTTTGGCTCATCAGAAATGGCGTTTAATGATGGACTAATGGCATTTTTTGGTTATGCATTATCAACATTAGTTTTTTATTTATTTATTGCCTTTTATATGGCCGATAAATTACGTTCTGCAAATTTTATTTCATTGCCTGAAATTCTTGAAAAAGCTTACGGCAGAAAAACTTCCTCAATTGGGGCGATCAGCTCCATGGTTTATTGTTTACCAACGACCAGTTTGTTTGCATTAGGACGAGTATCCGAATTTGTTTTTGGGGTTGACGCTCATTATGGCGCCTTTATTTTGGGCGGAATTGCTTTGGCATATACTTTGCTTGGTGGTTTAAAAGCGGTGGCCATTACAGACACCATTCAATTTTCGCTTATGTGCATCACGGTTGCTGTCGGAGTTCCTCTTTTAGTCCATGAAGTAGGCGGGTTCGTGGCGATTCAAGAAAACGTTCCAGCCGGTCATTTTAAATTATTTGGTACTGTGCCACCTTGGCTTTTAATTGCATATGCTTCTTCTAGCTTAGCAGTGCTGATCGATCCTTCATTGTATCAGCGAATTTTTGCAGCTCGAAGCGCTCGACAAGCACGCAATGCTATTTTGACCTCAACGGTGATCTGGACCACATTTGATTGGTTGGTTGTTGCAGGTGGTATGGCGGCATTAGCGGCAGTAACTTCTGGAATTTTATCGAGCGACGTTCATCCAAATGATGCATTTCTAATTGCGGTTACCTATGCGTTACCGATTGGGTTATCAGGTATATTTTTAGCCGGCGTCCTTGCCACCGCAATGTCGACCATTGATGGCTATACATTGGTAGCAGGTTCCAATATATCCTATGATATGTATCGACCATTAATAAAGCCAGATGCTACAGATGCTCAGCTTGTTAAGGCGACAAAGATTGGTATTGTCATAGCTTGGACATTGGGATATGTAGTGGCTTTCCAATTTGATCGTATAATGGCGTTATTGATTTTCGTTACAACAGTGATCACATCGACCGTCTTTGTCCCTGTTCTTATGGCGCTATTTTATCAGGGTCGCAAAACGGCATTGGCAGGTTTATTGAGTTGTGGTGCTGGTTTAGCCAGTGTTCTGACATTCTATATAGGTATGTCTCAGATTGGAGATTATAATGAGGTTTGGGGTACTTATATTTTTTCTTTCTCTATTGGCGACTATGCTTTTTCAATATGGCAAGAATATGCTTTATTCTTTTGTTTACCCATTAGTTTATTAGGATTTTTTATTGGTAATATTTTTGGGAATAAAGTCGAAGAAGCTCCTTTGAAAAGTGAGGCATCATGACCGGTTGGGATATCTTCACTATTTTTTGTGCAATTTTCTTAGGCTCTAGTGGCTTTATCTTATTGTATGTTTTTTTAAGAGATGCCTATAGAGATAGAGTTGAGAAAATCAAACGGTAAACCATAATAAGAAATATGTAGAGTTTTTTTATCTAAGAGTATTGCTCAAGTACTTTTCTTATCACTTGACCAACAATTACATCTTCACCCTCATTCATCACAGTGGCCGACAGATGAATCCTTCCTTGCGAAAAGCGGAGTAATCTTACCTCAACAGAGGGAGTGCTTTCACGCAAAGCTTCAATAAAAGATTGTTTAGAAAGTTTGATTATATTGGTATCCCAATCCAGATCCAAATAAAGCTCATTGGTAATGGACTCAGATCTGTAAATTTTAGTTTTAACACCATTAATATGCGAGATTTGGTGAATAATATTTTGAAAACGAACCCGTTTATAATTGTTGTCTTCATGCTCTGAAATAGTTAAGCCTGTTTCTAATGCAATCAGCATACCTAGGTATTCCTCTGTTGAAACTTTCATGCCTCGCCCAATAGAAAGATCATTAGGAGCACTATGCTTTCTTGCATAACTGATCAGATTAGCTTTACCCAATAATAATCCGGCACTGTAAGGACCGCGCAAACCCTTGCCTCCTGAATAGCAAATAAGATCAAAATTCTCTTTTACACCTGCAATTACATTTGATGCTGGTGGTGTTGTTGTTGCGGCATCACAAAAACAAGGAATCTTCATTTGATTGGCAATTTCGAGATAGCGTTTTGCCGAAATAATATTATCGACTTGTATGGGCGGCTTAAGAAAAAACATCATGGCGGTTTTTTTGTTGATGGCTTGATGAATGTCTGTTTCTGATTCCACTTCGATTAATTTTCCACCAGCAACGGTCAGTGCTTTATCGTAGGTGTAGCGATGTTTTTTTTGAATAATAATTTCATCTTTTATATTGGTTGTATTTGGTAGTTGCTGCATTTTTTTCTCATCTGCACCCGTCATACAAGCTGCCGTCCCTAAAACAATTGAAGCTGTAGCACCTGAGGTCACCATAGCGGCTTGAGCCCCGGTTAGTTTGGCAATTTTCTCCCCGACAGCATCATGTAATGTATTTATTTTGACTTTTCTGGTTGCTGCATAGCGCATTGCATTAATGGTCTCTTCTCTCATACGGGCACCACCAAATACCGAGTAAGCCCCTGCTGCGTTTATAAAAGGCGTAATATTAAGTTCTTTGTAATAATCACGATTGCTGAGTTGTATTTTTCCCATCACATTGGGGGATGCATTTAATTTCGATTTTGCCATGAGTGTGATTGGCAAGATGCCAGCAAAACTTTTTAGTAAAGTACGTCTAAAATTCATAATTTTTTCAATTAACTCTCAATTAATGACTTTTGTAATATCGTATTGATTCTTTGTACTACGATTTGCGCCTCACTCATAGTTAGCATGACGGCAGTTAGATGAATATTTCCTTGCGAGAGAAACAGTGCCCTAATTTCAATTGAGGGAGCCCCATGGCGTAATTTTTCTTTTAATTCTTTTGGCGTAATTTGGTAGCGTTTGTCCCATTGAATTTCTATGTAAGGCTCACTGGCCTCAAAATCAGGTTGATTTATTGTAATTGTGATACCAGGAATAATAGCCAGTTGCGCTTGCATAAATTTTACTGTCTTGCGTTGCCGATTAAATTCAGCCTTTTCATCATATTTTAAGCTGGTTTCCACAGCGATCATCATTCCTAGATATTCCTCAGGCGCAACCTTCATGCTCCTTCCGTAGGCGCGATGATTTGGTGAGCCATGTTGTTTCGCATATTCAACTAAATCTTTTCTGCCCAGCAATAAGCCGGCACTATAGGGACCACGTAGACCCTTACCTCCTGAATAACACACTAAATCAAAACCATGTTTGATGGTTGCTGCTATTCTTTTGACCGGTGGCACTGTAGTAGCGGCATCACACATAATCGGTATTTCATGATGTTTGGCTATGGTAATGTATGTCTCAATGTCAATATTTTCAATATCCGGTCGATTGAGCAGATAAAAGAGCATGGCGGTTTTTTTGTTAATTGCATTTGGGAGTTCTTCCAGATTATTTATCTCTACCAGAATCGCCCCAGGAGCACGAATGGATCTGTCGTAAAGGTAACGTTGGTTTTTTAGAATTATTACTTCATTTTTCATGCCAGTTGTGTCGGGTAACCTTTCATTTTTATCACTATCACCCATCGTCATACAGCCCGCTGTTCCTTGGATGATCGCCCCGGTAGCACCTGAGGTCACTATAGCTGCTTCTGCACCAAGCATTTCGGCAATCCGTTTACCAGTAGCATTATGTAGATCGGCCATTTTTGCTTTGTGCGTTATGGCATAGTCCATTGCCTCAATTACTTCCGGCCACATTTTTGCCCCACCGAGAGATGAATATGGTCCGACTGCATTTATAAAAGACTCAACACCAAGCGCTTTAAAATAATCGGGAGTTTTGATTATTTTTGGGTTAATTGAAGCCGCATGCGCAGAAAAATAGCATAGGGGGCTTATTGCGCTGAGGCCTCGAAGGAAATTTCGTCTACTTGTATTTTTGATCATTTATTTATTGGTTTTTCTGAGAAGCCATGTAGTACCTATACCGATTGATGCGATAATAGTCAAAAATATGAAATAGTTTTGATGGCCCACTAATCCTGGATTGGCATCAAGGATTCTTCCTGAAATAGAGCCAAAAAATATTTCTGGTGTGAACCCTACGAATGAAACGATACCAATTGTCGTTCCCGTAATTTGACTTGGGGTATTGATTTCGTGAATAAGTGCAAAATAAATTCCACGTATAGCAAAAACCGCGAAAAACGTAACAAAGATATTTATAAATACAACAGTGACCCATGGCGCTGACCCATCTATAAATATAAAGCTACTAAAAGAGCATATGAGCATGCAGAACATCAGCAAAATAACACGACTAGCAATGATTCGATCAGCAAGTATTCCAGCAAATATGGCTGCAATGGGTCTGGTTAAAGAGGCATACGTAAATAATGTAGCTGCATCGACTTCATTCATACCAATTACTTCATAAGCATATAAAGCCATGTTATCAAGGCCTTTGTATGTCGAATAAGCACAAATTATAATGCCTGCATGCAACCAAACTAGTCGGTTCGAGAGGACTTGAGTCAGTTTTTTAAAATTTATGGAGAACTCTTTGTTGTTAGCATCTGTTTGGGAATCAGGAAGAAATGTCCAAACTAGAATGGCACCAATTCCAGTTAAAGCAGAATAAAATAGAATGATTGAGCGAAAACCATTTAACCTTTCTGCTGCAGATGCCAGGTTAATTTGTGTAGGCAAAAAACTAGCAAAAATTACAATTGCAATTGCGGATAACAACGAAGCCAGTAAGCCTCTTCCTCCTTCTAGTAAGCCAAATGCTTTGCCTTGAGTGTAGTCTCCACCCCATTCTTTTGTGGCTTTGATCATCGCCGCCCAAAATAAAAATATCGTGGTGATACCCCAATAACCATAAAGTAATGTCATTCCAAGTAAACTCGGCACAGTACTCATATAGAGACCACCAGAAGCAGTTAGTAACAGTGAGACGGCCATTAATTTTCGCGCTGACACTTTATCTGCAATCACGCCTCCCAGGAAATAGGAGATCATCGCCATTAAGCCATAGACGGCAAAGATATCTCCTAAGTTGGTATTGCTTAAGTTAAATACGTCTAGGAAGGCAGGTCGAAAAAAACGCGCTAAATGAAAAGGTAAACTGAAAACCAACTCGCTGGCTAAAATCAGAATGATCATTTGCATCATACGATGCTTGTTTTTAATCATTATCATATAAAGAAGAGTATTCTATAAAAATCAAGAATGGAAAAAAATCTAACGTTTATAATTTTGTGTGGTTTTATTATGAAATAAATATTTATTTAATTTTGATCAGCAAAAAAAAGACTGGATTGCTAAAATAATTACTTACTAAATCTAAGGAAAATAATTATTTCACTGGTATTCGCATTTTTTGGTACTGCTTTAGTTTACGCATCCGTCGGTTTTGGTGGGGGCTCAACTTACAATGCTCTTTTGATTTTAAGTCAGGTTGATTACAATTTGGTGCCTATTATTGCCTTGATCTGTAATGTGATAGTAGTGAGTGGTAATTGCCTGAGATACCATCAAAATCAATTGATACCCTGGTCATTCACCTTACCGGTTATTTTGGTGTCCATTCCATTTGCTTTTTTAGGTGGTAATACATTTCTTGATGAAGCGCTCTTTATTGAGATTTTGGGTTGGGCGTTGTTAGCTTCTGGTTTAATGATGCTTCATAGGCACCAAGAAATTATTTCTTCATCGGTTAAATTAAACAGCTCTTTAGGTAAAGTGATCAGCATAGTGGTTGCTGCTGGTTTGGGTTTTCTTGCTGGTCTGGTAGGCATTGGTGGAGGGATTTTCTTTGCTCCAATTTTGCATTTAACTCGAGTACTTCCGACGAGAAAGATCGCTGCTTTTGCTAGTATTTTCATTCTGGTTAATTCTGTCGCCGGCCTTATCGGGCAATTTAATAAATACGATAATCTCGATATCTTGTGGCTCGATAGGCAATATACTTGGCTCCTAATTGCGGTTTTTATCGGAGGACAAATGGGTTCGCACCTAAGTATCAAAAGAATTAAACCAATTATTTTACGTCGATTAACCGCAGTTCTAGTGATTTATGTAGGATGTAGATTATTATTGATATAAGATTAATTTCATTAATACGGATTAATTAAAAAAAGATAAATATAAGAGTAAAGCTTGAGGTATTAAGTGTCATTAGAAATAAGAAAAATTGTGGTGCATGATGAAGAAACACTAATTGAGGGTTTTTGTGAAGCAAACACTCCCCTCAGGATGTTCGCAGTAGCGGCAGTTGTGAAAAATCCATGGTCTGGTAGATACGTGGATGATTTAAAACCAGAAATTTTATCCATTGCCCCTCCTTTGGGTGCAGAGTTAACTCGAAGAATCACAGAGTTAGCCGGTGGAGGGGAAAAAATAGAAGCATACGGTAAAGCCGCTGTAGTAGGCCTGGATGGAGAAATTGAGCATGCCTCTGCCCTGATTCATACTTTACGATTTGGGAATTATTACAGAGAGGCTGTAGGTGCAAAGAGTTATTTATCCTTCACGAATACTCGTGGCCCTGCCAATGCACCTATTATGATTCCATTGATGGATAAAAATGATGCAGGTCGACGCTCCCATTACTTGACCATTCAATTTTCCATTGCAGATGCTCCTAGAGCGGATGAGATTGTGGTCGTTTTGGGCGGTTCTATTGGCGGCCGTCCCCATCATCGTATTGGTGACCGTTATCAAGATTTAAAAGACCTCGGCCATGATGTGGAAAACCCTGCCTCGGTCTAAAACTACCAATAATATCGCCTATTACAAAACCGGTAATGGGCCGGCTATTCTTATGATTCATGGCGTGGGTTTGAAATTAGAAAGTTGGGAGCCTCAAATACAATCACTCAGTAAAGAGCACACAGTGTTTGCCATTGATTTACCAGGACACGGAGATAGCAGTCAGTTAAATCCAGTACCAAGTAATATAGATTCCTATACTCAACAAATAAAACTATTTGTCGATGAAGTTATTCCTGATACTTGTATTGTCATTGGCCATTCTTTGGGTGCTTTGATTGCGATTCGTTTTGCTCATTTATATAAGAGCCGCTGTGATGGTGTGGTGGCTTTAAATTGTATTCATCAACGAACTAAAGAAGCGATGAGTTCCGTTAAGTTACGCGCAAAAAAACTTGCCACAGAAGGTTCCAAGAATATTATCTCTAATACTCTCAGCCGATGGTTTGGTGAAAATCCAACGGACTGTAATTTAGAGTTAGCAGGTATTTGTAAACAATGGTTGCATGATACTAATATCAAGGGTTATAGCGATGCCTATAATATTTTTGCCGCTGAAAATGGGGTGTCAGAAAAAATACTAATGATGAATAATTTGCCCATCGCCTTTATAACAGGTACGTTAGACTCAAATTCAACGCCATTAATGAGTCGGGATATGGCGAAAATATCTCCTTTCGGAATGTCGGAAATAATTCCAGGAGCGGGTCATATGGCTCAAATGTCACATACAAAAGAGGTCAATGGAATATTACGGTCATTTGCTCTAGGTATCAGAAATTAATATAGCGAGATAGCTCGATGAAATTTTCACTCTTTGCACATATGGAACGCACAAATCAGCAACAATCATATACTGATATGTATGACGAATTCTTAGGGCTATGCCAACTGGCAGATCAAGGTGGAATGCGAGCTATATGGACGGGCGAGCATCATTGTATGGATTTTACTATAACCCCTAATCCTTTTATTAATATCGCGGATTTAGCGGGAAAATTAAATCATGTCCGATTGGGTACAGGAACAATTATAGCTCCATTTTGGCATCCAATAAAACTTGCTGGCGAGTCAGCCATGACGGATATAATTACATCGGGAAGATTAGAGTTGGGCATAGCAAGAGGGGCTTATAGTTATGAATATGAACGATTAATGCCAGGTATGGAGGCTTGGGAGGCTGGTGCTCGTTTGAGAGAAATGATACCGGCAATTCGAGGTCTTTGGAATGGTAATTATGCGCATGATGGTGAGTACTATAAGTTCCCAGAATCAACCTCAACACCCAAACCAATACAATCATCTGGCCCACCTATATGGATCGCTGCAAGGGACCCAAATAGCCATGAATTTGCTGTAGAAAATAATTGTAATGTTCAAGTAACGCCACTCTGGCAGGACTACGAAGAGGTCGAAGTTTTAATTGCTCGTTTTCGTGCGGCTCAAACTAAGTGTCAAAATCAATATCAGTCAAAAATAATGTTATTGCAGCATACGTTTGTGAGCAAAACGGAGGATGAGTTAGAGCATGCTGCAGAATTATTCAGTAAATTTTATAGCCACTTTGGTGCATGGTTTAAGAATGAGAGACCGGTTGATCAGGCATTAATGAAAAAATTATCTGACGATGAACTCAAAGCACTTGAAATGTATTCTCCAGCTATCATGAAAAATAATCTGGCGATCGGTAATTCAATGGAAGTGATAGATCGTTTGAAAAAATACGAGGCTCTTGGTTATGATGAGTTTGCTTACTGGATTGATTCAGGGATGAGTTTTGACATGAAGAAAGCCTCCTTAGAGAGATTTATTAACGAGGTTATGCCTGCTTTTCATTAATAAATAGGTTATGACATATGACTACTAAAGAAAAAATACCTCATTATCCGCTTTTTATTAATGGCAGGTTTGTTGAGGGAGAAAAACAAGAAATCTTAGGCAGCATTAACCCACATACCGGAAAAGTATGGGCAACGTTCGCCACCGCCAATGATGTAGATGTGGAACGAATAATCTCCATGGCTAGAAAAACAGTGGAAAAGGGGGAGTGGGCAGACATGTTGCCAACGATGCGTGGCAAATTGTTATTCAGACTGTCTGATTTAATCGAAGAGCACGCCTCTTTTCTTGGCGAAATCGAAACTCAAGACAGTGGAAAGTTACTTATTGAGACGGCCACTCAAACTAAATATGTTGCTGATTATTACCGTTATTATGCGGGTTTAGCAGATAAGATAGAGGGCGCTACGTTACCGATTGATAAGCAGGATATGCATGTCTATACCACATGTGAACCGATCGGTGTGGTGGCTGCGATAGTTCCTTGGAATGCTCAGATGTTTCTTACTGCAACAAAATTAGCTCCGGCACTGGCTGCTGGCTGCTCTGTTATTATCAAAGCATCCGAAGTAGCTCCATGTGCATTATTGTATTTTGGGAAATTAATTAAAGAAGCGGGATTTCCAGATGGCGTGGTCTCAATTATTACTGGAGATGCTAAAAATTGTGCCGTTCCATTAACT
>JAPKEL010000033.1 GCA_028822065.1 Woeseiaceae bacterium | reverse complement strand
TAAACGTCTTGTAATCAATAACTGAATCTAAGGTAATTAGAAAATGGCAGAACTCCAGTATACCGATTTTAAGAATAACATCCGTATCATCCAGCAAACTGAAAGACCCAAAAGCATTGAGTTTGAAAAAATCGATCAACTTTTAATCATTTTGCCAAAAAAAACTCCTAATAATATCTGGAAAAGTATTCCTCAAGGAGAAACTATAAAGGTATTAATATCGAAACGCTCTGCAGGTGGTCTTCCAGCTATATCAACCAGATTAAAAAATAAGAAGCAAACCGCTCTCCATATTGCAAAAATTGATACTAACTCAGAAACTCATGACCGTTTAACATTTGCCAGAAAAATGATTAAAGCAACACTCAATGAAAAACCAGGAAGCATTGCCATATGGATTCTAGGATTTGATGCAAATAATCAAGAAACTATTTCAAAAGATATGGTTTCAGCAGCATTAGCCGCTAAATTCATCATGCCTGAATTCAAATCCAAACCAGCAAAAGAAAAAATAAAAAGTATTAAATTAATCGGCATGGCCAAAAAAATTAAATTAAATAGAGAAATTGCTGAAGCCCATGGAAATAATTTAGCACGATGGTTAACTGCTTTACCTGCAAATAAATTAAATGCAATTAATTACATAGATCTATTGCATGATCTGTCTAAAGACCTTAATTGGGAATTAACTGTTTATAAAACAGAGCAATTAAAAACGATGGGTGCAGGTGCATTTCTAGCGGTAGCGCAAGGTAATGAAGATGATAGTGCCGCCATTGTAAGATTACAGTTTAAACCTCAAGATACATTAACCACAAAAACTCTCAGCTTAATTGGAAAAGGGATAATCTTCGACACCGGTGGAAGTAATTTAAAGCCATTTAACAGCATGCTTGACATGCATATTGATATGGGTGGAAGCGCGGTCGCATTGGGAACACTTTTAACAATAACAAAACTAAATCTCCCTATAGAAGTAGATTGCTGGCTAGCAATAACAGAAAATCGAACCGGACCTAAAGCTTACAAATCACAAGATGTCGTCACAGCAGCTAATGGTAAAACCATTCAAACGATTCATACTGATGCGGAAGGTAGAATGGTTCTTGCTGATACTTTATTTTTTGCTGCAGAGAAAAAACCCGATTTTATGATCGATTATGCAACATTAACTGGGGCTTGTATGAATGCAGTAACCACTCGTTATAGTGGGGCATTTACCAATTATCCAGATCTTCATCCAGTTATTAAAAAGAGTGGCAGAGAGAGCGGTGAGAGAGTCTGGCCGTTTCCAATTGGTGAAGAATTTATGTCTGAACTTGCAAGTGAAACTGCTGATATCAAACAATGTTCCCCTGGTGGTGGTGGTGATCATATACTCGCGGCTTGCTTTCTTAATGAATTTGTTGATCCTTTAATTCCATGGATACACATCGATTTAAGTGCAGCTACAAATAAAGGAGGACTTGCACATATACCTACTAAAATTACAGGTTTTGGCATTCGTTTCACTTTAAATTTAGTTATTGAAAGAGATATTCTCAATTCAAAAGATTGATAAGATATATTTATTACACTCAATAAATTAATAGAAAATGAATCATAACTTTCACATAGCAAATAGATTTCGAGGCTACCTGCCTGTTATTGTGGATGTTGAAACCGGAGGCTTCAATCATCAAACAGATGCATTATTGGAAGTGGCCGCTGTAATGATTGATCCACAAGATGATGGGACATTATTACGTGGTGCCACCATTCGCCATCATGTAAAGCCATTTCAAGGCGCGAATCTTGAACCAGCTTCTCTGGCCGTAAACAAAATAGATCCAGATCACCCTTTAAGATTAGCAATTGAAGAAAAAGAAGCACTAAATGATATTTTTAAGCGAATACGTGAAGCCATGCAGGAGTTATCTTGTAAGAGAGCTATTTTAGTCGGGCACAATGCTTCATTTGATTTAAATTTCATTAATGAAGCAGCCAAAAGATGCGCCTTAAAACGCAACCCCTTTCATCCCTTCTCTTGTTTTGATACCGCAACTTTATGTGGTGTTACATACGGTCATACAGTTTTAGCTAAAGCTGTCGAGATTGCTGGTTTTGACTGGGATGCAGAGCAAGCCCATGGTGCCGCCTACGATGCCGAGAAAACTGCAGATATTTTTTGTGATGTTGTTAACCGGTTTAATCCAATTTACCAAAAAACTTGACTAAAATACAATCCAAAGAAATCAATCTTCTTCGTTTAGTAATTCTGCCAATTCACCATTTTGATACATCTCCATTACAATATCACAACCACCTATTAAGTCGCCTTTGACATAAAGCTGAGGAAATGTAGGCCAATTTGAATATGACTTTAATCCTTCTCTGATCTCTGGATCCTCAAATATATTCACATAAGAAAAAGGTTTACCAATCATCTTAAGAGCAGAAACAGTTTGACTAGAAAAACCGCATTGCGGGAAATCCGGAGTCCCTTTCATATAAAGCATGACTTCATGACTGTTTAATTGGTTTTTAATGCGATCATTGATGTCCAAATTCTTTACTCTCAGTGTTAACAATTAATAATTTTATAATTGTAACTTAACCGGTTTCTATTTGTCTCTCAAAAAAATAACATTTATTAAATTAAACTATCTATAATGAACATTACTTTTTCCATTATTATTAACTTTATAAAAAGTAGGTAACTAAATATGAATCCTTTAAATACAGTTCGCGGGACAATAATCTCGGGTTTTATTCTAGCAATAATTTTCATTCTAATAACGGGTGATCGGCATCTGATTGGGATTGCAAGTCAATCAGGTATGATCATGGCTCATGTATTATCTGGTATTACCTGGATAGGACTTTTGTATTACTTTAACTTTGTACAAGTACCTGCCCTAGGTGAAGCATTAAGTGACGAAGGTGGGCCTGGAGGCGCAGGTATAACAAAATATGTTGTACCAAGAGCACTTTGGTGGTTTCGCTGGGGAGCTTTGTTTACTTGGTTAACTGGCGCTGGATATCTTCAATTGACAGGAAGATTAGGAGATGCATTTGAACTTGGAATGAGATCAAATGATTCTTATGCCACAACAATTGGAATAGGTGCTTGGCTTGGTACCATTATGTTATTTAATGTTTGGGTTCTCATTTGGCCAAACCAGAAGAAAATTCTTGGTATTGTCGAGGCTTCAGCTGATGAGATAGCAAAAAGTAAAAGAATTGCTTTTCTTGCATCTCGCTCTAATACATTAATGTCAATCCCTATGGTAATGAGTATGGTGGGTGCGCATCATGGTTTTATCATGTAACATTTTATATCATCAAGATTATACAATAGAACTAAATAAGCCCAGTTAACCTGGGCTTATTTCATAAAAATATATGCTTATTAATGATGCCTTAAAAAATGAAATCGCCCAATCCGTGAAAAAATCACTTGCGGAAGATATTGGTGATGGCGATATAACAGCAAGCTTAAATAACGATTTATCTCATGCTAAAGCAGAAATTGTCTGTCGAGAAAAAATGGTGCTATGTGGAAGGCTATGGGTAGATGAAATTTACAATCAACTTGATCCAAATTTTGACATAAAATGGATGTTTGATGACGGTGATTTCATAGAAAAAAATACAATAATTTTTGAAATTACAGGATCAACTCAAAATATTCTTTCTGGCGAAAGATGTGCATTGAATTTTCTACAAACCTTATCTGCTACAGCCACAATCACCAGACAATATGTAGAACAATTAAAAAATTTAAACTGCAAGGTATTAGATACAAGAAAAACTCTACCAGGGCTTCGCTTAGCTCAGAAATATGCAGTTTTATGCGGCGGTGGAACCAATCATAGAATCGGATTATTTGATGCAATTCTGATAAAAGAAAACCATATTATCAGTGGCGGTGGAATTAAAAATATCATCCAAAAATCAAAAGCTTTGCACCCAAAAATACCTATTGAAATAGAAGTTGAAACACTTATTGAGGTGAAAGAGGCTATAAAAGCAGGTGCAGATCGCCTGTTGCTGGATAACTTTAGTCAAGAAATGCTCGAAAAAGCCTATGAGATTAATCAATCTCTAAATGATAGACCAAAATTACTTGAAGCCTCTGGGGATATAACTCTCAATAATATTCGTAAAATTGCAGAAACAGGAGTCGATTTCATATCGGTTGGGGCTTTAACAAAACATATCTCAGCCATTGATCTAAGCATGCGTTTTACTAAATAACAAATTTATCCTGAGAGCTCGAAAGAAAGAATTGAAAAAAAGTAATTATTTCTGTCGAATCTTAATCAAAATTTCTATATCATCTTTTTTTGTCCCATAGGGCAATGAAGGGAAAGCATCAAAATTAATTTCATCTTTTGGTATATCAATAACTTCAAACGTATCGATATTATAAAAATGATGATGAGTATAAGCAGCTGAATCATAGATAGTTCTTGCTGAATCAATATTTAATTCACGAACTAACCCAGAAAGTTTAAACAACTTCAAAGTATTATAAATTGTAGCTTTTGATACCTTACTACCTTGCCTTCTTAGTAAAATAAGCACTTGATCAGCACTAAGATGTTGAGGTTTATCCAGTAAAATACTAGCAATTTCTAAACGTTGTTTTGTTGGGCTGATTCCTTCTTTTTTTAGTAGACTTTTGTAATTCATAATCACTGGATCTTTTTTATCAAAATAAATCTTATAGATTAATTCAAGTATAAACCAACTCTACATTAAATCAAAAGCGCTTTAATTTTACTAATTTCCTTCTCTTTGGATAATTGCATCAATTATTATAAATACGGCACCCGCAGTGATGGCAGCATCTGCGACATTAAACGATGGAAAAGGCCAGCCATTTATCAAAACTTGAGCATAATCGATGACATAACCCAGTCTTATTCGATCAAAAACATTACCTATTGCTCCTCCCAAGACCATAGAGAGGCCGTAAGCTAAGAACCATTGAGGTTTACTTCTTAACTGATACAACCAATGAATGATATAACCGCAAACAATAATAGCTAACACCGAAAGAAACCAACGCTGCCAACCACCAGCATCCGCAAGGATACTGAAGGCCGCTCCAGAATTTTGTTGATGAGTGATATTGATAAAAGAATTAATACTGAATCTTTCATACAGAGAAAGATTCTGAACAATCCAATATTTAACCCATTGGTCTAAGGTAAAAATTAAAGTTGAGACTGAACTCCATTTAATCAGTAATTTTGACTCACTAGAAATATTTTTTATATCCATATTCTCTCTTCGATTCAAATTAATTATTAGGCTGAAAGTATCTTCTTGGCATCAATTGCATCTTTATGCATTTGTTCAATTAGTGCATCCGCGCTATTAAATTTAATCTCATCACGTATTTTAGAAATAAAATCTATATCAATATAACGGCCATAAATATCTTTGTTAAAATTAAAAATATGCACCTCAAGTAAAGGTTTCTTTCCTTCATAAAAAGTAGGTCGTATACCAAGACTGGCAACTGCATCTAATGGATTCGAAGAAATTCCGTGAACTTTTACCGCAAAAATACCCATCAGAGCGCTCTGTAAGCGCTGAATGTTAATATTCGCAGTGGGGTAACCAAGCTCTCTACCTAATTGATTACCAACAATAACCCGACCTGACATTTGATAGGGTTTTCCTAAAAAATGGCTGGCCTCAGTCAATTTTCCTCGATCTAGCAATCCCCTAATCAAAGTGCTGCTTGTTCGCTTGTCATTTACAATAATGCTGGATATTTTCTTAATTTCAAATTCTAGCAACTCTTTAACTTTCTTAAGTTGTTTATAATTTCCACTTCGATTACGTGCAAAATGAAAATCATCTCCAATGACTAAGTATTTTAAATTCAACTTTTGAATTAATAACTGCCTTATAAAATCATCTGCCTCAAGGTTTTGCACCTTTTCATCAAACCGCGGACAAAAGAAAATATCGATCCCTAATTTCTTAAGTGCTTGATACTTCTCTCTGAAGCGCATTAATCTTGCTGGTGGTTTATCTTGTGAAAAAAATTCACCTGGAGTGGGCTCAAAGCTCATAACAACTGATGGCAAGCCACTTTCTAGACTTTTTTTTATTACATTCTCCAAAAGACACTGATGACCCAGATGTAATCCATCAAAAGCCCCTATAGTTAATATGCATCCATTTTTTACAAGGCCATATGGAAAATTATTAATAGATCTAATTAATTGCATAATCTTTAGTTGCTCTTAAACCTTAAACTGTCTAGCTTAATACCTGATAAAAATAACACGGTAAAATAAACCAGCATACTAATTATTATTGTAAATAATAACGAGATTAAACGATCTGACAATCCAAGAGATAGCCACCAGTAAAGTGGTTTCTGAGTATAAGACAGGCAGAAAAACATTGCTAAGTTTGCAATAAAGATTTTGAGAAGAAAATTAAACCAATTTTTTCCCGCCTGAAGTATTTTATTTTTTCTTAATCCTATATAGAGCAATAAAGCGTTCAATAAAGCCGCAATAGAAATAGCAAGAGCAAGACCTGCGTGGGCTCCAGGAAAATTTAACTGTGTCAGATAATATGCAAAAGATACCCCCAAAACTAAATTCAACGACAAGCAAATCAAACCTATCTTAACTGGAGTTTTGGTATCTTCTCTGGCGAAGTATGCAGGAGAAAGGATTTTTACGAATGAAAATCCTATTAGACCGATAGCAAAAGCTCTTAAACTCAGCGCAGTCATCTCAACATTAGTTTGGTCAAACATCCCTCCATAGTAAATTACCGCAATCATTGGTTCCGCTAAAAGAAAAATACCAATAGCTGCAGGAACTACGAACAAGAATACCAACCTCATCGACCAATCAATTACTGAGGCAAATTTATCCATAGATTTTTGTGCATATTGACGCGATAAAAATGGCATAGTTACTGTCGCGAGAGCGATGCCAAACAAACTTAAAGGCAGTTCCATTATCCTGTCAGAGTAATACAATAAACTAATCTTCCCAATTCCAAGCATCGAGGCAATTATTCCACTAACTAAAATATTAATTTGCGCAACTGATGAACCAAATATTGCCGGTGCCATTAATTTTCCTATTCTTCGTATACCTTCATGACCTATTCGCCATCTCGGCCTTGGAATCAGGTTAATCTTTGATAAAAATGGCAACTGAAAGATTAATTGGATAATCCCGGCAATAAATACCGCATAGGCCAAGGCAAGTCCAGGACTGGTTAATTCTGGTGCAACAAAAATTACAGCCAAAATTAAAGTTATATTTAATATCACTGGTGTAAATGCTGGAACGGAAAATTTCCCATATGTATTTAAAATTCCACCAGCAAAGGCCGTCAGAGAGATAAACATCAAATATGGAAATGTGAAGCGCAACATTAATGTAGCTAAATCAAAACGTCCATCATCCATAATAAAGCCAGGAGCAACTATCGACACTAGAATTGGCGCCATAATAACGCCTATTAAAGAAACAATAAAAAGTATAAGACCAAAAGTCCCAGCAACTGAATCAACCAATAACTTTACTTCCGCATGATTATGCTTCTCTTTGTAATCGGCAATAACTGGAATAAAGCCTTGATTAAAAGCACCTTCTGCAAAAAAACGCCGCAGCATATTGGGTATACGATTAGCTACTATAAACGCATCCATAATAATAGAAACACCAAAAAATCTAGCGAAAACAACATCTCTTATCAATCCAAATACTCGTGACAACATAGTCATTGAACTAACAATAATGGTTGAGTGGATTAATTTATTCTTAGATTTTTTAATGTGAAGGGTCATGATTAATATTTTATAATAATTGTACCTAATAATAATCTACATATTTTTTTATTTTTATACACAGACCCAATAAAATATTTCTTAAATTATCCGATTGACAATTTCGTATTATAAAAGAATAATACGCCGCTCTATTCATTCAATCTAAAATTAGATCGCTAGAGAATGAAAAATTTTACTAATTAAAATAATGGACAACACACAAAGTGGCAAATATTAAATCAGCGAAGAAAAGAGCACGGCAAGCCGAAAAAACTCGTACACATAATGTAGGGCTTAGATCTAAGCTCCGAAGCAGCATCAAAACTGTGATTACTGCTATTGATTCTAAAGATCATAAAGCGGCTCAAGAAGCCTTCAAAAACGCAACTCCGATAATTGATAGCATGGTAAATAAGAATATTATTAAGAGAAACAAAGCCGCACGTCATAAAATTAGATTAAACAAAATGATTAAAGGATTAAGTTAATAGATAAATCTAAATATTTTTTTAGTCTAAATCTAAAGATTCCAATTCAAGCATAATAGCTTTCCCAAGCCCCTCTACTCCCTCACCCGTAATAGCGCTAATTTGAAATACAGGTCCAGTCCATTTTATTTCGCCAATAAAATCTTCACATATTGAATACATTGCCTCATGAGGCAATAAATCTGTCTTATTGATAACTAGCCATCGTGTTTTATTAATAAGATCTTCAGAAAAATTTTCTAGCTCTTGCTCAATATCCCAAAAGGCTTGCGCTGGCTTTACAGGTAAATCATAAGAAGCGATATCAACCAGATGCAATAATATCCTTGTTCGTTGCAAATGCTTGAGAAACTGAATACCTAAGCCAGTTCCTTCAGCAGCACCTTGAATTAATCCTGGTATGTCTGCCATTACAAAACTTTGGAGCATGCCAACTGATACAACCCCTAAATTTGGATACAAAGTAGTAAAAGGATAGTCGGCAACCTTCGGTTTCGCGCTAGACATTTCTCTAATCAAGCTTGATTTACCGGCATTCGGCATGCCAAGCAAACCAACATCAGCAATTAATTTTAGCTCTAGACTCAGTCTTCTAGTTTCTCCCTGTGTACCTTTTGTGATCTTCCTAGGAGCGCGATTAACACTACTTTTAAAACGTGTATTCCCTAGACCCGATTCTCCTCCTTGAGCTACTTTGATCCGCTCATTAATTTTTTTAAGGTCTCCAATTAATTCACTGGTATCTATATCCATAATAGTTGTTCCTACCGGAACAACTATCTCCAGATCATCGCCAGATTTACCTGTCATATTTTTTCCTGAACCTGGTGAGCCATTTTCAGCGGCATAAGTCTTAACTATTCTAAAATCTGCAAGTGTATTAGTTGCATCGCTAGCAACAAAGTAAACACTGCCACCATCGCCACCGTCACCACCATCTGGACCGCCTTTAGCGACAAATTTTTCACGACGAAAGCTCAAGCATCCACTACCACCAGAACCAGCAGCCACTTTAATTAGTGCTTCATCAACAAATTTCATAATAAAACTATCTTAGTTAGATAAAAAAAACCCCGCAACAGCGGGGTGATAATTCATTTAAATCATATAGCGACTAAAGAACATTAACATACTGTCTGTTTTTAATGCCTTTTCTTTGGAACTTTATCTGTCCATCAGCTTTTGCATAGAGAGTATGATCTCTTCCAATACCGACATTTACTCCAGGATGAAAGCGAGTTCCTCTCTGGCGAACGATTATATTTCCTGCAATAACCTCTTGGCCACCATACATTTTAACACCAAGGCGTTTACTTTCGGAATCTCTTCCATTTCTAGTACTACCGCCTGCTTTTTTATGTGCCATGGTACCTCTCCAAATAACTCATTTAAAACAACTTATATATTTTATTTTACACTAAAATAAATTTTATTTTTTCTTCTTCGCTACTTTCTTAGTCGCAGTTTTCTTCGCTATTTTCTTGGTCGCTGCTTTCTTTGTTACTTTCTTAGTCGCAACTTTCTTTGCTACTTTCTTAGTCGCAACTTTCTTTGCTACTTTCTTAGTCGCAGCTTTCTTTGCAACTTTCTTGGCAGTCTTAGGTATTTTTTGGTCGCCAATTGAAGTAATTTCAATTTCAGTAAAAAACTGTCGATGTGTTCCTTGGCGAAGATAATTTTGACGACGCTTGAATTTAACAACTGGGATTTTTTTACTTTTACCTTGACGCAATACGGTCGCGATAACAGAAACATCTGATAAATAAGGCTTACCAATTTTAACGTCAGCACCTTCACCGACAAGAATCACTTCATTGAAGTTAACGCTCGCCCCTTCTTCAGCTTGGATTTTTTCAAGTTTTAATCGATCACCTTGAGTTCCACGATACTGTTTACCGCCTGAGCGAAATACTGCGTACATCTTAAATACCCCAAAATAAGTATATCTTCTGATAAGTTACTGAAATTTATAATATTATTATTTTTTTTAAAAAGAAACAGAAACTTTTAAATTTTTTACTTTTTATAAAGAATGGCAATAGTATAGATACTATCGAGCTAGGTCAACGCAAGCAAAAATAATTGCTTTTTTTCTTGTACTATAAACAATGAAAATTAATAAAAATTTAATCGCGAATATTCATATTTTCAGGCATTATCGCAAATATATATGGTAAATCAAAAAACAAATGACAGCGACAAAGCATTTGAGTTAGTTAAAAACTTGATAAGAGCTGATTCCAAAGCTGTAGATGAACTAATTCGAGAAAATCTTCGTAGTGATGTTATGTTAATCTCACAAGTCTCCGAATACATCATCAACAGTGGCGGTAAAAGAATCAGGCCTTTAATTGCATTGCTAGCGGCCAAAGCTCTTAACTATTCCGGTAAAAACCACATACTAACAGCTGCGATCATAGAGTTTATACATACTGCTACTCTTCTGCATGATGATGTCGTCGACGAATCAAAGCGAAGAAGAGGTCAAGACACAGCGAATATTATTTTTGGAAATCAGGCCAGTATTTTAATAGGTGACTTCCTCTACTCTAGAGCTTTTCAGATGATGGTAAAATTGGATGAAATGAAAGTATTGAGAATACTTGCTGATACAACCAACACCATTGCAACTGGGGAAGTGATGCAATTAATCAATATTCATGATCCAAATATTGATGAAAATAATTACACACAAGTCATTTATCGAAAAACAGCTTGTTTATTTGAAGCGAGTGGACACGCAGCTGCGATCCTTGCGGATACCGATAAAACTAATCGTATGGCTATGATTAATTACGGTAAACACTTGGGTATTGCCTTTCAGTTAATAGATGACGCCCTAGACTACAGCGCTTCTTCTGAAGTGTTAGGAAAAAATTTAGGTGATGATCTCGCTGAAGGTAAGCCAACACTTCCAATAATATACGCGATTAAAAATAGCTCTCCAACAGAGAGAAAAATTATCCAAACAGCGATTGAAAATGGAGATCTAACAAAATTAGCAATTATTCAAGAAATTATAGAATCGACCGGAGCCATTAAATACACTTCTATGCGAGCACAAGAGGCGGCTGAGAAAGCGGTTGATGCCAGTTCAATTTTACCAGACTCAAAATATAAAGAAGCACTTATATCTATTGCTAACTTTGCAGTCCATAGACAAGCCTAAAATAACAACTTCCCTCACTATAAATGAAAGCAAATCTTAAATCAGTCACAGCACTATTAATTAGCGTGGCAATACTTCTCACCGGACAGGGACTTCAAGGCACTTTACTGCCGATTAGGGCTTCTCTAGAGGCATTCTCAACGATCTCAGTTGGTTTTATCGGTGCAGCATATTTTCTAGGATTTACTGTTGGCTGTATCTTTGGAGCTGAATTAGTAAAAAGAGTCGGGCATATTAGGGTTTTCTTAGCCATGACTGCATTGGCATCTACCACGGCCTTAATCCACTCCTTGATTCTTTACCCATGGATTTGGGTGTTACTTCGAATGTTAACTGGGTTTTGTTTTGCGATTCTATACGTAGTTATTGAAAGTTGGATCAATGATCGTTCAAGCAATCAAAATAGAGGTGTAATTTTTTCTATTTACGTAATGATCACATTAACAGTTCAGGCATTCGGTCAATTAATGGTATTACTTTATGAGCCGAACGGTATTGAGTTATTCGCAATTACATCCATTCTAATCACATTAGCAGCCATCCCAATTGCCTTGTCAACAACCCCAGCACCAGAAATAAAACAAACGACAAATTTTAATTTTACAAAATTATTTAAAATTTCACCTGCCGCAATCATTGGCTGTTTGTTTGTAGGTTCTGTCAATGGTTCTTTTTGGTCATTAGCGCCCATTTTTATGACTTCTCTCTTCTCAGATATCTCCTATACCGTGTGGTTTATGACATCGACTATTATTGGTGGTGCTCTGTCTCAATGGCCAATAGGGTTTTTATCGGATAAAATCGGTCGTCGAAAAATGATTGTAATTAATGCTTTTTTGGGCGTAATTGTTGCTTCAATAATTATCTCCTCCATTCAATCAATCAATTTTATTGGTATTAATTTATTGGGCGCTGCATGGGGAGCTGTTTCTTTTCCTATGTATACCCTCACTGTGGCTCATGCAAACGATCATGCTGATCCAGGTGATTATGTCTTGGTCTCCAGTGGTTTACTTTTAATGTTTGGCATAGGGGCAATAATCGGACCATTATTATCGTCAATCCTAATATCCCTGACTAATGCTAGTGGTTTATTCATTTTTACTGGAATCATGCATTTACTTTTAGCCTTATATCTATCTTATAGGATTATACGTCGTGACAGCTCTCCAATTGATGATCATATATCCTTTAATGATGCCCTTGCGGCCACCTATACTGCATCACAAGTCTATGAATATGAGGAGGATGATATTGATTCGCAATCAGAATAATTATTATTTTTTATAATTTTCACCTATACGTCGATAAGCCTCTCTGAATGAAATACCTTCCTTCAATACCAATTTATAGGCCTCTTCGGCAGCAAAAAGATCCTTATCAAGGTTAATATTCTCAGGTATAAACTCTAACGAAGAAATCAAGTAAGCCATAATTTCAATACTCTCAATAGTAATATCAATGGCTCTAAATAAAGGTGCTTTTATTTTTTGGAGATCTCTTTGAAAACCTGAAGGTATTTTTGCAGCGACCATCAAACATTCATTCAAACATGCATGCACGCTGGCTGTACTGGCTCTTATAAGTTCTAGTACATCCGGGTTTCTTTTTTGCGGCATAATTGAAGATCCAGTAGTTACTTCGGGAGCTAAATCAATATAGCTAAATTCTTGCGTGTAGTAGAGAAGTAAATCACTAGAAAGTCGTCCTAAATCTTGCATCACCATTGTTGATTCAAACAAAAGATGAGCCTCCGCTTTGCCACGAGAGAGCTGCGCAGCAGTAACAGGTAATTGCGTTTCAGCAAAGCCAAGTTTTTCTGTAGTTATCGATCTATCCAATGGAAGGCCAGGTGTCCCGTATCCAGCGGCACTTCCCAAAGGGTTTTTATTTGATCGAATTTTTGCATTATTTAAACCAATTTTTACATCCTCAAATGCCTCGATAAATGCTTCACACCAAAGTCCTACTGAAGATGGCATGGCATGTTGCATATGAGTCATGCCTGGAAGGGGTATTTCGCCTTGACGTTGCTTAAGAGAATCAAGTGAATCACACAATTTATCCGTACTTAACGATATTTCATCAATTGCATCAAGCATATATAGCCTTAATGCAACCAATACTTGATCATTCCTAGATCGGCCTAAATGGATGCGTCCACCAACTTCTCCGATTAATTTCGTTAAATTGACCTCCAGTGCAGTATGTACATCTTCATCTTCAAGATTTATTTTCCATTTATTATTATCGTAATCAAGTTGTAATTGCTTAAGCCCATTGGTGATTTTTTGGCAATCATCCTTAGTCAATAAATCAACATTTGATAGCATTTCAGCATGTGCAATACTTGCGCGTATATCATAAGCAACCAACCTTGCATCGAGCTGATGATCTTCACCGGCTGTATACTTTAGGACGCGTTGATCGAGCGGTAATCCTTTATCCCACAAACGACTCATTATTTATCTCCTAGTTGCTCGGAAGATGATAACATTTCAATGTTATTCACAACCAATGTTCCGGTGCCATCATTGGTAAAGATTTCTATCAACAAAGAGTCAGGGGTGTTATATGAAATGATGTGCACTCTTGCAACACCTCGCTCTAGAGCAAAGTTAATAGCAGTGGATTTAGGTAACATCCCATCGGTAATTTTTTGCTCATCTATTAATATTTTTAATTTCTTTAAATCTAAATAAGAAATCAAAGACGAATTATCATCCTTATCTTCTAATATTCCTGGTGCTGAAGAAACTAAAATCAATTTCTCGGCACCTATTTCAGCAGCTATTGATGCGGCAACCGTATCTGCATTTATATTTAAAATAACACCATTGTTATCGCATGTTAGAGGACTAATAACAGGAATAAGGCCTATATTTAGTTGTTTTTTGAGTAAATCTGTATTAATTGAATCAATATCTCCAACAAAACCATAATCAATTGATTTATTGTCTTTAGTTTTTATTACTTCACGACGATGAGCATTAATTAACCCTGCATCAATGCCGCTCATCCCTATAGCATTCACGTCAAACTCTCTAGCAACAGCCAATATTTGAGTATTTATTTGCCCGTTTAAGACCATCGTTGCTATATCTATAGATTTAGAATCTGTAATCCGTCTTCCATCAACAAATTGTGACTCTATACCAAGTGATGAGGCCATTTGGGTAGATTGTATTCCACCTCCATGAATTAGTATTATTTTGATACCCAATTGTTGCAAAATACCGAGTTGTTCAATCAATTTTCCCGTTAATACCTTATTAGTAAATAGCTCGCCGCCGGCTTTAACAACAAAAATTTTATTCTTAAACAACCTTATATATGGAGTTGCATACTTTAAGGCAGTTACAATCGATGATTTATTTCTTAACATACTAAAACCCTTAATTATTTCATCATTTGGTGTAACACAGCCATTTGTGTAAGCATTCGATTTCTAGCCTCATGGATTACAATACTCCTTGAACCATCTAGAACTGAATCATCAACAACAACACCCCTTCTAACGGGTAGACAATGCATAAAGCGACAAGATGGTAAGGCATTATTAAACCAAGAATCTTTAACACGCCAATCTACTAGGTCTTTTCGCGCCTCAGATTCCATTTGTTTGTCATTATAATGTTTAGCAGAAATCCAAGATTTTGCATAAATAACATGAGCATCTTGCATAGCTTCATAACGATCATTCGTTTCGGTGACCGTCCCCCCTGATAAAATTGCCGCTGCCTTAGCTTTTTTCATCACTTCAGCTGGTAACTCAAAACCTTCCGGTCTTAAGACAGTAACATCCATTCCACGCATTGCAGCCATATGCAATGTTGAAGCTGGCACTGCTAAAGGCAAAGCATTAGGGTGAAAAGCCCAACTCAATACAAATTTTCCATTCTTTGTGGGTATTTTAAAATCATCCAATGTTTTCCAGTCTGCCAAATTCTGACATGGGTGATTAATAGACGATTCCATATTAATAAATGGTTTATCGATGAGATCTATCAAATTATTATAATTCACATCTTGAAGATCTGTTTGAAGGTCTTTTCTTTCTGCGAATGATCTAATACCAATTGCATCTGCATAAGATGCTATAACTGGAACCGCTTCTCTAATATGTTCCGCGGCATTCCCATCCATTACTATACCCATTTGTGTTTCTAATCCATGTATAGACATTTCAGGAGAAACTACAAATGTACCACCTCCCAGTCTAGTCATAGCTGCTTGAAAAGAAGTGAGTGTTCTGAGTGATGGGTT
>JAPKEL010000032.1 GCA_028822065.1 Woeseiaceae bacterium | reverse complement strand
AATTTATTATAAATTTTCCACTCGCTTTCATTCTTTATAAAAGACAAAGTATCCAGGAAGGTGATGCCTAGATATTTGTCTCTCACTTTTACCAATGCTGTTGTGCCTTCTATTTCACAAGTAAGGATTTCAAAAACCACATTTTCGCTTTTTTCTTTTGGTGAGGGTTGTTGAGATGCTACAAAACCAGCAAAATCATCCACTGACATTTCCATAAAATTGCCATGCAGATATCCAACTACTTTTGCATTCTCATGAAACGTTTCTTTTACTTTGTCGGGATTAGATTCATCCAGGCTGTCAATGTAAAGTTGAACTATATTTTCAATTTGTTCTATGTCATTCATTATTTTCTCCTTTTAAGTCTCCACTCAAAACTATTCGACGTTACGGTTTAACTATATGGTCAATCTTTTAATGGCTTTTTTAGATTTAGATAGCCATTCTTTTTGAGCTTGACGATAATGCGAAGGTGCATTTTCAGCAGCAACTAAAAGATCTTTATAGATTTCCAATGCTTGTTCATTTTGATTTTGCGTCTCTAGAAGGCTTGCGAAGCGATACTTGGCTTCAGCTCCAATGAAGTATCCAGTCAATGCTTTATATTCGTGTAATGCTTCTTCAGTTCGGCTGCAATTGACAAGAGATTTGGCATAGATGAGATGGCCATCAGCTGAGGTGTATTGTGGGTTTTTTTCTCTTAAAAAATCTAAGGTTATAATGCACTCATCGTAGGTTTGATTGGCAAATTGCGCTTCTGCCAAACCTAGTAATAAATCAGGATCTTCTCGATAAATGCCTGTTAGGATGTTTTTATAATGAGACACTGCTTCCTCGGGCCGGTTATTCTCGATTAGTGTATTTGCCAAATGCCGAGTCGCATCGATACTGCCTGTAAATTCTTGACGTTTTTCTAGTTCTTGGATATCGCTCTTACGATTTATATTTTGTTTTGCTTGCCGCAATATTGTACGTGGCCTAGGACGACCTAATAGATCGGGTATAATCTCGAAGATGAAGTAAATTAACGCGCCTAAGATCCCTGATATCAGTATAATAAAGACCCAATATTTTGGGCGATTTGTACGAAAAATATGCGCAATAATTAGTATTGTGAGTATGATATTTAGGTAGAGGCTTATTTCTCCGGACATGGCTTTATTTTTTATAAATCGCTAATTTATGAATGAATTACTTTGCTAAGTAAGATGTTTGAATGATAATGCATGATCTATTTTATACCACATGCTCTTACTAGAATGAATTAAAAGCATTTTTTAACGAGAACTTAATGATTAGAAGTACAATTCCAAGACTTGCTAATGCTGTCATGATGATTAGGCCGTGCCAATTTTTTAGTAATCCACAAACAGCCGCTTCAAATCGATTTCAAGGTCAATCAAATTTATCTAAGGAAGAGCAGCAAAGCTTTGCTATAGATGAGTTTGATAATTTTGTCACCATTCTGGAGGATGCTGGAATAGAAGTTATTCAATTTAATGATACTGCGAATCCGGTTACTCCAGATGCAATATTCCCGAATAATTGGATATCGTTCCATCATGATGGGAGCGTTGTGCTTTATCCGATGGAAGCAAAGAATCGTCGCACAGAAAGGCGAATGGATATTATTGACACCTTATCCACTCGTTATAATTTTAATGTAAAAGAAATAATAGATTTAACAGAGCATGAGAATGAGGACCAATATCTGGAGGGTACTGGGAGTATGGTAATGGACCATACGAATCGAATTATTTACGCTTGCAGATCGTCCAGGACTAATTTATTACTGCTGTCTGATCTTGCTGCAAAAATGAATTATTCAGTGGTCACTTTTGATGCAACTGATCGTTTCGGCGATCTAATTTATCATACAAATGTCATGATGAGTGTCGGAAGAGACTTGGCGATTGTTTGTCTTGATACAATTTGCTCTGATAAAGAAAAAAGTATGTTACTAGAAAGCTTAAAGGCAAATAACAAGGGCGTATTAATACTTTCAATGTCACAAATGGAATCATTTGCAGGGAATATGCTGGAACTACAATCATCGAGTGGCGAGACTTTGCTAGTAATGTCAGAACAGGCCAAACAATCTTTATTGGATAAGCAAGTTTCCAGTATTGAGCAATACGCAAAAATTATATCAGCCCCATTAAACAATATCGAAGCCTCAGCAGGCGGCAGTGCTCGCTGTATGTTGGCTGAAATTCATTTACTTAAAAAAGAGAGCTCGTAATGAATAAGATTCGAAACAACATACTTATGTGTCCACCAGATTACTTTTCTGTGGATTACATTATTAATCCATGGATGGCTGGACAAGAAGGTGCCCCTGACCGTAAAAAAGCACACCAACAATGGGTTTTGCTTAGAGATGAAATTGCAAGATATGCAGAGGTGACCATCATTGATCCGCAGCCTGATTTGCCGGATATGGTATTTACTGCAAATGCTGGGGTAGTCTCAGCTGATAAAGCCATTGCAAGTCATTTTATGCCGCATGAACGCCGTCCTGAAGAAGCTCATTTTAAGCAATGGTTTGAAAAAAATGATTTTAACTTATTAGATTTGGATGAAAAAATTGGTTTTGAAGGAGCCGGTGATTGCTTATTTGATCGAGGTGGGCCATGGTTATGGGCAGGTCATGGATTCCGGACTGAAATAGAGGCGCATGCTGAAATAGCATCCTATTTTAATGTTGAGGTTGTTCCTATACGCTTGGTAGATTCACGTTTTTATCATATTGATACATGTTTTTGCCCGCTTATGGGTGGTTTTATTATGTATCATCCACCTGCATTTGATTTTGATTCACGTATGGCAATAGAATCACGAATTCCACCGCATAAACGCATTATCGTTGATACTGAAGATGCCGGAAATTTTGCCTGTAATGCGGTGAATATTGATAATACAATTATACTTAATTCAGCCTCTTCGCATTTGAAGAAAGAATTGAGTGAGCGTGGCTTTGAGGTAACTGAAATTGATCTATCGGAGTTCTTGAAAGCTGGAGGATCAGCCAAATGCCTTACCTTAAAATTGGTGGATGCAATCTTTGAATCTTCCGAATAACTGGCCATTGAAATTTTTTTATAATCCACGTATGCGCCTATTTATTGGTGCATTCATGATTAGCTTTTCCCCAGTTTTTGTTAGTCTTGTTAGTGTGCCTCCTACAACCAGTGGTTTTTATCGCGTTTTTATTGGCGGTCTGGTTTTAATGGGATTTATTTTAATTTCAGGCCGAAGCTTTAAATTCAGTATGAAAATTTGGATGATGCTACTTTTGTCTGCACTTTTTTTTACAGCAGATTTATGGTTTTGGCATCGCAGTATCTTATATATTGGTCCTGGCTTAGCTACTTTACTGGCTAACATGCAGGTATTTTTTATGATGGCTGCGGGCATAATTTTTTTTAAACAGCTACCCACTAACACTCAATTGCTGGCGATCCCAATTGCTGTATTGGGTCTAGTAGTAATAGTGGGAATTGATTGGAGTTCATTGGATGGTGAATATCAGTTAGGCGTAATTCTTGGGTTGCTGACGGCAATAAGTTATACCGGATATATGTTATTTATGCGTCAGGCACAAATGATTTCAAAATATAAACTGCCTATCAGAGAAATTGCTATTATGTCTTTATTAGTCTCAGTTTTTCTTGGTCTTGCATCAGTAATTGAAGGTGCGTCATTAGCTATTCCTTCTTCTTCAGATCTATTGTTGTTAGTTGCTTATGGCTTGTGCTCTCATGCCGCTGGATTAATTTTAATTGCCAGTGCGCTGACCAGAGTAAATACGGTAGAAGTAGGAATTGTATTATTACTTCAGCCATCTTTGAGTTTTATTTGGGATATTTTGTTGTTTGATCGTTCCGTTGTATTGGTAGAATCTTTGGGCATAGTCATGGTTTTATTTGCAATTTATTTGGGCTCAAAGCGAACGACATAGAGAATCATTTGATTCAAGTTACTCGCTCAATCTGCATAATGTTACACTTTGGTAATAATTGAGGAAGGCATATTATGTTTGAGTTAGGCGTTAAATTTTTAGTGAGTTATTTTTTGGGCTCTATTATGGGCGCTCTAACTATGGGCAAGCTAAAGGGTAATATTGATATTCGAGCTATGGGTAGCGGTAATGCCGGAGGAACAAATGCGCTCAGAACTCAGGGTAAATTATTTGCGCTGGGAGTTATCATCATCGATATTGGAAAGGGCGTAATTGCCGTCTCATTGGTACCGCAATGGGTATTGCCAATAACCATGCAAGAACCTCAAATATCGCGTGATGTTTTGATACTTTGTTGCGCCTTTGCGGCTGTTATGGGGCATGTATGGCCTATGTGGCATCAATTTAAAGGAGGCAAGGGGGCAGCAACGTTGATTGGCGCATTTTTAGTTATTTCACCCCTTCTTGTCGCAGTCATGTTAATTACATTTATAGTGATCTTGACTCTATTTGGTTTTGTTGGTTTGGCTACAATGCTCTCTGTAGCGTCAGTATCTTTGTATTTACTTTGGATGGGCATGGCAATTAATAATCCGTTATTTGTTTATACAATAACCATGACCTTATATCTGATTTATACGCATCGTTCCAATGTTCAAAGAATGATTAGCGGCAATGAACCGAGGAATAAAAAAGTAATGATTTTCTCTAGGCGTTAGTTTTTTATTATGAAAGATCTTAGCATTGAGGGTATTTACCATTTTATTGATTTATATAAAATGACAAATTCAATAGATATTGAGATCTTCGATGAAATAGACTCAACGAATAATTATTTAAAACAACCCCATTCCATTAAAGATAAAGCTATTAAAATTATAATAGCCAAAAAACAAACCGCTGGACGAGGGCGGTACAATAAACAATGGATTTCAGAGCGTGACGCAGGCCTCTGGATGTCAGTAGCAATCGATATTAAAAAAAAATACAATCCTTCTGCTTTATCTTTAGTTGTTGGATCTGTTTTAGCTAAGGAGTTATATCAGCTGGGTGCTAATCAAATAGGTTTAAAATGGCCAAATGATTTGATTTATGAAAATCGGAAGTTAGGTGGAATTCTGGTTGAATCGATGCAACAAGAAGATGATCTATTACGTATCATTATTGGAATTGGGTTAAATATAAGGCTGCCAACATCCATGCAAAAAATGCTTTATCCGAATAAAAACCCGATTGGCCTAGATTCTATAATTAAAAAAGCTGTATCGATAAATATGCTAACCGCTAACCTTATTAAGTCTTTGTATAATGCTGTTGGACTATATGAAGAAAAAGGTTTATCTGTTTTCTTGGAAGAATGGACTAAGTATGATTTATTACTTGGCAATGAGGTTGTAGTTGAAAATTCACAAAAGAATATCCAAGGAACCGCAAGTGGAATCAGCACCGAGGGTGCCTTATTGGTATCCAACGATGAAGGCATGCATCACATTATTTCAGGCTCAGTGAGATATCTTAACCGAGAGAAGTCAATATGAAAAATGCAAAAATTTTATTACTTGATATTGGCAATACCTATATTAAATGGGGCTTGCTGGAGAAATCTAAGTTAAATAATTTGAACTCTATGCGAAATACAAATTTCCTCTCAATGGAGCATGATGACTTAAAAGAAGTGTTCCCAACTGATATTGGAAGGGTGATTGTTTCTAGTGTTGCTGCAGAAGATATCGATAGGAAATTATCAGAGCTGATTGAAAGTTATTATGATTGCAGTATTGAATTTGCATGCAGCGAATTAAGTGCTCATGGAGTTAAAAGTGGCTATAAAAATGCAACGCAATTGGGTGTGGATAGATGGGTTGCAATGATTGCTGCACGAGCTCATTTTTCCGGTGATGTAACGGTAATTGATCTAGGTACCGCTGTTACCATTGATACTATTGATAAAAATGGCAAACACATTGGCGGGCAAATTTTCCCTGGTTTACAACTTATGTTGAATTCTCTGAATCAAAGAACAGATCGTATTAGTTTGTCTTTACATAATAATAATCACACCAATACAAAAAATAAATTTTGGGGTGACAAGACTGATGACGCTATTGTTTTTGGTGCTTGTAATGCTATTTGTGGTGCTATTGAGCGAGCCATTAGAAGCCTTCAAGAAAGCGGTTATTCTCCAACAATTATTTTAACTGGAGGAGATGCTTCGACGCTAAAAAGTTTAATGGATAAGGATTATATACATAGACCAAACTTAGTTTTAGAGGGATTGGTGGTGATCGCCAATAATTAAGATAACGTTTTAGAGTCCCTTTGAATGATAGCTTTGGGCTATCCGCTCAATCGCAACTAAATAAGCTGCTAATCGCAAATCATTGACATCATCTCGCCCATGCCAGACCTCTCGTATGGATTGGTAAGCATTCACCATGGTGTCGTCAAGACCCGAACGGACTAATTCAATCTCACCGGCACCGGCACTGTATTTTTCTATAAAATTTTCAGAGAGTTTTGTATTGAGACCGCTCTCGGTTACAATCCTTCCAAGCTCCTCAACTAGCAGTTGATTGCGTGTTTCTTCTTGACGGCGGCGCATTCGGCCGAACCGTATATGACTGAGATTTTTCACCCATTCGAAATAAGAAACCGTCACACCACCTGCATTGGCGTACATATCTGGAATAATAATGGTGCCTTTTTTATTGAGAATTTCATCAGCACTAGCGGTGATTGGTCCGTTTGCTGCTTCAATGATAAGCGGTGCTTTTATGCGTTCAACATTTTCTAGGTTAATTACACTTTCAATGGCAGCCGGTATGAGAATATCGCAATCTTTTTCCAAGCAATGATTGGAATTTTCAGTGTATTTTCCAGCTGAACATTCAATTAAATTGCCATGTTCTAGTAGATGTTGATGTGCTTTTTCAACGTCAAGGCCTTTATCATTGATTAGTGCGCCGGTTCGCTCAATTATACTGGTAATGATTGCGCCGTCTTCCGTTGAGAGGAATAAAGCCGCATGATAACCAACGTTTCCCAAGCCTTGCACTATAATCCGCTTACCTTCGAGCGTACCTTGCAAATTCGCTTTAGATACATCTTCGGGATGCCTAAAAAATTCTTTTAAAGCGTATTGAATACCTCTTCCAGTTGCTTCAACTCGACCAGCAATCCCTCCGGCATTCAGCGGTTTCCCAGTTACGCAAGCTCGACTATTAATTTCCGTGGTATTCATCCTGCTATATTGGTCTGCAATCCAGGCCATTTCCCTTTCGCCTGTTCCCATATCAGGTGCAGGTACATTTTGAGATGGGTGGATTAAATCTCTTTTTGCTAATTCATAAGCAAATCTTCTGGTAATTGTTTCTAATTCGTTTTCTTCATATTCTCTTGGATCTATGCATAAACCACCTTTTGATCCACCGAAAGGAATTTCAACCAGCGCGCATTTGTAGGTCATTAGCGCAGCGAGTGCTTCCACTTCGTCTTGATTTACAGCTTTTGAAAAACGAATACCTCCCTTGACTGGTTCAATGTGCTCTGAGTGAACAGAGCGATAGCCAACAAAGGTCTGAATCTTTCCTTTTAACCTCACACCAAAGCGAACCGTATAGGTGGCGTTACATACTTTTATTTTTTCTTCAAGTCCTGGGGCAAGATCGAGTAAACTCGAGGCCCGATTAAACATCAGATCAACCGATTCACGAAAGCTAGGTTCTATTATTTTATTCATTATTATTTATTTATTTTTATAATCTAGCTTATAATGATAACTGTTTATTCTGTACAGTAAATCAAAAATTTAAATCAACCATTCTAGATGTAAGTTTTTTTGTGCCGGTATAGCTCAGTTGGTAGAGCAACTGACTTGTAATCAGTAGGTCCGGAGTTCGACTCTTCGTGCCGGCACCATTATTCATAAGGCTTTCAGCGTTTTCGTTGTTAGCCTTTTTTCTTTTGGTGAACCTATGGTGAACTTTTTTTCAATTAATTATTGTTGTAGTGAAGTTACACGCTATAATTAGTCTAGATAAAAAGTCACCCAAAATGGAATTAAAATGAGTACTGCAGAGTCCCCGACAACTAACGATTCATCAATCCAAGAGCTCGTTGCAAAGGCACATAAAGCTCAGGTGGTATATGAATCATTCAAACAAGAACAAGTCGACGCAATCGTTCGCGATATGGGTAAATTTGTTTTTGATAATGCGGAAACACTAGCGAGAATGGCTGTGGATGAGACTGGCATGGGATCCTATGAAGACAAAATACTAAAAAATAAGGGTAAAGCACGCGTCATATGGAACAACCTCAAGGATAAGAAATCGCGGGGAGTGATTGGTGAAGATACTGAAACTAATCTCATGCTTGTTGCCAAACCAATGGGCGTTGTTGCTGCTGTTACACCTGTTACTAATCCGATTGTGACCCCAATGTGTAATGGTATGTTTGCGCTTAAAACTGGCAATGCAGTTATCTTTGCGCCCCACCCAAAAGCACAGAAATGCACCGAGTATTTAGCTTTTGAATTTATGAAAATCGTCAAATCTCATGACGGTCCTGATGATCTTGTTCAGGTTATCACTAACGGTTCTGTTGAGAAAACGCAACAACTTATGCAGTCAGTTGATGTCGTCGTTGCTACAGGTGGAGCCGCAATGGTTAAATCAGCATATTCATCTGGCAAGCCCTCCTATGGAGTAGGGGCTGGTAATGTACCGGTGATTATCGATAGGAATATAGATTTACAAGATGCCGTCGAGAAAATTGTTGCTGGTGCATCGTTCGATCATGGCATTATCTGTTCTCATGAGCAGTTTGTATTTGCTCCGGAGGAAGACTACGACGAAACGGTGCAGTTATTTACAAATACAGGTAAGGTCTGGTTTACAGACGATCAGGAACAGATACAGAAGTTGCGTGAAGTAGTTTTTCTGGATGGACATTTAAATAAGGACGCTGTAGGTATATCAGCAAGTGAGGTCGGTAAGATGGCTGGAATCGATGTCCCCGAGTCTGCTAGACTTATTTTGTTGCCCGCTGATGGCTCTGGAACTGAGGATGTTCTTGCTAAAGAAAAACTCTGTCCAGTTATTGCAATTGTGCCATATTCAGCTTTTGATGATGCAGTCGCTATGGCTAAAGCCAATCTTCTAGTTGAGGGAGCCGGACATTCAGCAGCCTTACATTCAAACAGTGATGATCATATTCAAAAAACTGGCATTGAGTTACCGATTAGCCGTCTTGTTATTAATCAAGCAAGTTCTCTGACTGCTGGCGGCTCATTTACTAATGGTTTTGCCCCTACAACAACGCTTGGATGTGGTTCTTGGGGAGGTAATTCGATTTCAGAGAATCTTGATTATAAGCACTTGATGAATGTATCACGTATCGGCAAGATTATTCCTGATAAGGCAGTGCCGACTGATGAGGAAATTTGGGCATGACACATGTTTAATAAAACACTCGGCAGATTACAAATGTTTTCTTGTAAATGTACTATTGAGGGATAGTTAACTATCTAGCACTTGTTAATATGCAACAGAATCAAATTACACATTACACCACACTTGATACTATTATCGGTGAATTATTGATTGCAGGTGATTCTCATGGAATCAGCTTAATTCAATTTCCTGAAGAATATGAAACTCATGAAATTGATCCTAACTGGCAGCATTCAAAAACGTATTTTTCTGAGACAGTGGCTCAATTGCAACAGTATTTCAAAGGAGACTTGAAACAATTTTCAGTTCCAACGCACCTCTCTGGAACGAAATTTCAAATTGATGTAATTACAGAGCTCCAAAAAATACCTTATGGTAAAACTTGCTCATATGCAGATCTTGCAGAAAGGATCGATCATCCTCGTGCTTATCGTGCAGTGGGTTCAGCAAATGGCCATAATTCCTTGCCTATTATATATCCTTGTCATCGAGTGATTGCTAGCAATGGAGGCTTGGGCGGTTTTGGTGGAGGATTAAAAATTAAAAAAGCTTTATTAAAATTAGAAGCTGATAATTGTAAGAATTAAGATTAGCTAGCAGATTTTTTTATTTTGTAGACGTTTAATTTTTTCTGAAGGCTGCGCATTATTAATTAACCGCTCGTCGTCTTGTAAGCTGCCTGTTTGTGTTGTTATTGGAAGGATACCGGCCCATACAGGTAATTTATAATCCTCATCTTCATCTTTGATTGGCCCTGAAGATATTTTGGCTGAAGCATCTTCAATCTTTAACTTAATGACGCCAGTCATTTTTATTTCATTTAAATGTGAGTCTCTGACTTCACTCCATCTTCCAGGCATTGTGTGTTCGCTAATAATCTTCATCGCTAATAATTTTTTTTTATTATCAGTAACTATTTTTGGTGGTCCAAAAATAGTTACTGATCGATAATTCATGGATGAATTGAATGTCGATCTTGCAAAAACAATACCGTCCAATAAAGTAACATTAAGTGAAGCGCGATTTGTTTTTTCAAGTAAACGTATAATTCTAGCTTTTCTTGCCCCATGCAAGAAAATAGTGTCATTTTTTCTGCCATAAATCATGGGAACAACAACGGGCCCATCGTCTTGACTGAAAGCAACATAAGCCACTAAACCAGCATCTAGAATTTCATGAACAATTTTTTTGTTATAAGTAGCTTTTAGTTTGAGTTGTTTAACTTTGTTGGTTTTTTTTATTTCATAATCGGTAGACATAATTTTATGATCCTAGGAAATAGGGTGCCAAAGTCAGTGAGACGATAGACACAATAACAATGCCGATTAGGTTAAGAACAAATCCGGCCCTGATCATTTTTGGTATGCTTAGCAACCCAGAACCAAAGACAATTGCATTGGGCGGAGTAGCGACAGGAAGCATAAATGCACAGCTAGCAGCCAAAGTAACAGGCGCAGCTAAGATAATAGGGTTAACTCCCATTTCAATGGCGATAGCTCCGATAACAGGCAAGAAGGTTGCTGTTGTTGCAATATTGCTAGTAAGTTCCGTTAAGAAGATAATCATTATAGCGATGAGTACTACCAGTACAGTTACTGGAAGATCGCCTATTGCGGAAAGATTTGAACCTAACCATCCTGCTAGACCAGAATTGCTGACTGCTGATGCAAGTGATAACCCGCCACCAAAGAGTAACAATATACTCCAAGGTAATTTTTCTAAATATACCCAGCGTAGCAATAAAGGATCATTTTTATCACCACTAGGTAAAATAAAAAGCGCAATGGCACCAGCCATAGCAATACTTGAATCATCAAGGGCAGATAGGCCTGGAATATTTGTTAATAATGGCCGGCTTATCCATGCAATTGCTAACAATAAGAAAATAAGGCCGACTCTAATTTCAGGTTTTGTAATTAGACCGAGTTCATCTTTCATTTCTTTAAGTGCCAATCTCCCAGCATCATTTGTATTAAAATCTACTTTGAATACCCAGCGCGTTAAAGAAAACCAGGCGAGTGGCGCCATAACAGCGCTCAGAGGTATACCAACCAGCATCCATTTTGAGAAACTTAAATCCGTATCATAAGTTTCAAGCATGAATGCTGCGAGCATGGCATTTGGTGCAGTACCAACTAGCGTCGACATTCCACCTATAGAAGAAGCATAAGCTACACCAAGTAATAAAGCATATTGAAAATCTTGTCTTTGCTGATCGTTTAAGTGTGTGACAGAACTGTGCACTACAGTAATTACCGAGATCGCAATAGGCAGCAACATCATGGTTGTTGAGGTATTCATCACCCACATGCTTAACAGTGCGCTTACGAGCATAAAGCCACCTACCAAAGATCTCCCGTTACCTCCAACATATTGGAGAATCGTCAGCGCTATCCGACGATGAAGGTTCCAGCGCTGCATCGCGAAAGCAACAATAAAACCGCCTAAAAAAAGGTATATCACTTTATTTGCAAACGGAGATGCAGTGTCTTGTATTGAAGCAATTCCGAGGAGAGGAAAAAAAACAAGCGGTAATAGAGCGGTAATTGCTATGGGTATAGCTTCTGTAGCCCACCATATTGCCATTAATACACCCATTGCCGCGACTCTCCAAGCCTGGATGGATAATTCTTCTGGGGGCTGGGAGAGCATCATAATCAGAGCAATAATTGGACCCATATATAGCCCAATTAATTGATGTATTTCACGTTGTTGATTCGTTATTGCAACCAAAAAATATTTCCCCCAAGGTATTGAATGATAATTTTTATCATATTGAGTTACTTGCCTACAAGTTTTGTGATGGCATTACCCAGTTGCATGATTTTTTGTAATGTGGCGTTTGATATTGATTTAATTTTTTCATACCAATTATTTATTGAATTAACAAAAGAAAGCATATTATGTATTCGCTCTCGCGTAACTTGATGCGCTTCATTTTCTTTTTCAATCTCTATTGAGCATTCATTTAACATATTTAGAGTGGGGCTTAATTCTTTTTGCTTTCTTTGTTCAATAATGACTCGAAACAATTCCCATACGTCATGTATGGATTCGAAATAATCATTTCGATCACCAACAATATGGGTCATTTTTACAACACCATAATTTTGTAATTCTCTTAGGCTTGTGCTGACATGCGATTGAGCAATTGACAGTAAATCTGAAATTTCTTCTGTGTTTAATGGCTTTGGAGATAAATACAGGAGTGCTTGTATTTGAGCAACCGTTCGATTCGTCCCCCAACGAAGCCCCATCTCACCCCAATGATGAATGTATTTTTCTACAACAGGCGTTATCTTCATTGAGTTACTCTATTTAACTGAGAGAAATTAATTATTACAAGTGTTGAAAATCTAAAAATATCACAAGAATCATATTAAGTATTATTTTTTATTGGCTTTTTTATTTATTACAAACAATAACAATTCTATGTGGTGCAGGAAACCCCTCAATTGTGAGTTTTTCATTATCTGGATCTAGCGCATTAGAGAGAGAATAAGACGTCATCCATTCAGTGCTTCTTTGTTCATTGGGAGTCGTCCTTTCAATGCGGCCTTTTTTGATATTTTTGAAGCCGGTTATTTTCAGCCATGAGCATAGTTCTTCTATATTAGGCAAATGCCAAACATTCGGCATTTGTGCGTAACGCCCATTTTTATTTCTTAAGTAGGTACTTGTCCCAGGAAAAATAATAGTTTCAAGAATTAACTCCCCATCCTTTTTTAAAGCATCATACAATTGCTTCAGGTGCTCTAGAGGTACTCTTTGATGATACAGGACACCCATTGAGAATACGGTATCGAAAATAGGTTTGGAGTGTGGAAGTTCATTTAGTTTTAGAGGCAATAAGAATACTGGAACTGACTGCATGAAATGTGAAATCGCATTGAATTGCATTATAAATAATATCGAAGGATCGACACCAATCACTAAGTTAGCTCCATCGCCCTTCATTCTAAGTGAGTAATAACCATTGCCACATCCCACATCGAGTATCATTTTTCCTTCTAGGGGATCGATGACTTCTTTAATTCGATCCCATTTCATATTTGATTGCCACTCCGAGTCTATAAAAATATCATCAATTAAGAACGGTCCTTTTCTCCAAGGGGATAAATCTTGTAGAGCTTTTTTTGTAATTTCTCTTTCTTGGCTCATTAGATTAATGTGTTCAATGGAAATAATTGCTGTATCAAGCTTGGGATATTGTTTGGAGATAGGAGGAAGTCTTTTTAGAGCCTGGTCCCATTTTAATTGGTTTCCATTTGAGGAGGATTTTAATTTTAGATTAACTATTTCATCTATCTCTCTGGCCCAGTTCAAATAATTATGCTCCTTCAGTGCCAAGAGGAATCGTTCCGAATGCAGCATATTTATTTTATAGCTACATAGGATGCAAAATTAAAATGCTGCATCCATAGTCCAAAATTTTTGAAGCCGGCTTTTTTGAATCTGAGGTTATGAGTAGTTGAATCATCACAAATTAATATCTCTTCTAATGCAGCTCTTTTCTGACTGATTTCGAGATGGCTGTATGAATTCTTATGTTTGAAGTCATGATGAAGTGTAGTTAACTGGTCTCTTATTATTTTATTTTCATTGGTTATTTTTTCGGACAAAAGAAATAGACCTCCATCTCTAAGGCCGTTATAAATTCTATTTATTATAATCTGTCGTTTATTCTTTTCTATAAACTGTAAGGTATAATTCATCACAATAACCGAAGCATTGCTGATTTCAATGTTCAGAATGTCATCATTAATAACCTCTATAGGGACATGAGTGGCTTCATTTTTTATATTTGTTTGACATTTATTTATCATAGGTTGTGATTTATCAACTGCAAAGATTTTGCATCCCTCTACGTTTATTCCTTTTTCAATAGCTAGTGTTGCAGTACCTAGAGAGCAGCCAAGATCGTAACAATTACTATCGGGTTGAATATATTGTTTAGTAAGCGATTCAATGGTTTCGATGGTTGATAGGTAACTCGGGATAGAGCGATGCAACATGTCTTTGAATACATCAGCCACTTCAGCATTAAATTCAAATGGATCTATCTTTTTATTCCTTTTGGAGAAAATTTTGTCTTTGTTCATATTAGGTTTTTACTTCATCTCTATTTAAAGTAACAATAGAATATCTTGATTTGACTTAATTGGTAACCAAGAATGTTAAATGATCATCAAAAGAACGTATACAAAAAACTTGGGATCCCAATAGATTACGGCCTCAAGAGGAGTCTACCATTTTACTATGATATGGATGAGCTGGTTAATGTTGGGCCTAATTTATTTGGTAAAATTCAACAATTATCTAAGACGACTGCAATAAATTGGGAAAATCTCGTAAATTCGGCCAGGGGCGATAAAATCTCATTATTAATTGTGTCAGGATATAGGAGTTTTGATTATCAGGCACAGCTGATACAGAACAAGTTAGATAAAGGAATGGCAATAGAGGATATATTAAAAGTCAATGCTCCTCCTGGTTTCAGCCAGCATCATGCTGGTATAGCACTAGATATAGCTACAATAGGTGTTCGACCACTGATAGAAGCTTTTGATTCATCCCCGGCATTCCAATGGCTTGAAGAAAATGCCGCAGATTTTGAATTCTCAATGCCTTATAACAAGAATAATGCACTTGGGTTCATATACGAGCCTTGGCATTGGTCCTGTAACAAGTAATTTATTTTCAGTAATTTCATTAATTTATATTATTTTAGTGAGATATAAAATAATTCTTGCTTTTGGGTATTGACTCTTAGTCCATACGATTAGACAATAGCCGGCTTGTCCTCGCGGAGGGGTACTCAAGCGGTCAACGAGGGCAGACTGTAAATCTGCTGGCTATGCCTACGTAGGTTCGAGTCCTACCCCCTCCACCAGAAGGCTTTAAATGAGCCTGGGAGACAGTAAGAATATAGCTTTACTGATGGCGTGTAAGAAATTTTTTTGGTCAGTGATAAGTTGGAAAATAGAATTATAATAATAAATAGATGATACGTAATAAGGCTTTTTATAAATAAAATAGAATCTTAATTTTTGCGCATTTTCTTTGGAGTACCACATAATATTTGACAATTAAGAATCAAAAGTAATGGGTTGCGGGTGTAGTTCAAAGGTAGAACCTCAGCCTTCCAAGCTGATGATGTGGGTTCGATTCCCATCACCCGCTCCAAATATAGGAAGGTATGATAGAGGTTTAAAGGTTTTAAAATTGCCCACATAGCTCAGGGGCAGAGCACTTCCTTGGTAAGGAAGAGGTCCCCGGTTCAATTCCGGGTGTGGGCTCCAAAAATGAATAAAGATTTTTAAGTAGTTAGAGAGTAAAATTTACATATATTAAATTTAATCGACGAGAGTAAGGAACATGTCTAAAG
>JAPKEL010000083.1 GCA_028822065.1 Woeseiaceae bacterium | reverse complement strand
AAAAATAATTTTTTACTAGTGGCTTGGTCATCACTTGGTCGTGGTTTCTTTGCAAGAGGGAATATAAATTACACGGATGACGCTGATTTAGTAAGGGTTTTTTATTCTAAAGATAACTTTGAAAGAAAAGATAGAGCTAATTCCCTTGCTAAGACAAAAGGAATATCTGTTTATGAAATTGCTATAGCTTATGTTATTAATCAAAAATTTCCAGTAGTTGCATTAGTTGGAGCAGAGTCTCCCGAGGAAGTAATAACTAACACTAAAGCAGGCTCTCTTACACTCAGCACTGAAGAAATAAATTGGCTGAGTTTAATCAAATAATTAACTATTAGTAATGGGAGATTGGTATGTTTGAAAAAAAAATGTACATAGATGGAAATCTTGTCGGCAATTCAAAACAATATGATGTTTGTTGCCCTGCAACTAATAAAAGAATTGGATCTGTAGCTTGGGCGAGTGAGAAAGAAACCCATCAGGCCCTAGAAGCTGCTAATAATGCTTTTGATGGCTGGTCCAATACACCAGTTCAAGAAAGAATTGGCTGGATGATAAAACTTCGTGATGAAGTAGTTGCTAATGAAGATCATCTACGTAAATGTATTCATTTAGAAATGGGCAAGCCCTGGAATGCGACTCAAGAAGATATTGATTCACTAGTTAATAGTCTTACTTTTTATTCTGAAGAAATAATAAAACGAGAGCCAGAATTACTCCCTGATAAAGATGGGACACACACGCATATATTAAAAGAAGAGTCTGTAGGGGTTGTCGTAGCATTTATTGCCTGGAATTTTCCATTATTAAATTTAGCTTTTAAAATTGGACCAGCAATGGCAGCGGGCTGCCCAATTATTATTAAACCTTCTTATAAATCGCCTCTTTCAGCTTATGCAATTGGAGAGTTATGCGCCAAAATCGGCTTACCTAAAGGTGTTGTGAATATTATTTGTGGAGACGATGAAGTAGTGGGAGATACACTGTCATCATCATCAATTCCTTCATTGCTTACTTTGATTGGATCAATTAATACTGGTAAACATATTATGAAAATGGGATCATCAACTATTAAAAGATACTCTATGGAATTGGGTGGCAATGCCCCAGTAATAGTTTTTGAGGATGCAAATCTAGAGTTGGCTGCAGATATTATTACTGCTTTAAAGTTTGGTAATTCTGGACAAATATGCGTAACACCCAACAGAATTTTTGCTGCAGATAGTATTAAAGAAAAACTAGTTAATTTGATAGTTGAACGTGCAAAAAATATAACTGTTGGCCACAATAAAGACATGGATATTGATATGGGACCACTTATTGATGCCACCGCTCTTTCAAGAGTAACTGAACTTGTACAAGATGCTATTCAAAATGGTGCAAATTTATTATATGGTGGGGGAAAACCAAATAAATTTAAAGATGATGGTTATTTTTATGAACCCACAGTTATTGATAATGTCAAGCCATCTATGCGTGTTTTTAAAGAAGAGGTCTTTGGCCCTGTTATAAGTATTTGTAATTTTAATAATAATGATGAGGTTCTCAATGAGGCCAATAATACTGATGCAGGATTAACTGCTTATATTTTTACTGATGATCAAATCATTGCAGATAATTGCGCTAATAAGTTGCGATTTGGAGAAATTCAAATCAATGGTGTTAAATATGGGATCGATTTACCACATATCGGTATTAAGCAATCTGGAATTGGTTGTGACTGTTCTCATTTAGCACTGAATGATTATCTAGTGCTAAAAAGAGTGACCCAATCCTTATCTTAGTTATTCTGTTATGAATCAAAATATATGCTGGATTGGAGTTGACTGGGGAATTACTCATCTTCGATGTTATGCTCTAAATGATGAGGGCAATTTACTTGATAGTGCTTCATCTAAAGATGGCATTAATAAAATTAAAGATGCAAAATTTGAGGAGGCCTTATTGACAGTTATTGATCCGTGGCTAGAATCAGGTAAAGTCACTCCGGTATTGGCTTGTGGTATGGTGGGTTCCAGAAATGGATGGCTTGAAACGCCTTTTCAAAAAACGCCATGCAGACCTTGTGATTATGAGCAGTTTGTCAGAATTACTTGTAATGATTCAAGAATTAAGATTTATGTTATTCCAGGTGTGGCTAATCTCAAACAAATAGATTTGATGCGCGGCGAAGAAACTCAATTGGCAGGGTTACTGTGCAATATAGACTCTGCTATTGTTTGCCTTCCTGGTACACATAGCAAGTGGGTTCAAATTAAAGATGGAAGAATTGAAAAATTCAGCACTTTTATTAGTGGTGAGTTATTCGATTTAATGAGCAATAAGTCAATGATTCGTTACAGTGTTAACAAAGATGGTTGGGACAATAATGCTTTTACCGAAGGTGTGCTTTCTGGTTTCAAGACACCTGAACTTCTTTCGAATAGTTTTTTTAAGCTGAGAGCAGATGACCTAATGCATAATATTGATCATGCGGCACTCCGGAGCAAACTATCAGGTTTAATTATTGGTCTAGAATTAGCAGGCGCCAAAGACTACTTGAAAGAACAGAATGTTCAATTGATAGGTGAGCCAGTTCTCAATAATTTGTATTCTATTGCTTTAAGTTTGTTGAAGGTAGAAACTTCTGCTCACAATGCAAACCAGATTACACTTTCTGGCTTGAAATACGGTTTCAATTCGATGCAAAAATATTTAGGATCAGGACAAAAGGGCAATAATGGATAACCTTATCGCAATACTTAGGGGTATTCGCCCTAATGAAGTGCTTGCTGTAACTGAGGCACTTATTGAGTGTGATATTCGATCAATAGAAGTCACAATGAACTCACCTGAGCCATTGACGTCGATTGAATTGATGACAAAGGAATTTGGTCAACAGGCAACTATTGGAGCGGGTACAGTCACGAAAATTACTGAGGTTGAAGATGTGGCTAGTGCAGGTGGTAAATTTATAGTATCTCCTAATTGTAATGAAGCCATAATTCGCCACACTAAGGCACTTCAATTAGGCTCTTATCCAGGGGTATTCACAGCCACTGAGTGTTTTTCTGCCTTGTCTGCTGGTGCTGATGCTTTAAAGTTGTTCCCAGTTTCATTAATAGGACCCCAGGGCATAAAAGATCTTAAAGTTGTATTACCTATGAGTACAGCCCTTTTTGCTGTTGGTGGTATTTCTTTCGAAAATATAAACATCTGGAAGGACGCTGGGGTCTTTGGCTACGGCATTGGTTCAAGTTTGTATAAGCCAGGTAAATCAATTAATGATATTAGAACTAGTGCTCTTCAATTGAAAAAAATTATATAACAGCCGATAAACAAAGTTTTTATTAATGAAATAACATCAATTCTCCTCGAGGGCCTTCGGGCCCTCACCCCTCCTTCGCATATTTATTCAGACTCTTTAGGGATGGAGGAGCCTATTTCACTCGGCTATGTATTAATA
>JAPKEL010000082.1 GCA_028822065.1 Woeseiaceae bacterium | reverse complement strand
GCCAGGTTGAGATTGCTAGCATAAGTGGTGGCTCACCAACCGCTTTTGATTTATGTATCGTGTTTTCATGATTTGAAATATTTGGCTTAATTTTGACTTTAAAGTGCTCAGGCGTATCACCAATTGCAGGTATCTTATAGGTCGATGCTCCAGTTGTTAGTAAGACTCCAGAGTCGTTCCATTTAAGCTCTTCAGAGCAAAGCCAACCCATCCCCTGTATATATCCTCCAACTATCTGACCCATATCAATTGCCGGATTAAGAGAAGCTCCAACATCATGCAAAATATCAACAGCGAGTAGCTTGTATTCGCCGGTAAGGCAATCGACTAAAACCTCACTAACACAAGCGCCATAGGAGTAATAATAAAAAGGTCGGCCTTTTTGTTTACTTGCATCAAAATAAATCTTAGGAGTCTTATAGAAACCATTACTAAAAAGCTCAACTCGGTTCAAATACGAAAGTGATACGAAGTCATCAAATGTTATTTTCTTTTTGCCTAATAAAACACAAGAGTCTTGAAATTTAAGTTCACCAATACTTAAATCAAAATGTTCAAGAGCAAATTCGCTCATATTTTGTTTGATTCTTAAGCAAGCCTCTCTTGCCGCCATTCCATTCAAATCAGAACCTGATGACGCGGCAGTTGGCGAAGTATTTGGAACTTTAGCTGTGCTGGTTGCAGAAACCTTTACGCGTTCTATTTCTACACCAAACTCATTAGCTACAACTTGTGCTACCTTAATAAATAATCCTTGTCCCATCTCTGTTCCACCATGATTTATATAGATACTTCCATCTTTATAAACATTAACTAGTGCGCCTGCCTGATTTAAGAGTGGGGTTGTAAAAGAAATACCGAATTTCACTGGGGACAGTGCTAGGCCTTTTTTTAAATATTTATTTTGTTTATTAAATTTTGAAACTTTTTCACGACGAGTTAAATAATTACTATCCTCAACAAGCTCGCTAGTAAGCTCATTGATAATATTGTCCTCGACAACTTGGTCATATGGGGTTACGTTGTTTGTATTTTTTTGATAAAAGTTTATCTTTCTAATCGTTAATGCATCTACCCCAAGATTACTGGCAATTTCTTCAATAATATTTTCAATAGCGAGCATCCCCTGTGGACCACCAAAACCACGAAATGCGGTATTTGAAGCTGTGTTTGTTTTGCATAAAAAACCGCGGAAAGTAGCATTAGGTATGTAGTATGCATTATCGGCATGAAATAGAGCGCGAGAAACTATAGCCTTTGATAAATCAAGCGAGTAGCCGCATCTTGCAGCGAGGTCAATTTTAATTCCTTGGATTTTGCCGTCGTCACTGTAGCCCACTTCGTAGTCAGCTACAAAATCATGTCGCTTCCCAGTCATAAGGATGTCATCCCTTCGAGACAATCTGGCTTTAACGGGAAGACTGCATAGCTGAGCAAATAAAGCACAAACACATGCTAATTGAGAGGAGTCAGTTTCTTTTCCACCAAAGCCGCCACCCATTCTTCTTGTTACAACCTCAATTGCATTATGAGAGGTACCTAATACATGTGCAACTAGATGTTGAACTTCGGTTGGGTTTTGAGTAGATGAATGAACAATCATTTCGTTATCTTCAGTTGGCATAGCTAAAGCAACCTGACCTTCTAGGTAATAGTGCTCCTGGCCACCAATAGTAATACGTCCATTTAGTTTATTTTTAGCTTTATTTATAGCTTTATCGGCATCACCTGTATTAATCACCAAAGGCTCACCAAGAAAGCTTTTTTTAGCCATGGCTTGTTCAACAGTAACTATTGAATCAAGTTCAGTTATTTGAAACTCAATTAATGCAGCTGCTTTTCGAGCATTTTCATGGCTATCTGCGAGAACTGCAGCGATCGCCTGACCATAAAAGACAACTTCATCTTTAGCTAAAATAGGTTCGTCATGAATTAATGGACCAATATTTAAATGTTTAATATCTTTCGCAAGCAAAACACTATGGACACCTTGAGCCTTTTCAGCGATTTTTATATCGATACCATTTATCTTTCCATGAGCGACATTACTCAAAGCAAATGCGACGTGAAGGGTTCCTTCTGGTACATTCATATCATCAATATAGGCTGCACTTCCTTGGACGTGCATATGGGCACTATCGTGGGCAATAGAGCGACCAATTATTGGGTCTTTAGGTTGCTTTAAATTGTTGCTGTTTTTAATGATAATTATTTTTGCCTCATTACAAGTAACTAGATTGATTAATTTCTGCAAGATTTTCAACTGCAGCACCTTTCAAGATTAATATAGATTTTTTTACTAAATTTGCGCTAACTTTTAATCGATATTCAGAGGAAGCTCTAACATCATCAAGAGGTGAGAATTCATTTTTAATGGCTCCATATGCTAATTGAGCTATGTTTTCATCATTCCAGTTATCCAATGTTACTTTCTCTAAACCCAATGCTCTTTGCGGGATACCTGACATCCCTCCAAGTGCAATTTTCACTGAGCTAGGAAGGTCATCATTTAATCTAACATTCATAGCCATACAGACCGCTGAAATATCATCTTCAAATCTTTTTGATATTTTGTGAGCTATTAAATGTTCATTTTTGTCGGGCTTAGGAATTATGATGCTTTCAATAAATTCACCCTTTTCTAGAACCGTTTTTTTGTAGGTTACAAAAAAATCTTCCAACGCAATAATGCGAACTTTTGATTCTTTTCGAAGCTTTAATTTTGCCTCCAAGGCAATCAATACTGGAGGCATGTCGCCTATAGGCGAGGCGTTTGCAATGTTACCACCAATAGTGGCCCAATTTTTTATCGGTAATGAAGCAAAGCGATGCAAATAAGCCTCTAGGTCTGGCCAGTACTTAACTAGACTAGAAGTTGCCTTCTGATAGCTAACAGCGGAACCAATTTCTAGTTCAAATTCTCCGTCATTAATTACCTGTAATTCCTTAACACCGTTAACACTAACAATATGAGAAAACTCTTTTAAAGATTGGGTAATCTCAAGGTTTAAATCAGTGCCAGCTGCAACTATTTTTGCAGAATCGTTATTAATCAAAATATTAGCTAACTCATCGGCGTTAGATGGGGCGTCATAACTTAGATTGTTTTTATCGCCTTTAAATATTAGACTGATATTTTCATTGTCATTTATAGATATTAGCGATTTTATAATTTTTTCTTGATTTTTTTGATAGTAGTCTAGTGGCTTTTCATTTTCTTCATTAAATACCGAAAATGCAGCAGCAATTATTGGTTTATATCCTGTGCATCTACATAAGTTTCCAGACAATGCTTCATTAATTTTAGGAAGGCTGACTGTATCTTCATTGTGGTACATAGCAAACATTGACATTACAAACCCTGGAGTACAGAAACCGCACTGAGAGCCATTTTCGATAACCATTGCTTTTTGAACTGGATGTAACACCTCGCCCTCTTTTAGGCCTTCAACAGTAATTAAATGTTTACCAATCAAGCTAAATGCCA
>JAPKEL010000081.1 GCA_028822065.1 Woeseiaceae bacterium | reverse complement strand
CCTTGAGGGGGCTGTAGCGCAAGCTGTGACGGTTCGACTCCGTCCGACGGCACCAGAAAAAATACATCAAGCAGTCTTAATGGCTGCTTTTTTGTTGTCTGCAAGCCGCTTATAGGACAAATTTCCCCCGATAATGAAACAAAGGTTAGAGCAGTAAGCGAGCTGTTTAACTAAAACTCCGCCAGAGGTATGGGTGTTTAACATTAATACTTGCTCATTGCAGTTCTTATTGTACAATCAGCATTGTTTCTTAATGACAGCGCGATGAACCTTTCCAATAAAAAGCTACTAAAAGGTATAGGCTTTATGCTTTGCGGCATGAGCGTCGTTCCGTTTCTTGATGTTTTTGCCAAAATCTTAAGTGAAGACTATCCTGTAATGCAGGTTACTTGGACGCGATTTTTCTTTCATGCTTTTTGGCTACTTCCAGTTATTTTGTGGCAAAAAATTAGGTGGTGGAAGATGCCTGAAAACCCAGGCTTACAGGCACTACGAGGCTTAATGCTAACCCTTGCTACCTTGTTCTTTTTTGCAGCAATTAAAACCAATCCAATTCCCAATGCGCTTAGCTTATTGTTCATTTCGCCTCTGGTTGTTGCTACACTTTCACCTTTTATTTTAGGGGAACGCTTCGACTCATATATTGGAATCGGGGTTCTAGTAGGCTTTATAGGGGTTATAGTAGTTTTGCAGCCCGACAGCGAACAGTTTAAGCCAAGCTTGCTGTATGCTGTAATTGCGGGGGTTGCTTATGCACTTTATATTATTATCACAAAAAAATTAACCTTTCGCGCACCGCCTATTCTCACTTTATTCTACTCTGCCCTGGTTGGGATAATCATAATGACCCCGTTGGCAATTTCGTCATGGGTAACGCCAGATTTAAAAGGGCTCTTAATGGGCGCAGCAATGGGCTTTGTTGCAGCTGCATCACACTTTATGATTATTAAAGCTTTTGAGTTTGCTAGTGCCTCTGAGCTAAGTCCATTTAACTATTTTGAGATTGTTGTTGCTATTATTTTGAGCTATCTTGTTTTTGACTTTGTGCCAAACTTTATGGCCATACTCGGTCTAATTATTATTATTGGTAGCGGTCTCTTTGTTTCTTGGCGGGCAATGAAAAACAATCAAATCCAAGACAAACAGGTAGACGCTGTTATAGAGCCGCTATAGTGGAGGGGCACCACCTTCAGAAACCCTTTTTTCAACAAAAGACGACAGCTCTTCTTCTGACTCAAGACTAAGCTTAGGCTCTTTATAGTCAGCTAAAAGTTGTTTCCATATTTTGTTTGCTCGCTGAACCGCAGTAAATGAGCCGGCATCTCTCCAGGACTCAAAGTTTCTCCAGTCAGACAGCATTGGGCTGTAGTGTTCGGTTTCATAGCGCTCCATGGTTTGAGCTGCACCAAAAAAATGACTTGCAGGCCCAACCTCGGCTATTGTATCAACACCTAGGGTGTCTTTATTTACTTGTACAGGCTGTAAGAAAGCCTCCATCATTTGACTCATTTCAGCGTCTAATATAACTTTTTCATAAGACGCGCATAAGCCTCCCTCAATCCATCCATGACCATGCAAAATAAAATTTACTTGACCTAGTAGACAAGCCCATAGAGACATTTGTGATTCATACACTGATTGTTCGTCAGGAGCATTGGATGCATTAGCGTTAGACGCGCGAAGCGGAATTTTGTATTTTCTAGCTAACTGTCCGCTGGCAATTGTTGCTTGGGCATACTCAGGGGTTCCAAATGCTGGAGAGCCTGATTTCATATCAACATTGGAGGTAAAGCTGCCATACATAGCCGGTGCGCCGGGTTTAACGCATTGATGAAAAGCAAGGCCAGCAAGAGCCTCAGCATTTTGCTGAACTAGAGCTCCTGCGACCGTGATTGGCGCCATTGCTCCGGCCAACGTAAATGGAGTATAAATAACAGGTTGATTGTGTTCGGCCATTTCAATTGCTCCCTCTAAAAGAGCTTTGTCATAAACCAGCGGTGAGTTCGCATTTACGACAGTAGTAATTGAAGGCTCTTTTAGAAGAGTTTCTACATTAATCCCCCTTCCAATGCGAATAATTTCAATAGCATCAAGCATTCTTTCGCTTCCAATTGCATAACCAAAAAGCGGCTTTGTGGAAAGGCGAGTTGCAGTTGAGACTGCGTGTAAATGACGTACGCGAACATCAATATCGCAAGGCTCAACAGGGTATCCACCAAGTGCGTGCACAGTGTTTAGGATTTCTCCAAGTCTTATTAAATTAGAGTAGTCTTCAAAATTGCCTAAAATCCTCCCTCTATCAAGGTCAGAAACATTAGGCGCGCTTGATACCATTGTATTTACAACACTTCTTCCGCCAATTGCAACATGCCTGTCTTTGCGCCGACCATGAAGTTTAAACTTACTTGGTGTAGTGGCTATTTTTTCCATAACAAAATCGGGGTCAAAGCGCACTCTCCTTCCATCACCATCAATCATGGCGCCTTCTCTTTTAAGAATAGCAACTGCGCGGGGAGACTGGATGTCAATTCCAGTTTCACACAAGACTTTTAATGATGCCTCATGAATAGACTCAATCTCATCCTCAGAAAAAATCGACATAGGCTGGAAAGGGTTGCTTTTTTGCTTATAAGGTGCTTGCTGAAAACTAGAAACCTCTCTACTGACTTTTCCACGACCTCGCCTCATTATGTTAGTCCACCAATAAAAATAGAAAAATGAATGATAATTCAATTTATTAAACTAAGCAAGAAAATATTATTTAGTTAGGGGTTCTCGCCAATAAGTTATTTTAAGTGCCTTATAATATCGGAGCTTTAAATAAATTAATACGGCCCCTATATATTTAAATATTCTAATTCTAACCATCAACTTGAAAAATGAACTGGCGTACAAGAACTGAAACAAAAATTGAGTTATTTTCGGATTGGCTTTTTGATAATGCGAAAAAAACAATCCTAGTTATAGCCCTTTTTGTGGCCGCACTTAGTTCACAATTGCCAGCGCTAAAGATAGACACAACTACGGAAGGGTTTTTGCATAAGACAGACCCAATGCGCGTTGAGTATGACCTCTTTAGGGATCAGTTTGGCAGAGACGAGAAGTTAATGATCGCTGTTAAAACTGATAATATTTTTGATCTAAATTTTCTTAAAAAGCTTGAAAGTTTTCATAGCACACTGGAGAGCGAGCTTCCCAATATAAAGGACATAGATTCGTTAATAAACGCTAGAAACACATACGGAATTGAGGGCGAACTAATTGTTGAGCCCTTAATTGATAGCCTGCCTGAAACCTGGGAAGACTTAGAACAGCTTAAAGCCACAGTCGTAAATAACAGTCTTTATGAAAATTATTTGTACAGTGAAGATTTCACAATGACCACTGTTACGATAGACACAGAAACATACTCGAATAACAACTTATTTAATGAAGAGGCTGGCCTTGAGTTTGATGACGGCCTTGAGTTTGATGACGGCCTTGAGTTTGATGACGGCCTTGAGTTTGATGACG
>JAPKEL010000080.1 GCA_028822065.1 Woeseiaceae bacterium | reverse complement strand
TGGCTCCCCGATTATGAGTCGGGTACTCTACCAAGCTGAGTTACAGGCCCTACTCAAAATCAACTTTTTCTTAGTAAAAAACGTTATAGAAGTTAACAGTATTCTTCGTAACAGCTGTCCAATAGCAAGTTTTGAGAATCTACGGATGTTTTTGCAGCATTGATAGCATCCTGGTCATGCCCAGATGATTCCTCAAGTATTTTTTGCCATGCTTGAGTATGTCTAATGTCAGCTTCTGCGTGTTCCCTGAAATATTCGGTTGCATCTTCACTTGTAATACCATAAAATTCTGCCAAACCATCTAATTTGATTTGGCTAATCTTTGGTATTTCTTTTTCAAATGCATACATTGCAGATGCGCCACTTTCAAATGATGACATAAGTGAATTGAGAGTTGCTACAGACTTGTTCGTTTTTTCTGTTCCAGCATAATTAGTTAACTCGTTATACGAAATTCCCAATTCATTAGCAAACTTTATCCATAAATTGATATGGTTTGTTTCTTCCGTTTGATTATAGTCAAGTTCATTGTACATGGATTCTGGTGCATTGTCCAATAATGGAGTCATAAATTTTGGAACTGCCTTGACCAATTGAAAGTATTCCTTGGCATAACCAGCTAAAGCATCACGTGTTAACTTACCTTCAGACCAAGTTTGATAAAATGGATGTTCCAGTAAACTTCGTTCTTCTATTATCTGATCTATTTTTAGGATCAAAGAACTCATGTTTATAATCATTTTTTTGGTCATAATAAATTCTTTGGCTACCAAACGATTTTATGGATTAGCATCACGAAGCACGTTGTGCTCCTGTAGTGTAGTCCGGTCAAGCATTTAGGCCTTTCACGCCTGAGACTCGGGTTCGAATCCCGACGGGAGCATTATAACATTTTAATATTATATTAGAAAAAAATTATAAGACATAGATTTTGGAAAGAAAAAATATAGAGATTAACCCGCTGCTTGACAAATATAGTGAGTATATTAAAAAAATCAATAATGCGTTAGATTCAGAATTAAACTTGTACTCAGAGTCAGAATTCAAAGAGCCATTAAAATATGCATTATATGGAGGGAAGAGGATTCGACCAATTATTCTTCTGTTATCTTCTGAATGTGCTGGTAAAATTGATGATAATACATTAGCAGCTGCATGTGCAATTGAATTTCTACATACCGAATCTGTTATTCATGACGACATAATAGATAATGAAACACTACGTAGGCAAAAAGACCCATTTTATATAAAATATGGATATAATACCAGTGTTCTAACAGGTGACTTTGTTCTAGGATTAATTTTGAATATTGCATCAAGAATTAACAATCCAAGAGTTACAAAGAATTTAGCTACTACCGCTATGATGATGAGTGAGGGAGAGATAATTGAAGGTAGGCTTGAAACAAGCGAGGATGTCACTTTTGATGATTATATTAAAGTGATTGAGTACAAAACAGCAATAGCTTTTGAAACTGCAACAAGATTGGGCGCAATAATTTCAGGAGGAACTGAAAAGGAGATTGAAGCTTTGGCTGATTATGGTAAAAATATTGGAATAGCATATCAAATCAGAGATGATCTGCATGACTGGCAAAACGAAGACAAGTTGTTTAATCTTCTAATTAAGAAGAGTTTGGATCCAAGAGACGTTTTCAACAGTATGGAAGAATTGTTTAAAAAATATTCTGACCAAGCGCTTGCCGCTATTAGAAAAATAAAAGATTCTCAGGCAAAAAATAATCTTGAAAACCTGGTTAGGTTCACAACAACTACGGTGTAATTACTAGGTTTATTGCTGGAGTTGCAAATTCTGTAAATTGTATTATAGGTTCTGGGAAAACTCCTATAGTTACCATAAATATTATTGAGAAAATCATTACAGCTATAATTGCTCTTGGTTCTTTGATTCTCTTTTCTGTTTCACCCTCAAAGTACATTTTTCGTATTATCCAACCATAGTAAGCTAATGACAAAGCACTGTTTAGAACTCCTGCAACTGCCAGCCAAGGTCCCCACCATACTACTGTTCCAGCATCAATTGCAGAACCAAATAATATCAACTTACTCCAAAATCCATTGAGCGGGGGAACCCCTGCTAGAGCAAGAAGGGAGATTACTAATCCTAATGACGTTATTGGCATACGCCTTCCAAGACCTTTTATTTTGTCAATATGAGTAACCGCTAAAGCTGTTACAATTCCAGCAACTGCAATGAATGCAGCCCCTTTCATTACCGCATGGTTCAATATGTGAAACAGAGAGCCTTGCAAGCCAATAGTAGAAAATGGTGCAATTGATAAACCAATTAAGATATATCCAGCATGACCAATACTGGAATAAGCTAACATTCGAGCCAGATTTTTTTGCATTACTGCTGCAATATTACCTACAGTCATGGTCATTACAGCAATTATGCCCAAAGCAAGTGTCCAATCGAGACTTAATGCTACAGTTCCCATCACAATCACTCTCAAAGCAGCAGCAAATCCAGCCTTTTTTGTACCAGCTGCTAACAGAGCTGCTATTGTTGGTGGCGCTCCTTCATATGTATCTGGTAGCCACATATGAAATGGGACCAGGCCCATTTTGAAACCAAATCCAGCAATAAACATACCTACAGCCAATAGTGCAATTGGAACTAAATTCGCGTCAAGAACCATGAAGCCCTGAATCACTTCACCTATGTTTGTCGAGCCAGTAACTCCATATGCAAGAGATATACCATAAATTATGATTGCAGATGCAAGCGCACCAAACAAAAAGTACTTTATTGCAGCTTCGTTAGAAATTGGATCCTTTTTCAAAAATCCCACTAATATGTAGGTTGGAAGACTCATCAACTCCCAAGCAATAAAGAGCATCACCAGATCTGTAGAATATGCTACAAGAACCATTCCTATAGTAGAAAGTAAGATTAATGAAAAATAGATGGATGGATTAGCTTTGTTTTTCATGTAACTGAATGAACCAACCGTTGTGAATATTGCAACAATTATCATAGCAATTGCAAACAATGCACCAAATGCATCGTCAACTAGTACATCAGATGAAAAAATTGCCGCCGGTGCTACGTGATCAAGTGCGAGCTGATATAGAACATATCCAATCGAAGCAAACATAGCTGCAAGGGTTATTGCACCATATGATAATACAGAGCCTTTTTCTTTGAAAGCAATGTTGATCACTGGTAGAGCAACACCAACACTGCCTAGAATTACAAGAAGAATTATTGGAGTTGATGATAGATCAATCATTTCATATCACCTATATCAATAATATCAGAACTACAAACAGTAGCCCTGCTCCAAATACGTAAAGATAAGATTGTGCCACACCAGTTTCAGTTCCTTGTACAACTTTAGCACCAAACCTGACTGAACGTTCTAGTCCAATATTCATTCCAGTGTCAATTGCGGTTTTCTCAAAGTATCTCCATATAGCTCTGGCAGCCCACAAAGGTGCAATAACAAAGCCCCAGTAGATCATTGCGTTAAGATACCATCTGTTTAGGATTACTTTGTGCAAAGAA
>JAPKEL010000079.1 GCA_028822065.1 Woeseiaceae bacterium | reverse complement strand
GATGTAATTGTTATGAGTCATCTTTCTGAAGGCACCAAAGTCAAGATAGTTGGCTTGCAACCTGAGGGCAGAGTGCCGGTTCGTGATGGCGCTTTGATTGAGGATGGTTTGGGTAATCGAGTAGGCCAAGTTACCAGTGGTGGTTTTGGCCCCAGTGCAGGAAAACCTGTAGCTATTGCAAGAATTGAAGTGAGCTGTATTGATGATAAATCCAACTTGTTTGCACTGGTTCGTGATAAGAAGATTCCAGTTAGTGTAATAAAATTGCCTTTCGTTAAACAAAATTATTTTAGAGGTTAAAAAAACAAAATGAGGAGCAGTAATGAGTATTAAATATTCCGAAGATCATGAGTGGGTTAAAGTTCAAGACGAAGACCTGGTAATTATAGGAATAACCGATTTTGCTCAAGAACAATTGGGCGATTTGGTTTTTATTGAACTACCAGAGGTCGGTGATGAGTGTAGTCGAGGAGACAACATTTCTGTGATTGAGTCGGTTAAGGCGGCTTCAGATTTGGTTGCTCCTGTTTCTGGAGAGATCGTTGAGGTAAATGATAGATTGGCAGATGAACCGGAACTTGTTTCAGAAGACTCGATGGGCGATGGCTGGTTTATTAAAGTCAAACTTTCCAATGCATCTGAGTTGGATGACCTAATGGATGACGATGCCTATCAAACTTTTATTGAAGATTAAACTGAAAAATAAATGGCCACTAAGATAGAAGATTTATTAAATAACGACGTTTTTACCAATAGGCATATTGGTTCTTCCAGTGCTCAGAAACAAAAGATGCTTGATTATCTTGGTTTTGATAACTTAGATGACTTGATCGAAGAAATTGTGCCAGATATTATTCGTCGGAAAAAGCCGATGAATATAGCTGATGGTATTTCAGAATTAGCGGCACTTAAACAGTTAAGAAATTTAGCCAGAATGAATATCCGCTATAAGTCATTCATTGGCCAAGGCTATTACAATTCAATTACACCACCCGTGATCCAGCGCAATATCCAGGAAAATCCTGCCTGGTATTCGGCCTATACCCCATATCAACCAGAAATATCTCAAGGCCGTTTAGAAGCATTAATGAACTTTCAAACAATGATTACCGATTTAACGGGAATGGAGTTAGCAAATGCATCAATGCTAGATGAAGCCAGTGCTTGTGCCGAGGCTATGAGTTTTTGTCAGAGAGTAAGTAAATCGAAGAGTAAAGTTTTTTTTGTTGCAAATGATTGCTATCCTCAGAATATTGAAGTGGTGCTAACAAGAGCTGAGCCATTAGGTATTGAAGTGGTAATCGGCGACCCATTAGTAGATCTAGAAAAACTTGATTTTTTTGGTGTGTTGCTGCAATATCCGAATACTTATGGTAACTGTAGCGATTACTCGAAACTAATAGATTCAATACATGAAAAGCAAGCCTTAGCTGCTGTAAGTGCAGATTTATTATCGTTAACGCTTTTAAAGCCACCTGGTGAAATGGGCGCAGATGTGGTGATTGGTAATACACAAAGATTTGGAGTGCCAATTGGCTATGGCGGACCTCACGCAGCGTATATGTCAATCAAGGAAAAACATAAACGCTCTATGCCCGGAAGAATTATTGGCGCTACGGTTGATACGAAAGGTAGGTTAGCGTATCGCCTGGCTCTACAAACCCGTGAACAGCACATTCGTCGTGAAAAAGCCACCAGCAATATATGCACGGCGCAAGCTCTTTTAGCTGTCATGGCCAGCATGTATGCCGTTTATCATGGCCCTGAAGGTCTTAAAAAGGTTGCTGAAAGAATTTTTCGTTACGCTGCTGTTTTTGCAGATGGTATTTCTGAAATGGGTTTTCGTATTGTTAACGAAACATTTTTTGATACATTAACGATAGAAGTTAAAAACTCCGACGCAGTTGTCATGCAGGCTGAAAAAAATGGATACAACATAAATGTTTTTAGTAAAACCCTCGTTTCAGTTTCATTTGATGAGCTCAGCACTCCAGAGGATATAGAGTATTTATGGAAGATATTTAATACAGAATCTAAGCTCAGCGCACAACTACTGTTTGAAAAAAATAAATCTCAAATAAGTAAAAACTTAAAGAGAAGTTCAGAATTCATGACTCATGATGTGTTCAATACATATCGCTCAGAAACTAATATGATGCGCTACATTCGTTATCTAGGCGATAAAGACCTTGCACTTGACCGAGCAATGATACCGCTTGGATCATGTACTATGAAGTTGAATGCTGCAGCTGAATTGATACCCGTTACTTGGCCAGAATTTTCTCAAATCCATCCTGCAGTGCCAATGAATCAGGTGATAGGATATCAACAAATGATAAGTGAGCTTGAAGAGATGCTATGCGAAGCAACTGGATACTCGGCAATTTCTTTGCAACCTAACTCGGGAGCCCAAGGTGAATATGCAGGACTTATAGCAATTCGTGCTTTTCATCGAAGTAACGGAGAGGAAAATCGAAATATTTGTTTAATTCCTGCCTCGGCTCATGGAACCAATCCAGCCTCTGCACAAATGGCGGGTATGAAAGTGGTTGTAGTTAAGACTGCAGATAATGGCTACATCGATATGTCAGATTTAAAATCTAAGTGCAAAGAAAATGCAGATAATTTGGCTGCCATTATGATTACCTATCCCTCTACTCACGGAGTGTTTGAAAAAGATGTAAAAGAGGTTTGTAAGGTTGTTCATAAAGCTGGAGGTCAGGTATACATCGACGGTGCCAACATGAATGCGATGGTTGGAATTTCAGCTCCTGGTGAATTTGGTGGTGATGTTTCTCATCTTAACTTACACAAAACATTCGCCATCCCTCATGGAGGTGGAGGTCCAGGAGTTGGCCCTATCGGAGTTAAGGAGCATTTGGTAGATTTTTTACCCACAACACCATTAAATAACACTGGTGTCGGTAGTATTGCTGGTGCGCCTTGGGGTTCGGGTAGTATTTTGCCAATTAGCTGGATGTATATTACTATGCTTGGTAAAAATGGTCTTTACGAGGCCACCACAAATGCAATATTGAATGCAAATTACATAGCAACTCGTTTGTCAAAGCACTATCCTATACTCTATAGTGATGAGAATGGCAGGGTCGCTCACGAATGCATTGTTGACCTTCGTCCCATAAAGGAAAAGTTCGACATTAGTGTAGATGATGTTGCAAAACGTTTGATTGATTATGGCTTTCATGCGCCTACAATGTCATTTCCAGTTGCTGGAACATTAATGATTGAGCCAACCGAGTCAGAATCTTTAGATGAGTTAGATCGTTTTTGTGATGCAATGATTCAAATCAGAAAAGAGATACGAAAAGTCGAATCGGGGGAGTATTCGGTCAAAGATAATCCGCTAATAAATTCGCCTCACACATTAGAAATGGTATCATCTTCAACTTGGAATTTTTCTTACTCGAGGGAAGACGCAGCTTACCCAGTAGAAACACTAAAAAAGGTTAAGTATTGGTCTCCAGTTTCCCGGGTAGATAATGTTTATGGCGACAAGAATTTAATTTGCTCTTGTCCAAGTATAGAAAATTACGAGTAAGTTGTTATGAAATCAATTTTAATTAGTGTGTTGGGTGATGACAAACCAGGACTTTTG
>JAPKEL010000078.1 GCA_028822065.1 Woeseiaceae bacterium | reverse complement strand
GGGGGTGGTGCTAAATCCATCATTTCAGATAAAGCAGCAACAGCCGTCATATGACCATGTGCATCAATGAAACCAGGGGCAAGAGCATTGTCTCCAAGTTCAATAACTCTTGTCGATTTACCTTTCAACTTTATCACTTCCTTGGATGAACCCGTTGCAATTATCTTTGTACCAGCGACAGCAACAGCAGTTACATCACTTGAAGAGTCCATTGTAATAATATGCTGTCCTATAAATATTATGTCTGCAGAACTAGTATTCAATGGGTTGCTATATGTGACCGGGATCAGGCCCAATATTCCAATAAGGAAGACAATTAAGCTTCTAGTAATTTTTATATACACCATTAGATCTTACTTTAATTAAGTGGCGGAGAGTGAGGGATTCGAACCCCCGTATGCGTTTCCACATAACTACCTTTCCAAGGTAGCGCATTCGACCGCTCTGCCAACTCTCCATTTATTAGACATTTATTCTACAATATAAAACTCTCTTAAGGATTCATTTTTATTGAACTAGAAATAGATGTTGATATTATTTATTAATAATTAATATTTATAGTTTAAAAAATAATCCATGAACACAATACCTAAAAAAAATACTTTACTAGAACTCTTTGAATGGAGAGCTAAACAATCTTCTGAAGACGTTGTTTTTAAATTTCATGATAGAGAGATGACCTATGGTGAATATGACTCTAAAGCCAATAGAGTTGCCCATGGTATTATTCAAAATGAATGCATGCCAAATGCCCGAATTGCTATTCTTGCAAAAAATTCAGATTACTATGCTGAAGTACTCTATGGAACAATCAAATCAAGAACTGCGTTAGTAGGTATTAACTGGAGGCTCGCACCACCTGAAGTTGTCTTTGTAATCAATGATTCAAAAAGTGAGATTCTTTTCGTTGGGGCTGATTTTTATCAACTAATAGAAAGTATTGAAGATCAAATACCTTCGATTAAAAAGATTGTGGCTATGGATGAAGACCACCCTACATGGGAAAGCTATGCATCCTGGCGAGATGATCAAAGTGAAGACAATCCAAACCTAGTGGGTGAATATGAAGACGATGTGATACAACTCTATACATCGGGAACAACAGGTCATCCAAAAGGCGTTAGGATGACCAATAAGAATCTCTTAGCATCAACCCCAATGGTTGAAAAAAGATGGGGTGCTGATTGGCATGAAAAATCAGTAAATTTTATTCTTTCTCCCCTCTTTCATGTTGCAGGTTCAAACATTGTGATCATGGGAGTAGTGTTTGGATGTAAAAACATCATTATTCCAGAACCCGATCCAACAAAAATTCTTGAATTGATTGAAAGCGAGAAAATAGAAACCGCATTTATGGTGCCTGCCTTAATTCTATTCCTCTTACAGCATCCCAATTGTTCTAAAACTGATTTCTCCTCATTAAGACAAATTGTCTATGGAGCTTCCCCCATTGCTCAAGATACTTTACTCAAGGCTGTGGAAGTAATGCAATGCGACTTCTGGCAAGTCTATGGACTGACAGAGTCTACAGGGATAGGAACCACATTAAATCCTGCTGATCATAATGTTAACCTTGGGAAATTGAGATCATGCGGTAAAGTCTACCCTGGTGTTGAAATTAAAATTGTAGATGAATCTAACAACAGTTTAGCGAACAATGAAGTGGGAGAAATATTGATTAAATCAGACGTCATTATGAAAGGTTATTGGAATAGACCTGAGGCTAATGAAGAGGCTATCATCGATGACTGGTTTTATACCGGTGATGCGGGCTATTTAGATGAAGACGGTTTCTTATATATCCATGACAGAGTCAAGGATATGATTATCTCCGGCGGTGAGAACATATACCCAGCGGAAATCGAAAATGCATTGATGTCTCATCCCGATATAGCAGACGCTGCTGCTGTTGGAATACCCGATGATAAATGGGGTGAAACAGTTAAAGGCTTTGTGATTCTAAAACAAGACTCAAGCATTACAGAAAAAGAAATCATTGCTTATACCAAGGAACAAATTGCTGCATACAAGTGTCCTTCTTCGATTGATTTTATTACAGAGATGCCTCGTAACCCCTCAGGAAAAATCTTAAGAAGAGAACTAAGAGCACCCTTTTGGAAGGATGTTGAAAGAAATGTTTCATAAAAAGGAATGACTATGTCTTACAAAACCCTGCTCGTTGAAAAAAATAAATCCATTGCAACAATCAGTTTTAATCGTCCTCAGAAACTGAATGCATTTGATAAAGAAATGGTGCTTGAGACTCAAGATATTATTGAGTCAGTAACGCATGATGATGCTGTTAAAGTTGTAATCATTACAGGCATCGGTAAAGGCTTTTCAGCCGGTGCAGATCTGAGTGATCCAAGTGGTATGGATGATCATAGTAATGATCGCCTAGTCTATGACGGTCTTGTTAATGGTTATATGCCAAGTTTAGTGAATATTATGAATATGCCGAAACCAGTTATTGCGGCTGTCAATGGACCGGCAGCTGGAATTGGCAGTGCATTTGCTTTGGCCTGTGATTTAATGGTGATGTCTGATAATGCCTATCTTAAGCAAGCTTTCGTCAATATAGCATTGATTCCTGATGGCGGTCTCAATTGGTTATTAACCAGATCGATCGGTTATAAACTAGCCTATGAAATGGCGATAGAGGGCGAGAACATTCCAGCCTCTAAATGTTTGGATTTGGGTCTTAGTAATAAAGTTGTTAAACCCGAAGAACTGATGACCGTTACAATGGATTGGGCAGAATCATTATCCAGAAAATCGTCACAGTCATTAAGAGAAACAAAGAAAGTTATGAGAGCTGCTATGAGCTCCACTTACGAAGAGGTTTTCAAGCTTGAAGCTGAAGCAAATAATTCACTGCACAGTTCGGAGGATAGTCTTGAGGCTGTGCAAGCTTTTTTTGAAAAAAGAGAACCTAACTTTAAGTGAGTAAAGTATTTTTAATTAGCTTTTAGAGCTTTGAGGACATCGGCAGCTAAATCCAATTCACCTGAGTACAGTATTGGTGAGATGCGTTCACCTGTGTTTCCATATCGATTGAGTATTTCGTTAGCTAGTTTCTGTGGTGATTCAGATATCACTGCAAACGTATTTAGAATCTCATCGTCTATTGCATCGCCCATTTGTTGCCACTTTCCTTCTTTTGATAAACGGTTGAGCTCTCCGCTTAACTCTTCATAACCGTGTAGCTCAAGTACAGCTTTATAGTTGGGTGTAGAGGCATAGAATGCTACTTGATTACGGCAAGCCCTAACTGCTTTTTTATGTGACTCCTCAGTAGCACCAATACCAGTCATAACTGAAATTGATAAATCAAATGCATCTCTTTTTTTATTGGCGGATGAAAGCGCTTCATCAACGAGTGGTAGAGTGACGTTTTTCAGATAAGTTGGAGTATTCAATGGATGTGCTAATAAACCGTCAGCACTTCTTGCTACAGCCTTAGTCATGAGTGGTCCAACTGCAGCTACATATATTTTAGGGATACCGTGTGGATTGGGTCCTGGATTAAACAATGGAGTCATCAAAGTATGCGTGTAAAATTCACCACGATGTTCAAGTCTAGATTCGTTTTGCCAAGCATTCAATATGGCTTTGATTGCATTTACCATATCTTCCATACGTGCTGCTGGTTTAGACCATGGCATTGAAAATCGTTTCGTTATGTGTGGTCGTATTTGAGAACCTAGACCCAATACGAATCTTCCTTTAGATAATAACTGTAAATCATAAGCAAGATTGGCCAGGTTCATTGGGTTTCT
>JAPKEL010000077.1 GCA_028822065.1 Woeseiaceae bacterium | reverse complement strand
ATTTTAGATCAATCGAAATTAATTCTAAAATTCACACCCCAAGTACGTGGCTCAGCAGTATAAGCTCGTAAACTACCGGCTTGCACAGGGTTATTGAAAACAGACTCATAGAAGCGCTGATCAGTAGCATTTCTCACCCAGAATGCTAGTTCTGAGTTGAGCTCTTCAAAGATGAATCCTAAACGAGCATTCGCAAAACTAAATGATTCTCTAAATTGTAATGGATCACCACCACCACCAGTATCACTTTCACTCACTGATTGGTGTTCAAGTCGTAAATAACCTTCTACAGCACCCATTTTAAAACCTTGAGTTGCTCCTACAAATAAACGTCTTTCAGGATTAGTTTTAGTTACTCCAGAGTGGTCACAAAAAGTTGCAGCTGCGCCAGCGGTGCCGGCACCTGGATCAATTGCTCCAGTATGGAAAGGACTCGCAATCCAACATGAAGCGTTCGGGAAATCTTTCACGGTAGCTTTCACTAGCGCATAAGACACATCAAGTCGGAAACTTTCAACAGGCGCCCAATTCATATCTAACTCAGCACCGGATGCTTCAGTATAACCGGCATTTTGCAGATTAAATGCATTACCTTGGAAAGTTGATACTTGCAAATTATCCACATTCATTTTCCAAGCGGCAATATTTAAACGTAATGAGTTACCAAGATCCATTTTACCACCAACCTCGAGTACCTCGGTTGTTTCTGGTTCAAAAGTATAAGGTAGTCCAACAGCGAGACGGTCTGTATTGGTACCGCCTGCTTTATAACCTGTTGAATAACTACTATAGAACAATACGTCGTCATTCGGTTGATATGCAACCTTAACGTTACCCGTAATACGGGTATCTTCAAGTGTTTTATGGACATCTGGCCGCGGTGCTAATGATGGTTGCGTATAATAACCCCAACCTGGTGTGTAAACCGGTGCTAGTGCTGTTAACACAGAGGCCGCGCTTGTTACTGGGTTGATTAGACCTGCGCCTATTCCTCCCAAGTACCATAACATGGATCCCGCTGCCGTTGACGACAAATCAGGTTTAGCACCTAATGTACTATTGGTAAATGTACTATCCATTTTTTTGTCTTCATTGGTATAGCGCATACCCGCAGTGAATGTCCAATGATCTCGGATCGGAACATCCACCTGACCGAAGAAAGCGTAACTCTTATGATTTTGCATCGCCACATCACGAGCCCATGCGCCATCAGGGAAAGATGAGGCAGCAGCACTCGGATAAGGGTTTGCCCCAGTGGCTACTGCTGTTATCATAGCAGCTGATGCGTCTGCCGGTAAACCGTATGCTGTTGGATTAGCTGTAATCGCTGCCCCAATACCGGCGGTAGTACCGTTATACACCGCGCCTAGAGCACCCAAAAGTGGCGTTAAGAGAGGATTATAATTCAAGAATTGAGTCGTGTGTTTACCAGTAACTAACTTAGAATTATTATCAAGATCTTGATTATAATAATAGAAACCAAGTTGGTAGTGACCGTCTCTGCCATTAGCACCTGCAAATTCACCTGAGAATCTTAACTCTTGGGAAAAAGAGCTTTGTTCCATGATGTTTCTATCCGTCAACAAATAAGCAGCGCCAAAATCAACATCGCCAAAATCATCCGTAGTGAAATCACGAAGAGCTGTTACAGAAGTTAAAGTGAAATTATCGTAATCACGATTTATTTCTAAAGAGATGCCTTTATCTTCCGCTTTTGATCTCGGTAAATACGTAAAATACTGTTGTTGTGTGTTAAAATCTTTCCCTAACGTTATTGGCTGACCCATTGCTAATGATAATAAATAGTCCGTACCAGGGCCACCTACAGAACTGACCATATTGTTTTTCTTAGTTAAAGCTGCACAACAAACCTCATCAATTTCAGCGTAATCCACGATTAAGCGCATGCTGGTAGCTTCACTCGGTGTAAAGAGGAATTGTAGACGACCGCCGAATCGATCACGATCATTAGTTTTTGGGCCATTTGGTTCTGTTAAATTTGTAACAAACCCCTCTCTATTACTGCTAAATATCGTTGCACGCATCGCGAGCTTATCTTCGATCAATGACATATTTGTCGCAGCATTTAGATTAACTAACCCATATTCACCGCCTACAATTTCAAAGAAACCGTTGCGATCATGACTTGGTGCGACAGTGCGAATATTAATAGCACCGGCTGAGGTATTTTTACCAAACAAGGTTCCTTGAGGGCCGCGTAAGACTTCTACTGCTTCAACATCTACTAATTGATTACCAATTGCGCTTTGTCGAGCACGATAGACATTATCGATGTAAGAGCCCACTGCCGATTCAAGGCCAAAGTTTTGCGAACTGGTACTGATGCCACGAATTCCCCAACTTGAGAATCCCGCACTTTGACTTTGGAAAGAATCTAATGATGGTGTCATTCCTGCCAGATCACGCATTGTTTTTATGCTTGATTTCTGGAGCATCTCTGCTGAAAAGGCATCGAGTGCTACCGGAACATCTTGTTGATTTTGAGCGCGTTTTTGCGCGGTAACTACTATCTCTTCGATATCAACAGCATTGGCACTAGTAACAGAAAAAGCAACCAGTATGCAAAGTGATTTCGCTAATAAGCGACGAATATTAAAGTTCATATTTCCCCCCGAAAACTCAGTCTATTATTATTTATCAGACATTAAAGTTCGGTATTTACTAAATTATACCAACCCATCACCATTACGATTATGGGACCACATGCAGTTGTAATTACTTACTTCTGCTACGAATATAGAGATAAAAAGCTCTACATACTCAATGATTACATGTATTAATCGATTTTGGAAGCCCCATTTGCCACATAAGTGACAAGTCTATGAGGTATCAGCAATCGATTAAATTACGCCCACTAAAGAGAAGGGATTGAAATTTTGACGTATATGGATATGAAATAGGATATTCACTTAGTTCTAAGCCACGGATTTTATCAGCCACATGATGATCGCCAAGTTTTATAGAAACCGCATTTTTATCCCTGAAACACCCTGTTCAAAGGGGTCCATCAATATAGTGGTAACCAGTGGAACCCTATCAAAGATCGAATAACTTTGTGACTTCATCACTTCCCTCTTATTTGTTGGCAGAATTGCACCGTTCATAGTCAATAGACCTTGACCATCGACCGTCACTTTGCCCTCAATATTACCCTCATTTGTTGAGAAATTTATATCCGAAAGATATTTTGGGTAGCCATAAAGACCCACGCCTCTTGCACGCGCAATTTCAGTAATCACTGGAAGCAGCCACACATAAGCAGATAACCCTCCTTTTGTCATTTGCTGAAGCGCGGTAAACAAAGGAATCGATTTGTTACGAAAAGTAATTAAAAAAGCAATACTGAATTCGTTGTATGGTCCAATATCGCAATCACGCTAATCAAATGCAGTAAAAGCAACCATGATTTTGCCAAATGCACCCGATTATTTTTTAAGTATCGAAATTGTTTTATCCACAAAATCAGTAAATAAACCATCCACTTTTAACTCATTCACAAACCATATCACCATTTCTTCATAACTTTTAAATGCCAACGGAATACCATCCAATCTGAATGTAAATGGGTGAACCAGCAAATCATGATTTCTTGCCAAGCGCATCAAATTGGTCGGTGAAACTGAATTATTCAGAACGCTTATCGTATAGAGTAAATCCATTGCGGGTCCAATACCAACTGCATATTTAGCAATATCCTTGCATCCTTTCTTGGTCACCATTCGATCAAAATTATCCACTGACTCATCCCATGAGTTTTTACCTATTAACTGTATTAAAGGCAATTCAGATTTA
>JAPKEL010000076.1 GCA_028822065.1 Woeseiaceae bacterium | reverse complement strand
TTGACACAAGACAATACACCTAAGGTATAAAGTATTTTTTCAAATCCAGTAGAGAGACGAACTAAAGAATTTCTTAAAAAATTTATTAACTATATCAATTAATACTACACCTACTAAATATTTTTATAATTATGATTCATCAATATAAACACCTAATTCATTCAACACGACACTTCGAGAATTTAAATATTCAAGCTGGATCTGACTATAGGTATCAAGATATTTTGAGCCTTGAGTCATTTGAGCTAGCCAATAAAGAGATTAGTTCGTGGGATAGGTATGAGTCCACTCCATTACACTCGCTATCTGATTTAGCAAGTGATAGTGGCGTTTCTTTAATAGCCTATAAGGATGAAAGTCACCGATTCTCTCTTAAAAGCTTTAAGGCATTGGGAGGGGCTTATGCGGTAGCCAATCTTTTATTAAAAAAATTAAATGAGCAAGGCATTGAAGCAAAATCTTCTGATTTAATTGCAGGTACGTATTCAGAGATAACCTCAAAAATTACGGTGTGTTGTGCAACCGATGGCAATCACGGAAGATCGGTAGCTTGGGGTGCTCAAAAATTTGGATGCAATTGTGAGATTTATATTCACCGTAATGTAAGCATCGGCAGAGAGGAGGCAATTGCTAAATACGGCGCTACAGTAAATCGAATTAAAGGTAACTACGATGACTCAGTTCATATTGCAGCTGAGGTAGCTGAAGCTAACGGTTACTATGTTGTATCTGACACCTCATATGAGGGATATACAGATATTCCAAAAGACGTTATGCAGGGTTACACCGTGATGGTTGATGAGTCCATGAAGCAAATGAAAGAAATCCCAACTCATGTTTTTTTGCAAGGTGGAGTCGGAGGATTCCCAGCTGCGGTAGTATCGTATTTAGTAGAGAGTCTGGATTGTCCACCAATCTTTGTCGTTGTTGAGCCAACAAACGCAGACTGCTTATTTCAAAGTGCAGTTAATGGTGAACCCACAGTAGTCCATGGAGATTTAGATACAGTTATGGCAGGACTTGCTTGCGGTGAAGTTTCACTGTTAGCGTGGTCTATTCTTGAGAGTTATGTTCCACACTTTTTAACCATACAAGACGATTCAATTTCTAAAACTATGCAACTTCTCGCTAATAGAGACAAACCAATCATTGCTGGAGAGTCTGCAGTTGCTGGATTGGCAGGCTTCCTGATAGCAACCAATGACGACACTCTCAAAAGTAAGCTAATGCTTAATGAGAATTCGAGAATTCTTTTTTTTGGAACTGAGGGTGATACTGATGAAACAATGTATAAACAATTAGTTGGAAGGTCCTCAGAAGAGGTTATGAGGGGTGTCTGATTTAATAGGAGCGAGTTATGATTATTCCAAGTAGAGGCTTTGAAGTTTCTGAATACGAAAACAGGCTTAATAAGATTCAGAAACTTATGTTTGATTCAAAGATGGATGCTATTTTATTAACGACTCAGGTTGACATTGAATACTACACAGGCTTTAAAACGCAATTCTTTCAGAGTCCAACACGCCCTTGGTATGTTTTAATTCCAAGTGATGGCAAACCTAAAGCCATTATTCCAACAATTGGTGAATCGGGAATGAGGGAGACATGGATAGATGATATACAAACTTGGACTTCGCCTAACCCGGAAGATGATGGTGTTAGTATGTTGCTTTCTACGATTAACTCATTGATGGTAAAGAATAAATGTCTCGGAGTTCCTAAAACTCTTGAAAGTACCCTGAGAATGCCATTAGGTGACTATGAATATTTAATTAGTTCTTTGTCAGGGATAGAGATTAAAGATGCAAACAAAATACTCAGAAAGATTCGTTTCGTTAAGTCAGTAGCTGAAATTGCTAAGATAAGGCACATTTGCCAGCTAACTTCTCAAGGCTTTATAGAACTAGAGGGTCTTCTTAGGGTAGGTGAAAGTGAGCGTGAGAATTGTCAGCGATTTAAACAGTGCCTTCTTGCACTGGGTGTTGACGATACACCCTATATAGTTTCTGGTTCAGCACGAGATGGTTATGGCTCAATTATTATGGGGCCAACAGAGAAAATCATTGAAGAGGGTGATCTTTTTATCATTGATACTGGATCAGTATTTGATAGTTATTACTGTGATTTTGATAGAAACTATGCCTTTGGATATATATGTGACGAGGCAAAAAAGGCTTATAGGGTTGCTTATGAGGCAACTGAGGCAGGTTTTAAGGCTTGCCAAGCTGGTAATACAACTTCAGACGTTTTTAATGCAATGAATGACGTTTTGCAAAAAGGTGGCGCTTTAGGTAACACCGTTGGTAGGCTAGGTCATGGCTTAGGAATGCAATTAACGGAGTGGCCATCAAACACTGCATCTGACAATACTGTTCTTGAGCCAGGAGTTGTATTGACTCTTGAACCAGGAATGGCATTTCTACCAGGCAAGGAAATGGTTCATGAGGAAAACATCGTTATTACCGAAGATGGTCCTGAGTGGTTGAGTATTAGAGCATCTGAAGAACTACCTATAATCGAATAAAAAGTAATTTATTAATTTAACTCCTACCCTTTAAATATTTTTTATCATATTTAAATTCAAACAAATATTTTTTTCTATATAATAATGCGAATCATTCTTATTTGCATTCTTATTTAAATAAAAAATGAAAACTAAGCGATGATTATTATATAAATTTTCAAGGATAAAGATGACACAATTTCCAAGTTTTATTATGGGTTTTAGAGAAGGCTTAGAAGCTTTTCTTTTGATAGCTATAACTCTGAAATATATAACTAAAATAGATAAAGGACATTTGAAAAATAAAGTTTTGCAGGGTGGTATTGCTGGCCTGATTATCTCTATATTTCTAGGCCTAATGTTAAGTCAATTCTCCGAATACCTAGGTGGAGTTTCAAGCTTAACAAAGCTATGGGAAAGTGTCGCAAGTTTGATTGCATTATTACTTGTATCGGTCTTTATCATTTGGATGATTCGTCACGGAAGTAACATGTCAAAATTTGTTGAAAATGAACTAAGTCAAAATATTTCTACAAATGCTTTGTTTTGGATTTCTTTTATTATTATTGCACGGGAAGGTACTGAAATTGCTATCTTTTCATTTGCTGGAAAGTATCCATATGAAATTGTTGGAATGGGAGTTTTAACATCTCTAATTCTTTCAATATTTATCTTCTTTTCACTAGTTAAAGTAGATTTATCAGTGTTATTTAAGATTACTTTAGCTTATCTTATTCTGCAAGCTGGGTTTTTATTGGGTTATTCACTGCATGAAGGCTTTTCAGCTCTAAAAGGTTATAGCATGATAGCATCAGATAATTATATTTTTGAGAAGGCATTCAATTTTTCCAATACTTTACTAAGTCATAAAGATGGTATTTTTGGTATTCCTCTTCATGTTCTATTTGGTTGGTACTCTAAACCTGAATGGATACAGTTTATTGTGCAGTATTTATTCACTTTCAGTATGTTCGGCTATTGGTTTTGGAACAATAAGAAAATTGCCTCTAACTGATTAACAGAAGTTATCACATTTGCTGCAATTTTATTGTAGTAAATGAGAAAAAATTGTTACAAAATTACTTTGTAATCTTCAAACAAATATGATTCCTTTCAAGTTCTCTTCTCAGTAAAATCTCCTATATCTAACTTGAGTTTTTATTATTAACAATGAACGACCCTTTGTTAAATGTTAAAGGAATAAATTGTGCCGCAATTAATGCTGGCATAAAAAACAATGATGATTTGGATTTGTCTGTTATATCATTAACTAAGGGTAGCGTTACTGCAGCTGTTTTTACCCAAAATATTTTCTGTGCCGCTCCAGTACTTGTTGCTAAAAATCATTTACAAAATTTTCCTAGAGCATTATTAA
>JAPKEL010000009.1 GCA_028822065.1 Woeseiaceae bacterium | reverse complement strand
CCGCCACCTAGCACAAGCACATTTTTTTCTGCAAAATCAATATAAGGAGCATCACTATTATCAATCCCCAGTTCTTTATTTACATTGCCAATCAAATAAGGCAACGCTTCGTGAACACCAGATATATCTTGGCCATCAAATCCCCCAATAACTGGTTTATAAGTTCCAATACCAACAAATACAGCATCGAATTCCTGATAAATTGAATCAAAACTTTTATCTCTTCCTATCTTTGTATTTAAAACAAACTCAACGCCCATGCCTTCAAGAATTTCTCGACGCTTTTTTACCACTTTCTTTTCTAACTTAAATGGCGGGATCCCAAAAGTTAATAAACCTCCAATTTCTGGATACGCGTCAAATACTATTGAACGAATGCCTTTACGAGCCAGCACATCTGCTGTTGCGAGGCCGGCCGGTCCTGCGCCAATAATTGCAACACGTTTTCCTGTATCTATGATATTTGACATATCAGGACGCCAACCTTGTTTGAAAGCTTCGTCACTTATATAACGCTCAATATTACCAATGCTTACAGCCCCAACTCCATTATTGAGTGTACATGCTCCCTCACAAAGTCGATCTTGTGGGCAGATACGGCCACAGATTTCAGGCAATGAATTAGTTTGGTGTGAAAGTTCAGCGGCTTCGAATAATCGACCCTCTTCAATCAATTCTAACCAGTTAGGAATATAATTGTGTACGGGACATTTCCATTCACAATAAGGAACCCCACAGGATATGCATCTGCCAGCCTGAGCTGCTGCTTGTGCGCCATCATAGGAACCGTATATCTCATCAAAGTGCTTGATACGAACTTCAGCGACTTCTTTATCTGGATCACGTCTTGGTAATTCAATAAATTGTAATGGATGTTTAGACATACTTCTCTTTAGGCTGCCTCTCTCAATGAAGTAATCAAAGAACCCAGTTCTGCTGCTTTCGGTTTAACAACCCAAAACTTAGATAAGTACGAACGATAATCTTGTATAATTTCTTTTGCCCACTCACTTCCTGTCGAATCAATATGATCATTAATGAGGGCTCTTAAATGATGCAGATGAGCCTCCATATTTTCAGGTGTAATCCGATGAATATCGATTAATTCATGATTGTATAGATCAACAAAATTTCTTTCGATATCTAGTACATAAGCAAAGCCACCTGTCATGCCAGCACCAAAATTAATGCCAGTTGGCCCTAATACAACGACCACACCATCAGTCATATATTCACAACAATGATCTCCGGCTCCTTCAATGACAGTTATAGCACCAGAGTTTCTCACTGCAAAACGCTCTCCTGCATGGCCTGAGGCAAAAAGATGGCCGCCTGTCGCGCCATATAAACAAGTATTGCCAATAATTACGGTATCTTTAGCAATAAACTGAGCTTCTACTGGTGGTTTTATAATAATTCGTCCACCACCCATACTTTTACCCACATAGTCATTCGCATCACCTGTTAGAGTTAGGTGCATTCCAGATACATTAAAAGCCCCGAAGCTTTGTCCAGCTGTGCCCTCTAGATTAATATTTATTGGGGCCTTAATCATGCCGTTATTGCCATGATGCCGAGCCACTTCTCCGGCTAGTTTTGCACCTATCGATCTATTGTAATTTGAAATTGTATAAGAGAAAGTTCCCCCACTTTTATTTGTTATGGCAGGTAAAATTTCTCTATTCATTATGTTTGCCAATTCCCCTTTATCAAAAGGCTCATTTCTCAAGTCAGTACAAAATCTTGCGCCATCTTTTATCAGCGCATCCTTAGAGATAATAGGAGTAAGATCGAGTTGCTGTTGACGTTGAGTTTCCCCTGGCAGTAATTCAATTAAATCCGTACGACCGATAATTTCATCTAATTCTTTAGCTCCTAATTTTGCCAACCAATACCTCACATCCTCAGCAATAAAAGTAAAGAAATTGATAACCATCTCAGGTAAACCAATAAAATATTCGCTTCTTAAGAGGTTATTTTGAGTAGCTACCCCGGTTGCGCAATTATTCAAATGACAAATACGTAAATACTTACATCCCAGCGCCACCATGGGTCCGGTACCAAAACCAAAGCTCTCAGCACCGAGCAATGCAGCCTTAATAACATCTAAACCAGTCTTAAGGCCACCATCAGTTTGCAGTCGTACTTTATGTCTCATGCCATTTGCACTCAGCACTTGCTGCGTCTCAGCCAGCCCTAATTCCCATGGACTGCCAGCATATTTTACAGAACTGAGTGGACTGGCCCCGGTGCCGCCATCGTAACCTGAGATAGTAATTAAATCTGCATAAGCTTTCACAACACCTGCTGCAATCGTCCCTACTCCAGGTTCGGCGACTAATTTTACCGATATTAAAGCATCAGGATTCACTTGTTTTAAGTCAAAAATTAACTGTGCCAAATCTTCTATTGAATAAATATCATGGTGCGGTGGTGGAGAAATTAATCCTACACCAGGTTTTGCAAACCTTAGCTTAGCAATCATGTCATTTACTTTATGTCCAGGTAATTGACCGCCTTCCCCTGGTTTTGCGCCCTGAGCTATCTTAATCTGGATAACCTCAGCATTAATTAAATACTCTGCGGTAACACCAAATCTACCCGAGGCAATTTGCTTGATCTTAGATCGGCGTTCATTGTTATAACGAGCCGGATCTTCGCCTCCTTCACCGGAATTAGAACGAGCTCCAATTCTATTCATAGCTATAGCAAGAGCTTCATGCGCCTCTGGCGATAGAGCGCCTAATGACATGCCAGCACTATCAAAGCGCATCATTATATTCTGAGTGGGTTCAACCTCTTCAAGCGAAATAGCTTCACCAATAGAACATGGCTTCATTAAATCTCTAATAGTTGAAACTGGACGGTTATTTACCAAATTTGCATATTTGATATAAGTTTCATAACTTCCTGTTTTTACCGCCGCTTGTAATGTTGAGATAACATCCGGATTATAACAATGATATTCGCCCTGATGAATATATTTAAGTAAGCCACCTTGAGACAAAGGCTCATGTGCTGCTCTCGAAACTCTAGCCAATTCCTTTTGATCGTCATGTAAATCAGCAAACTTTGCACCTTGGATTCGACTAACAGATCCAGTAAAACAAAGGTCGACAATCTCTTCATGAAAACCAATTATTTCAAATAACTGGGCACCTCGATAACTCGCTAAAGATGAAATACCCATTTTGGACATTATTTTAAATAATCCTTTACGAACACCTCTGCGATAACTTCTACCTAGCTGTTGAGTTCTATCTACATTTCCTCTTCTCGCCAAATCATGCAAACTTTGATAAACCAAATAAGGATAAACAGCAGTTGCCCCATACCCAATTAGACAAGCAAAATGATGTGGATCACGTGCAACGGCGGTTTCAACAATAATATTGGTATTGCATCTTAAACCTAGTTTCACTAGATGGTGATGCACCGCACCTGTCGCGAGCAATGCATGTGCAGGAAGCATCGTAGGTTTAAGGTAACGATCACTTAGTAAAATAAATAATTTGCCGTCTTTAACTGCCGTCTCTGCTTCATTACAGATTCTTCTTAAGGCGATTTCGTAATCGTCCGATTCAGGAAAATTTAAGTCTATAAATGCATGGCTATCGCCAAACATATCTGGTCTCAATAATTGTCTTAATTTCTGTTGAGAAAGAATAGGTGAATTTATTATTATTTGCTCAGCATGTTTTGCAGTCACGTCAAATAATCCAACAGTCTTTCCAATATTAGTTTGCAACGACATTACTATGCGCTCTCTTAATGAATCTATAGGAGGATTCGTTACTTGAGCAAATTGTTGTCTTAGGTAGTCAAATGGCGATCTTATTTTTTTTGAAAGGATCGACATTGGCGTATCATCCCCCATCGAGCCAACAGCTTCGAGCTCTGTGGTTGCAAGAACACTAATTATCTCTTTGATCTCTTCGCGACTTACATTGAACATTTTCTGATAAGATACCAATGTCTCCTTATCCATCGGTTCTGCCGCTGTTTTTCGATCAACTAACTCAGAATCTAAATAACGAACCCCATCTTTCAGCCATCTTTTATATGGAGCACCGTCTTTAATTTGGTCATGAATTTTCTGATTATCAAGTAATTCACCCTTTAATAAATCAATCGCCAGCATCTCTCCAGGTCCTAACCTGCCTTTTTTGATAACAGCGTCAGCTGGATAGTCATAGACACCAATTTCAGAAGCGATAGTAATGTGCCTGTCTTTGGTAATAACATAACGAGCCGGTCTTAATCCATTTCTATCCAAGCAACAAGCCGCGTATCTCCCGTTCATCATGACAATGCCTGCCGGACCATCCCACGGTTCCATTTGGCAAGAATAAAATTCATAGAATGCCTTGATATCTGCATCCATCATTTCATTGGCCTGCCAGGCTGGCGGAATCAATACACGCATAGCTTGGATGATACTCATTCCCGCGGCTTGCATTACTTCCAGCATATTATCCAAAGTGGAAGAATCAGAGCCATTCAAGGACACAATAGGATCAATATCTTTGATATCTGGAAGAGAGTCAGAACAAAAATATTTGCTACGAGCAATAGCCCAATTCCGATTTCCTTGAATTGTATTAATTTCACCATTATGGGCAAGATATCGAAAAGGTTGAGCTAATCGCCATTCAGGTAAAGTGTTAGTTGAAAAACGCTGATGAAATAAGCAGGCAGATGTCGCCATTCGTTCATCCAATAAATCTGGATAAAATTCAGCCAATACATCTGGCATGACCATACCTTTATAGCTAATAGAATCAGAAGATAAACTGTTTATATATGCATATGGATCCAGATCTTCAAATTTATTTTCTGCCCTCCTTCTAGCTAAAAATAATCTACGATTAAAATTTTCTGCAGATATTTCTTGCGGGCAATTAACGAAAATTTGCTCGATCTGAGGCAAAGTGTTCAATGCCATTTCACCGCAAACAGAAGGATTAATCGGTACGTCTCGCCAACCAGCTAACTCCAAACCCTCACGTCTTAATGCCGCCTCGATAATGCGCTTAATCTTTCTCGCAATCTTTATTTTGGGATTCAAAAAAATCATGCCAGCAGCAAACTGATCGTTCAATTTAATGTTTGATTGGGCAGTTATTGTTCTTAAAAATTCAGCAGGAAATTTTATTAATAAACCACAGCCATCACCCGTTTTACCGTCTGCAGATACTGCGCCTCTGTGAGTGAGACGGGTAAGCGCATCAATAGCTGTTTGAATTACCCAATGACTTGCCCGATCATCAATGTTGGCAATCAAGCCAAAACCACAACTATCGCGATCAAATGATGGGTCATAAAGCCCTTTTACAGCTCTTTGGGTCATGTTGGCTCCGAAGCATCATCTAGAGTTAAATGCTCCATATTTATTTTTTTGATTTCTGGTAACTAAGGTCACCAATACACTGGGTCGATTCCCTGACTACCTTAGAATAGAAAAATTAATCACACTGCGATATTTAATTGTTTTTATAAAACAATTATGTACACGTAAGTATATGATATTTTGAGACTTAATTCCAGTTGAGTGGATTATACAACCTGTATAATATGTTTTTTTGAAACACGATTAAAACGCCATGTTAATAAGCATGCTGCGACAGACAAGCCTACTATAAACCCACACCAAATATAATTTGGCGGTAATTTATAAACAATGCCAACAATATAAGATAAAGGAAACGCTAAAGCCCAGTAGGAAATGATATTTATAAACATGGGTATTTTTGTGTCTTTATAACCGCGAAGTGCACCTGCTGCGCCAATCTGAATCCCGTCGACGATTTGAAAAACAGCAGCAACCAATAATAAACTCATAGCCATTTCTTTGATTAAGATATCGGTGGTATATAAATTTACAATGTATTGTCTAAAAATCAATAAACAACAAGCCGAAAGGAACATAAAAAAAGCACACATTATTATTCCTGTAGAGCCAGATAATCTAGCAGTTTTCATATCTTTAGAGCCCAGAGCTTGGCCAACTTTAACAGTAATAGCAGCGCTAATACCAAGAGGGATCATAAACATTGTGGTGACGACATTTAAAGCAATCTGATGTGCACCTGTAATCTGAGTACCCAATGTTCCAATCATTATTGAAACAGCAGAAAACAAACCTGCCTCTGCAGTAACAGTAATAGAAATTGGCACTCCTAATCTTAAAATTTCTTGCATAATAGATAAACGAAATGCGCTGATAAGACTAAAAATATTTAAATGTTTATATCGAGAATCAAAATAAACATACAGTGATAGGAAGCAGAAGACTAACCACATAGAAATAGCGCTAGCCATACCACAACCAAGAACTCCCAGCGCGGGAGAGCCAAAATTGCCGAACATAAAAACATAATTAAAAAATACATTTAATACTAATGCGATGAGCGAGGCATACATGACTGGGCGAGTATACCCAATGCCTTCAGTGGTATATCTAAAAACAAGAAATAAAAATATTCCTGGAGCACCAAATATAATTGCCTTGAGATAATCAACAACTAAGTGACGAAATTCAGGATCGATTCCTATAATATTCATAATCGAGATGACATAAGTTTGCATAATAAATATTACAAAAATGCCAGCGACTAAACTCAAACAACATGCCTGTCGCGTATATCGACCAATAAGCGCGGCCTGCTTTGCACCATAAAGTCTTGCCACAATCGGCGAGATAGCCATCATCAAACCGTTATAAAATTGAAAGACAAGAAACCATACACTTCCTCCGACAGCGACGGCGGCAAGCTCCCTCGAGCCAAGGCGTCCTGACATTACCGCATCAGTAAATTGAATACCGGCAATCGCAAGGTTATTTATTATTAATGGAGTCGCTAGCTTTAATAAAGAAACGGCATTTTGATATCTAATTTTTAACACAAATTTTTAATATCCAAATATATTTAATTGCTTTTATTTATCAAAGGCTAAAGATTAGTTAGGATTCATGTAATGTTAACCGTTGATAAACAAAATTGAAGATATTTCTAAGGAGAATAACTCATGCTTAATGATGGAAAATCAAACAGGGTAGCTGTAATTGGCGGCTCAAGAATTCCATTTTGCAGAGCTAACACCGGATACAAAGATTCCTCTAATCAAGAAATGATGACCGCTACTTTAAAAGCGATAGTTAAAAAATATCATCTGCAAGGTAAAAGATTGGGCGATGTTGCGCTGGGAGCCGTAATAAAGCACTCAAGTGATTGGAATTTGTCTAGGGAGTGCGTTATTGATTCTGGATTATCAATTAATACTCCCGGCGTGGATATGCAAAGAGCTTGTGGCACCAGCTTAGAAACCACACTGAACATAGCAAATAAAATTGCGTTAGGCCAAATAGAAGCAGGTATTGCAGGAGGCGTAGACTCGATTAGTGATGCCCCTATTGTTTATAACGATAGTTTTAGAAAAATTTTATTGGCCAGTGTCCAAGGAAAATCAATCCAAGAAAAAATTAAACCATGGTTACGCATGAAGCTTCGATTTCTAAAACCGAAATTACCGGGCGTAAAAGAGCCAAGAACAGGTTTATCAATGGGGGAAAGTACAGAAATTATTGCCAAAAAATATCATATTTCGCGCCAATCCCAAGATGAGCTCGCTCTGGAAAGTCATATAAATACAGCAAAGGCATATGATGAAGGATTTTACCAAAACCTCGTGCACCCATTCAAAGGCATCCATGAAGATAATATCATGCGTCGAAATATCGCTATCGACAAACTCAAATTATTGAAGACAGTCTTTGATAAAAGCGAGCGAGGTTCGATGACGCCAGGAAATAGCACGTCATTGACAGACGGTGCTGCCGCGGTCTTATTAAGCTCTGAAGAATGGGCGCATAATAACAATCTGAGAATTGAAGCCTACCTCACGCATTGTGAGATTGCAGCCATAGACTACATCAACGATGAAGGATTACTAATGGCTCCAGCTTATGCGGTATCAAGCATGTTAAGAAAAGCCAACCTCACACTTCAAGATTTTGATTTTTATGAAATTCATGAAGCGTTTGCTGCACAAACACTCGCCACTCTAAAAGCTTGGGAATCAATAGATTTTTGCCGCTCCAAACTTAATCGAGATATTGTTATGGGTTCGATAGACTCAAGCAAACTCAATATTAAAGGCGGAAGTCTTGCAATAGGACATCCTTTTGCCGCAACCGGAGCAAGAATAATAGCAACAATGGCCAAGTTACTTAATGAAAAAGGCTCTGGGAGAGGGCTAATTTCTATTTGTACGGCGGGTGGTATGGGAATAACGGCTATAATGGAAAAATAAGCTAATTATTTTAAGCGGTTATTTTTATCGAGCTTTTCAGACAAATCCTAACATACATTAACAGTGTTCTCTGGAATGAAACCTGGATCTTCATCATTGCCGGTACCGGATTTGTTTTTACAATTTGGTCAGGCTTTGCGCAATATCGAATCATTCTAGACAGTCCAAAAATTATTCGTGGTGACTTTAATAATCCGAGTGATCATGGTGTTATAACTCATTTTCAAGCTCTTTCTGCAGCTTTATCTGGAACCCTAGGTCTCGGAAATATTAGTGGTGTTGCCTTAGCGATAACATTAGGTGGTCCAGGGGCTATATTTTGGATGTGGATAGTAGGATTTTTAGGTATGTCGATAAAATTGATTGAAGTCACATTATCTATGCTCTATCGGGATACCAAGGATCCAGAAAAACCGCATGGAGGGCCGATGTGGGTTGCTGAAAAAGCTTTTAAAAGTAGTTTTCCAAAAATGGCTTATGTAGGGAAAATTTTAGGTATTATTTTCTCAATCAGCGTCATTACCTCCGCTATAACCGGTGGTAATATGTTTCAAGCATGGAGTGTTGCCGATATTACTTATGAATATTTTGGTTTAGAAGGATGGATAAGTGGAGCACTTTTATCACTTATCGTAGGAATGGTTATTATCGGAGGAATAAAAAGAATTGGGGTAATTACTGCAACAATCGTACCTCTAATGGTATGCCTTTATTTATTTGCGGGTTTTTATATTTTATTTATTCATTTTGATAGTATTCCGGATTTATTCAAGCTAATTATTACTTCAGCATTCAATGAGACACAAGCAACTGGAGCATTTATTGGAGGAACGGCTATTTCAGCTTTTATGTTTGGTATGAAGCGAGCTGTCTTCTCAAATGAAGCCGGTCAAGGATCCTCAGCAATCGCTCATTCAGCGGTAAAAACAAATGAACCTGTACGCGAAGGCTTAGTCGCTGGCCTTGAACCATTGATAGATACTCTGGTGGTATGTACTTTCACTGCATTAATTATCTTATCTACTGGGATTTGGAATCGTGCACCCGATGTAATATTCGAGAAACCACCAAGTATTGAAAATCAATCAGATCAATGGTCATTCTCAAATACTGATTATACTGGCGATTCAGGTAAAGTTGGTGATCCCGTTATCATGTTAATTGTGGCTTCTGAGAATCAACAAACAGGTCAAAATATCCATAAAATCCCAGGTATTATTACAATGAATACGGGTAATCTAGAAATAGCTTGGGGTTCATTTGCTTCAAATATTCCACCAAAAATATACCTCGAAGGTTATTTTTATGATTATGTAGGCGCTACATTAACTGCAAAAGCCTTTGATACTGTTGGCATTGGTTTAGGTAAGTGGCTAATCACTATTGCTTCATGGTTCTTTGCGATCTCAACAATAATGGCTTGGGGATATTATGGCGAACAAGGAATAATTTATCTTTTTGGAGAGAAAGGTGTTAATCCGTTTCGCTTGATTTATTGTTTGCTGATATTTGTTTCTACCCTTGGATTTATAGAAACTAGTATTGACTTAGATAATCTAAGTGGAATTGGACTAGGAATTATAATTTATGCAAATCTACCTATTTGCTGGATATTTGGTTATCAAGCAATTAAGGCCTATAAACAATATGTTACAAAAAATACGACTTGATAAAACCCTAAATATACCTATTGTGATAAATTAATTACTAAATCTACTTTTTAATATGGAGACAGAAGCTTCAAATGTCGCGCTATAAATCAAAACCAGAATACAAGCATGGAGACAGCGATGCGATCGGTGTCCTAATGGTAAATCTTGGCACTCCAAAAAAGCCTACAGCAAATTCAGTGCGAACTTATCTCAGAGAATTTTTATCCGATCCACGTGTTATCGAAATTCCAAAATTACTCTGGTGGATCATCCTGTATTTATTTATATTACCCTTTAGATCATTTAAATCTGCTGAAGCCTATAAAAAGATATGGACAAATAAGGGTTCCCCCTTACTTTTTAACTCCTTAAATATTGCAAAAAAAACCAAATTACAACTTAACGAAACTCATAATAAAGAGATTCATTTGGAACTGGCCATGTCTTATGGTTCGCCTTCAATTAACGAAGCATTAGAAGGATTTCATGAAAAATCAATCCGTCAGATATTACTCTTACCTTTATACCCGCAATACTCAAATACAACAACTGGATCAGTATTTGAAGCTGTTTCTAAATCCCTATCAACACGCCGATGGATACCTGAATTTCGTTTTATTAATCATTATCATGATCTACCTTTGTATATTGAAGCGCTAGCAAATAACATTAAATCCTACTGGGAAATTAATGGTCGTGGCGAAAAGTTACTTTTCTCATTTCATGGCCTGCCACATAAAATGCTCATAGACGGCGATCCTTATCATTGCCAGTGCCAAAAAACCGCTAGGTTAATTGCTGAAAAATTATCGCTTAAAGATGAGGAATGGTTTATTAGTTTTCAATCTCGATTAGGCCGTGCAAAGTGGCTTGAACCTTACACTGATGAAACCTTAATCAACTGGGGTAAGGATAAAAAAGGAGTAATAGATGTCACTTGCCCTGGCTTTGCAGCTGATTGTCTTGAGACGCTCGAAGAAATTGCAATGCAAAACAATGAGTTTTATACGGAGGCTGGAGGTGAACTACTGCGTTATATTCCAGCTTTAAATTCTCAAGAAAATCACATCTCCATGTTAAGTGAATTAATTACTGAAAATATCTCAGACTGGCTAAAAAAAGATGCTCTTAAAAGCACTGATATGTACGTCCAAGAATTAGGTCAATCATGCCAAAGAGCAGCTCAAAAAGGTGCCAAAAACTGAACACTAATCCTTTAATTAATCAGGCCCTCAATCCTCTCAGCTTGTCTTCTCAAGGCTGTCCCAATACCAAGTTGATCATACAATGCATTGATACCAGCTATATCTGGAGTTGATGGCTTAAGATCAATATGCTGATATTCGAATGGCGCATGGCAGTCAATACCTGTTAATTTTCTTGCTAAAATAGCTGCTGCTTCGTGTTGCTCGAGTTTCTTACCTAAAGTTTTAGCGCCCCTAATATCAACTTTATCAATTGTAGTTAAATTAGCATATATTCCCTGAAGATCCTGAAAATGCCTTAAAAGCGCAATTGCTGTCTTTTTCCCCACACCCGGTACACCAGGAATATTGTCAACACTGTCTCCTGCTAATGCTAAAAAGTCAGCAACTTGCTCAGGCCATACTCCAAAAACATCGGGTATCTTCTGGTAATTAACTTTTCCCTTACCAGAATAATCCCAATAAATATCATCCTTACCCACGAGCTGTGCTAAATCTTTATCACGTGTCACTATGGTTGATGCACAACCTTGCTCTCTCCCGATTCGAGTCAAAGTTCCAATCAAATCATCAGCTTCATAACGTGGATGACTCCAGTTCATTAATCCCAACAAATCAACAAATTCTCGACATTTTACAAATTGCCTTTTTAACTCAGGTGGCGCTGGTTCTCGATTTGCTTTATATAGCGGATATATTTCTGAGCGAAAAGAAGGGCCCTGTCCATCATCAAATAAGACGGCGATATATTTTGGATTTATTTGCTCCATAAAATCACCGATGAAACGACAAAAACCATAAAAAGCGTTTATCGGATTTCCTTTTTCATCCACTATATCATCGGGCATAGAATAATGAGCCCGAAAAATATAAACACTCGCATCAATCAAATACTGCATATTAGACTTCTTATTTTCCTAGAAATATTAAACGCTTTCATTCGCATTACTCCGATCCAAATAAGATTTAATTCGAGTATGCAACGGGCTGGTTCTTGGCATATGTGCCAATAAAAACTGCATTTGATCGGCCAATATATGTCTGCCCTTTAGGTATATATATTCTGCATATGTTGGAGTAAATGGAACAGCGATCAATTGCATCGTAGCTTCTTCTGGGGTCCTGCCACCCTTATGATTATTACAACGACGGCATGCTGTTGCTACATTGGTCCATACATCAAGCCCACCTTTTGATAAGGGAGTTATATGGTCTCTAGTTAAGAAATTAACCTCAAAGTTGATACCACAATAGAGGCAAATTCCAGCATCACGTTTAAATAAAGTACGATTATTCAATGGCGGCATATATTTATCTCTAGAAAAGGATGATCCTTTACTGCGATTCCGAGTCGAAATTATGGAATTAACTTCAATCGAACTGCGAATACCGGTTGCAGCTGCATAACCACCAAATGTGGTATAGAGCCTAGATCCAGATGAATAAGCAACTTGCCTAGAATGATATAGTCTGATTGCTTCTCGATAATCGATCCATTCCAAAGGCATACCAGCAACATCCGTTCTAAGGACTAGTTGATTTAGATCACTTGCCATACCTAGCAACATTTATTTATCCTTATATTCATATTGATATCCATACGCTTATATAATTTAAACTCAGCTAAAAAAAGAGGTTCCGAATCATTAGTTGTTATGTCATTATTACATCGATAAAAAATCATTTATATTATTGAAAATTTAAATAATAACGAAAAAAAACTAACTTCTTAAATAACAATATACCTAAATATACCTAAATATAATTTATTTTCTCAACAATAAAAAACATGGAGGAAAGCGATGTCATTAACCATTGGCGTGCTAAAAGAAACGGCCATAGATGAGACGCGTGTTGCTTTAACACCTGAAATTGCAAAAAAGCTGATTCAGCTGAATGTCTCTATTGTAATGGAAAAAGGTGCAGGGGAACTCTCAAATCACCTTGATGAAGAATATGAAGGGATAGAGTTTAGTGATGCCTCCAGTGTACTCAAAAAAGCCAATCTATTATTAACAGTGCAACCTATTACCACTGAACAATCCAATCAACTAAATCAAGCATCTTGTGTTGTTGGCATGATTTTCGGTCATCTAAATAAAGAAACAGTCTTTTCATTAAAAGAAAATAATCACATCAGTTTCGCAATGGAATTAATACCAAGAATATCGAGAGCTCAGAGTATGGATGTATTATCCTCGCAAGCTGCAGCCGCTGGATACCAAGCAGTCTTAATCGCAGCAACCACTCTTGATAAATTTTTTCCAATGTTAACAACTGCAGCTGGCACCATTAGGCCAGCCCAAGTTCTCATCATTGGTGCAGGGGTGGCTGGTTTACAAGCAATTGCTACTGCAAAAAGACTTGGTGCTATTGTTAAAGGTTACGATGTAAGAAGTGCTACAAAAGAACAAATTGAATCTCTGGGCGCCAAATTTGTAGACACGGGGGTATCGGCTGATGGAGAAGGTGGTTATGCCAGAGAATTAACAGACGAAGAAAAATCTTCACAGCAAGCCGCCCTAGAAGAAGAGATTGCTAATAGTGATGTGGTTATTTCTACCGCTGCCATCCCTGGAAAACCAGCTCCTAAAATTATCAGAGCTAAAGCTGTTAAAGCCATGAAGCCAGGGGGAGTCATTATTGATCTTGCAGCTGAAACTGGAGGTAATTGTGAACTTACCCAAGCTGGTAAAACAGTCATTGAAAACAAAGTTAAAATTGTAGGGCCAATTAATCTGGCAGCCTCACTAGGTAAACATGCCAGTGAAATGTATTCGAGAAATTTATTTAATTTCATAGCACCAGCAATCAAAGAAGGCGAATTAAAAATCGACTGGGAGGATGAAGTTTTTGCTTTATCCAATCTCACGCGTGACGGAAAAATTATTCATAAAGTTTCGCAAGAAGTAATCGAGGGAGGATCAGAGTAATGGATCAAATTATTCAAATTGACGGATTTATAGCACTCTATATATTTATGTTAGCGGGATTTGTCGGTCATGAGATTATTGGGAAAGTACCAGCAATTCTACATACTCCTCTTATGTCTGGTTCAAACTTTATCCACGGAATTGTCTTAGTTGGTGCCATGGTGGCCCTTGGTCGTGCAGTTACGCCACTTGAACAAACAATCGGTTTCATTGGTGTCTTCCTGGGTGCCGGCAATGCAGTCGGTGGTTATGTCGTGACAGAGAGAATGCTAGAAATGTTTAAACGTAGTAAGGATAAAAAATCATGAGCATGTTCAATATGACGCTAATAATTGATGCAAGCTATTTTTTAGCCGCTGTCCTTTTCATTTATGGACTAAAGAGAATGGGCTCACCCATGACTGCTAGAGGTGGCATAGTTTGGGCTGGTGCTGGAATGATGCTCGCAACAGTAGTGACGTTTTTATTTCCTGGAATGTCAAATTACCTACTAATGATTATTGCAATCGGTCTTGGTGGGATAATCGCCTGGGTTAGTGGAAAAAAAGTGGCCATGACTGACATGCCACAAATGATTGCACTCTATAATGGTATGGGCGGTGGGGCGGCGGCGGCAATTGCCGCTGTAGAGCTCTATAGCGGCAAAGATCATGGATTGACATTTGGAATCTTAGCGGTCTTAGGCGGTTTCATTGGAGCCGTTTCTTTTAGTGGAAGTTTAGTCGCTTTCGCTAAATTACAAGGCTTTAAAAATACAACATTACGGTTTAGGGGACAACAAATAGTAAATCTAATTATTTTGCTCAGCACGCTAATTATGGCGGTTATTGTCATTACTCAACCCGATATAGGAAACACAATTTCTATATTCTTCATACTTGCACTAATACTGGGTATAACTATGACAGTCCCTATTGGTGGCGCTGATATGCCAGTAGTTATATCTCTATATAATGCTTTTACAGGCTTGGCCGTAGCCTTCGAAGGTTTTGTGCAACAAAATCCAGCCATGATTATCGCTGGAACGGTTGTGGGTGCTGCTGGTTCACTTCTTACTCAGCTAATGGCTAAGGCAATGAACAGATCACTTGCTAATGTATTGTTCTCTGGTTTTGGAGAAACCACCTCAGAAGAAGGGACAGAGGTAAGTGGTTCAATGAAACCAATTGATGCAACAGATGTGGGCGTCATGATGGCTTTTGCAAATAAAGTCCTAATTGTGCCTGGTTATGGTATGGCGGTAGCTCAAGCCCAACATAAAGTATGGGAACTAACGCAATTGCTTATTGATCGTGATGTAGATGTTAAGTTTGCCATCCATCCTGTTGCAGGGAGAATGCCAGGGCATATGAATGTATTGCTGGCAGAAGCTGGTGTGCCTTATGATATTATTTATGACGAAAACGAAATTAATTCTGAATTCGAATCAGCGGATGTAGCTCTAATTATTGGCGCTAACGATGTGGTTAATCCAGTAGCACGAACAGATCCATCCAGTCCAATATATGGAATGCCAATTTTAAATGCAGATTACGCTAAAAATGTAATTGTTATCAAACGTGGTCAAGGAGCTGGCTTCTCAGGTATCGAAAATGCATTGTTCTTTTTAGATCAGACACGAATGCTTTATGGTGACGGACAAGAAATGGCATCAGAATTAATTCAAGCCGTTAAATCATTATAATTAAGTTATACAGAAAGAAGGGACAGCACTAGTCAATAAAAGACAAACTAACGCAGATAACTGCATCCTCAAAATTGCAATAGATGTTCCACTATTCCAATTATTTGATTATGAGTTAATCAAAAAAAATCAATGCCTGCCAAAAATAGGTTGTCGTGTTTTGGTTCCTTTTGGTCGACAAAAAAAAGTTGGCCTTATTCTAGAAATCGTCAATGAAAGCGATCTACCTAAATCAAAATTACGTCAATGCATCAATATTATTGATCAAGATCCTGTATTTTCTGAATCTGATTTGTGGATAATTTCGTTTGCTAGTAAATATTATCAACATCCAATTGGAAGAGTTATCGCAGCGGCACTGCCCACCTATTTAAAAAAAGACAGGCCGGCTATTAGCCTGGTTGAAGAAATTCAAATCACCAAAAAAGGCAATGAAATTATTCCTGATGAAATTAAAAAACGCGCACCAAAACAAGCGCAATTAATTTCATATTTACAAAAAAAACAATCGATAACAGTAGATATTTTGAATAAAAAAACTATTGAATGGAAAAGCCAAAGAAGAAGCTTACTTAAAAAAGAATGGATCACAATATCTCACGTGCCCTCAAAATTAAATACTCAAAGAAGCATTAGCATCCCAATTAAAGGTCCAGCTCTCAACTCAGAACAAAAAATAGCGGTAAATAAAATAAATGAAACTCAATATTTTAAACCATTTTTACTTGATGGTATTACAGGTAGTGGTAAAACTGAGGTCTATCTTCGTGTCATTCTAGAGGTCCTCAAAACAGGAAAGCAATGCCTAATACTTGTCCCTGAAATTGGATTAACAACTCAATTTATAGAACGAGTTATCCAAAGAATTGGAATCGAGCCAGTTCTGCTTCACTCATCTCTGACCGAACATCAGAGATTCAAAGCATGGCAAATGACTAGGAACCCTCAAACAAAGCTTATTCTCGGGACGAGATCGGCTATTTTCGCTCCAATTCATAATCTTGGCATCATCATAGTCGATGAAGAAAATGATATTTCATATAAACAACAAGATGGCTTTAGATACTCGGCAAGAGACTTAGCGGTAACAAAAGCAAAATATTTTGATATCCCGATCATACTTGGCTCTGCAACACCTTCACTGGAGAGTTTAAATCTTATTAAACAAAAAAAATATACGGAACTCACACTCCAGAAAAGAGCCGGTAATGCCCAATTACCATCAATGCACCTTGTTGATATGACCAAAGGCTATGCTCCAGATGGTCTAAGCCCCTCTCTAATCAAGACAATAAAAAAACATCTAAAGAAAGATGGGCAAATATTAATCTACATAAATAGAAGAGGTTTTGCACCAACACTAATATGCACATCTTGTAATCATATCGCTCAATGTTTACGTTGTGATTCACGTATGACTGTCTATCTTTCACAAAATAAACTAGCCTGCCATCATTGCGGCTCTTATAGAGAATACACTGAAAAATGCATTATTTGTAATGGTGAATATAAAGCTTTAGGACAAGGAACCCAACGTCTAGAAGAAGTGCTCGGCAAATATTTTCCTAATATTATGATAAAACGAATCGACAGTGATTCAACTCGCTTAAAAGGGACGATGGATGAGGCGCTCAACATAGCTAATACTGGAAAGGCACGAATACTTGTAGGCACACAAATGTTGTCAAAGGGTCATCATTTTCCATCTTTAACTTTAGTCGCTGTAATTAATGCAGATCAAGGTTTATTCAGTAATGATTTTAGAGGCAGTGAACGTTTAGCACAAAGCCTAATTCAAGTCTCAGGAAGAGCTGGCAGAGAAGATCAAAAAGGCCAAGTAATCATTCAAACTGAATATCCTGATCATCCTTTCTGGGAAGCGCTATTTGAAGGTGGTTATAAAAGAGTTGCAGAACATACTTTGCAAGAGCGTGAAGCCGCATCATGGCCACCCTTCTCTTACTTGGCATTAATCAGAGTAAGCTCTCATAAAAAAGATTTCACCTGGGAGTTTTTAAATTCAGCTCATCAAATTATCGAAAAAGATAAATTGAATGATATTAACATTATGGGGCCTGTGAGTGCACCAATGGAAAGAAAGGCTGGAAAATACAGGGGACAACTTCTATTACATTGCAAGAATCGCAAATCTCTGCATCAGCAAATATCATTATTTATTAAAAAGATAGAAAGAAAAAAATGCACTCACCGTGTAAAATGGTCTGTAGATATAGATCCAATTGAACTTTTTTAGTGTTTAAAAAACATTCTATATAAGGCCATATTTTGAAAACCGATATCATAAATTTAGTTAAATTAGGATTACAAGAAGTTCCTGAACTTACGGAATTTCTGGATGATCAAATAGCTGAAAATGCTGTTGAAAGAACCAAAGATCTCGTGCATGGAGACTTTAGTTCAAATATCGCCATGCGCTTTGCTAAAGTAACAAAAAATAATCCTCGTGATCTTGCCAGTATAATAATAAAAAAAATTCCCAAAAATAATCTAGTTAAAAAAATAGAAATTGCTGGTCCTGGATTTATAAATTTCCACATGAGTGATGCAGCTTTTCATCAAGAAATCTCTAAAATAATTGATATTGATGACCTCTATGGTAAACATCCGGGGAAAAGAAAAGGAAAAATTCTTCTCGAATTTGTCTCTGCAAATCCAACTGGCCCACTTCATGTTGGTCATGGAAGACATGCAGCTTATGGCGCTACCTTAGGCAATATACTTAATGCAGCGGGATATGAAGTTAAACGTGAATATTACGTTAATGATGCCGGTCGACAAATGGATATTTTATGCGTCAGTGTAATAATTCGAATACTGGAAAGTAATAATCCAGATCTCATAATGCCTGCAGCAGGATATCTAGGCGATTATATTAAGATAATTGCAGAATCTATAGATGAGAAAATTGACAATACTCTTAGTGAGATTATTTTGCAGTTACAAAATGGAGATAACGCTCAAGATAAAGAACAGTATATTGATGCAATAATACAGTCTGCTAAAGAAATATTAGGTATAGAAAAATTTAGTGTTATAAAACAAACTTCTCTAGAATCGATTCGATTCGATATTGAAGAAGATCTTAACGAATTCGGAGTCACTTTTGATTCTTGGTTTTCAGAGAATAGCCTCGCAGAACAAGGCCACATAAAAAAAATATTATCCTTATTAAAAGATAAAGAATTACTTTATAAGAAAGATGGTGCTATCTGGTTTAAAGCCACAGATTTCGATGACGAAAAAGATCGTGTCGTTACAAGAGAGAATAAAAATAATACTTATTTTACCTCTGATATAGCCTATCATCATAATAAAAAATTACGTGGCTTTGACCATCTGATTGATATTCTAGGATCAGATCACCATGGTTACATTGCCAGAGTCAGAGCGGGCTTAGTTGCGATGGGTCATCAAGCATCAGATCTTGAAGTCGAATTAGTTCAGTTTGTGAGTCTTTTTAGAGCAGGTGAAAAGCAATCTATGTCTACAAGATCCGGAGAATTTATCACTTTAAGACAGCTTCGAGAAGAAGTTGGCAATGATGCAGCTCGTTTCTTCTATATTATGCGTTCAAATGAACAACATTTAGATTTTGATCTAGAGCTCGCTAAAAGTAAATCGAACGAAAATCCTGTCTATTATATTCAATATGCTCACGCTCGAATTGCAAGCGTATTTAGGCAACTGGAAGAGAAAAGATTCCTTTATGATGAACAGAAAGGCAAAGATAATCTATCTCTACTAATAACGAAAAAAGAGAAATTGATAATGTCAACGCTGTCTCGATTTCCAGAAATAATTGAATTATCAGCCAATAATAGAGCTCCTCATAATTTAGCCCAATATTTAAGAGATTTAGCCAATGAATTTCATTCCTACTACAATGACTCTATCTTCATTGTTGAAGATGAAAAGATAAGAAATGCTCGGATGTTACTTATCAAAGCAACTCAGACTATTATAAAAAGTGGTTTAGAACTACTTGGAGTATCAAGTCCTAAATCGATGTAAATTCTAAATCTTTGCAAAATCAAAAAAGGTTATTCTTTCTCTCATACTGGATCAATAAATAACTAAAAGCTAAAATATTAATAATACATACTGGTTCGAAAGAATTACCCAATATTGTTCTGTATTTAACACTAAAGAATAATGCAAAAAACAAATGCAAAGTAAATACAAAAAACAGCCAAAATAAAATTTTCTTTGCAAATCTATTATTCTTAAATCCATAATAAACAAGATTGCCAAAAATTATCGAGAGCATGAGAATTCCTGTTGGAATAATATAATGATGGCCAATAATAAAAGTCTGGACCACCAATAAAATTCCTAAAGTTACTAACAACGATACAATTAAATCCAATGAATGGTTTAATTTAATATAGTTTTTCATAATTATCTTCCTCAGTTGGTATTTTTTGCCTCTATTTTTGTATCAAGATTGATTCCAAGTGCCTTTAACTTACGATATAAATGGGTACGCTCAACACCCACTCTCTTAGCCAATTGACCCACCTTTCCATCGCATAAGATAAGTTGTTGCTGAAGATATGCTTGCTCAAATTTTTCTCGAGCCTCGCGCAATGGCAAAGAGAGCAAATCCTGTTTCACAAAAGAATTGATCGTTACTTCCTGATTTTTTAGCTGATCCTCAACCTCCTCAAGACTAACATCATCATCGCGACCCTCAATAAGCAATCTTCTTATAATATTCTTCAATTCACGTAAATTATCTGGCCATGGATAATTACGTAAGCGATTCTGAGCTCCGATACTAAAACGACGAAAAGTTAATCGCTCTATTTCTACGAAATAATCAACATAGAATTTAATGAAATCAGGAACATCTTCAGCATGATCTCTCAGCGGCAGAACCCTCAATGTCTGGATACTGATATTCGAAATTAACTCACGCTTTAATCTTCCATCTTGCATATCTTGTATATAACCCTCATCTACAATAGCAATTACACGTGCCTTTATTTGCAATGAGGAACTTCCGTTTATTCTGTTGTATTGACCATTTTCTAAAATATTATGTAATAGTTGTTGTGCTCTAGAGTTAAGATCAGATAAACCATTAATTATTAAGGTTCCTTCTTCAGCTTGCTCAATAAAGCCAGGTATAATTTCAGTGCCGTTTTCTTTGCCAAGAATTTGTTCCTCAGTATTTGTGGTTGTCAGCATTGCAGAAGCTAGTTCTATACAGGGATTGATTGCTCTTTGACTAATATCATGAATGTAACGAGCAAATGCTGTTCTCGCGGTCCCTGCTTCCCCAATCAACATAAGCGCAGAATCGAGTGCGGCTGCCTGCCGTAATTCTTTTCTGAATTTTTTTAAGAGCTCACTATGTCCGATTGAAACAAAAGAAGCTGCATTACCTACTTTCGCATAACTCCCTTTTGGTTTCCTTTCAGTAAGTGCATCCTCTATTGTGCGAAGCAATTTAGCGATTGATAATGGTTTTTCAACAAAATTACTAGCACCTAAATGAGTAGATTCGATTGCTGTATCTACAGTGCCATGACCTGACATCATTACAACTGCTGAATTCAATTGATCATTATCTGACCATTCCTTTAATAGAGTAATTCCGTCGGTTTCTGGCATCCAAATATCAAGCAAAATAAGATCGAAATCCTGCTCATCTCTTGCCGATCTTGCCTCAGCAGCACTGGCTGCTGCTGTAACATTATACCCTTCATCAGAAAGAATCTCCTGAATTAACTCTCTAATATCGAGCTCATCATCAACAACTAAAATTTTTGCCGACATCATCCTAAAGCTCTCCCATTATCTTGATTATTTTTTAAATTTGAAATTATTGCTTCTCTGGTCCCTTCATATCGCGGCAATAGAATGCTTATTAATGCACCATGATTTTCTGTATTTGTTGCCTCGATAGAGCCCATATGTTCTTCAACCAATTTCTTAACAATAGCTAAGCCTAAGCCTGTTCCTTTTGGCTTAGACGTGACATAAGGATCAAATACTTGCCCTAAAGACTCTGCTTTAAAGCCACCACCATTATCTTCAACTGTAATTTCAATCATTGCTATTTTTTTTATTTCTACATGCCTTGCAGTTACATTAATAAATCCATTTTCTTTAGTATCAATAGCTTCAATAGAATTTCTGATTAAATTATGCATCATCTGTCTAATTCTCCCAGGATCTGCATCAAAATTTTCTATTGGTGTTTCAATATTAAATATAATGTTTATTTTTGCTTCCTGCTCTTTATATAAATCAATGACCTCATTAATTAAATCTTCGACACTAAAAGAACTTATCTCCATATCTGGAGCACGCGCATAATCACTAAATGCATTTACCATATCCCTCATTGCTGCAACCTGCTCTATAATAATATGAGTTGATCGATCTAATATTTCTCCGTCTTTTGAATTCATTGTATCAAGATATTTTTTACGTACTCGCTCTGCAGATAACTGAATGGGCGTCAAAGGATTCTTTATTTCATGAGCTAGTCGACGCGCCACTTCGCTCCAAGCTGCATCTCGCTGTGATTGTAATTGCTGTGTAATATCATCAAAAACAACTACGAAACCAACTTCCTCTCCCGCCTCACTTGACAGATCTGTACAAGCACAAGTCAATACCCTTCGACCTTTAACAGCATGAACTATAATTTGGTCCTGCCAAATAGTAATTCCCTTATCGAACTGTTTTTTGACTACATCATAAAGCTCTTGTAACACCGCATTATCAGCTGCTACATCTGACAATAGATGACCAGCTCTTCCATTAAAATCAGCATTTAAAATAGCACCAGCTGCTTTATTCGCTGTACGAATCTTTAGATTTGACTCCAAAGAAATAACGCCTGTTGATAGATTGGCTAAAATAATCTCAAGATTAGCTCTTTGCGCCTCAACCAGATTTTGACTCATGCTAGTTTGCTGCCTTGCTAAGGACAAACCCCTAGTCATTTCATTGAATGAATTAACAAGAAATCCTATTTCATCATCCGTGGGAATGGGTAATTGAGTATCAAAATCTCCCTTTGCCACCGCACGCGTTCCTTTTACTAAATTCTGAATTGGAGACACTAATCTTCTGGATAAAACGAAAGCACCGTATATTGAAGCTAACAAAGAAATCATCAAAACCACAGTCAGTGTTAAGGAAAAGGTTCTTTTTAACGGTGTGCGTAAATAAACGATTTTTTTGTAATCTGTATACGATGAATCAATACTATTGACCATTCTACCAATACGCTGAGAAACTATAAATCGTGATCTTATGGTTCCTATAACATCTAAACCCCTACCTCCAATTAATGGCACTCCTGTTCTAATTTCATAAGATCCATCCGAAAGAGGGTCTAAACTGACATAAGGACGATTTTGTCTGACTTGCATCAATAACTCATCAGATACACCTTTAGGCGCGATGCCTGCAGTTTGATCTGAATTAGTTGCAATTATTCGACCATTTCTTCCAAATAAAGTTAACTCACTGGCGCCAATTTCTTGACGCAATGCTCCAATTTCATAGATAAATTGCGAACTGCTAGTCAGCTTTAAACGTTCCGCAATTTGTTCTGTAGCGGCTAAATGATCTCTCATTTGCATAGCGAGAGCATTTCGACTTAAGGTCAACGCATCATCTAAACCAGCTTCAACTTCTACATTAAACCAAGTATCAATTCCACGGTTGATAAATTGCATTGAAAAATAAAAAACAATTAATAATGGAATGATCGCTAAGCCAACAAACATACCTACCATTCTTGCTTTTAGCTTAGACCCGGGAACATTAGAACGATAATCACGATAAAGTTTACTGAGATTACCTATTAAAAGAACCATTAAAACAAACAAGCAAAGCACATTAACCCATAGAATTGAATTCGCTAATCGATCAAAATTCTCTGAATTTTGTGCAACTTGGCTTAACATCAAGAGCGCAATAAATGAAAGCCCTACGCCAAACGCGCCAAGCATGCCATATAGAAGCGATCTTATCTTTGGAGTAGCCATTCGTACCACTCACTTTTTAAATCCCATTGATTTCGCCAGAAAAATAATATTCTCAATGGCGCTGAATATTGTTTTGTACTCAGTAAGGCCTGTAATCTAAATCGATAATTAGCTCGAGGATCAAGCGAACTATTCTGAATCAGAATTAGATCTTGAACTTTCCCTAATTTATTAAGCGCTGAAAACAAGGTTGCATATGAATCCTGAGTCCCTTTTTGTACATCTCTAACAATATAACGTTGACTTAAAGGCCGATATTCAAGCTCAAACTGGAATTCAAGCTCTTCCTCCTTTGCATCTGGAAGAAAACGCCTACTTCTAATAATTTCAATACTTAATTCAATTGTAAGAGGAACCCCACTATTCAGTGCATTTAGGGCCTCATCACTCAAAAACAATTGTAACCGAGCATCGAGTATATGATTCTGCTCAACCAATAGCGTAGTTGCTGATCGGACATCGAAATACCCTTCATGATTTGGTCTCATTTGAGCAGAAACGTTTAATGCGATGCAAAGCAACAACAGCGGCATTAAATTCAATATTTTTGTATGTACAGCAAATCTCATTATCTTACAAAATAGCCTTTTCCAAATATGAAAAATAAAAGCCATCCATTCCTCTTGTTCCAGGTAATAATTGATAGCCATATATAGTCTTATGCATTACATCGTGGATGTTGTTATTTAGCAACAATTTCTTCGCAATTACATCTGAATGAGTTTTTTTAAAGTTTTCAATCACCAAATCATTTTCTTCCGTAAAGACCGAACAAGTCACATAAAGTAATTGTCCGCCAGGCTTTAATAAACTCCATAATGAATTAATAATATTTAGCTGCATTAAATTTAAAGAGTGAATATCCTCTTCTCTTTTTAAATGCTTAATATCTGGATGCCGCCTAATAACGCCACTTGCTGAGCATGGTGCATCGAGTAATATCAGATCAAATAATTTTGCATCCCACCAACTCTTGGTGTCTGCGACATCAGCAGTAATAATTTTGGCTTGCAAGCCAAGGCGATCAAGATTTTTTTCGATAATATTTGTTCTATTAGGATCTATATCTATTGCAGTAACAGTTGAACTATCATTTATTTTTTCTAACAAATGACCTGTTTTACCTCCAGGGGCTGCGCAAGCATCTAAAATTCTACCGCTAAAGCCGTTTAGCAAGCACTCAGCGGCAATCTGAGCAGCGCCATCTTGAATTGAAACAGATCCACTATCAAAATCAGGTAATAATTTAACTGATATCGGATTTTTTAAACAAATGGATTGATCTAAATCGCCAAGATATCCAATCTCTTCTATAGGTAAATTTTGAGAATTTGCTATTTTATGGAGATATTCTTTTCCAGTAATTTTTTTTTGGTTAACTCTTAACCACATTGGAGCCTGTTTATTATTATTTCCTATAATTTCACGCCAATTATCTGGCCAACTATTTTTTAATGTATTTATTATCCATTGAGGGTGGTTATAAATAACTTCTTCATTTTCATCAATATATTCACTCCATCCGGAACGAAGAAATCCTCTTAAGACAGCATTAATAAAAGCACAAAGATTTGGTTTTTTAAGCAGCCTTGCTGCTTCTACAGTTTGCGTCACTATTGCATGTGGTGGAATGCGTGTATTTTTAATTTGGAAAAAGCCAACAATAAGTAATGTCTCAATTATTTTATCTTTTTTTCTAATTGGACGTGAAATATATTGGTTTAATTGAGCCTTAAGCTCCCAATGAAAACGAATAGTTCCGTAACAAATCGCCTTGAAAAGTGATTTTTGAGAATTTTCATCACCTACATTAACCTTCTCTATAGCACGATCTAAAGATCGGCCTTTATTTATCACCATATCAACGACATTCGCAGCTTTTGCTCGAATCATTGCTCCGTTATCATTAATTTGCATCAGAAATTACATTCCATAAGCCCTTTCTCTATATAAGCTTTAATTATTGATAATCTTACAGAGAAAAAGTGTTAAGTTTTTCTTAGATTCGTCAAGATATGTCAGAAGTTATTCAAAAAAATTACATTTTTTATGTTAATTGCAGATCTTTCAAATTTATTTGTCTGGAGAATTCAGCGGCTGTTACTATATTCCTGCCTGGACGTTGTAATATTTTCATAATCAAGGCCCCATGACCGCATGAAACTTTTATCCCAGATGCTCCTGCTTCAATCACTCTTCCTGATATTGCACTGATTTTATTCGTATACTCAGCCGACCAACACTTAATCATTTCATTTTCTAAATTAAAATAAGCTCCTGGTGATGAGTTGTAAGCTCTAACATGACGAGATAGATAATCTGCAGATTTATTCCAATCAATTTTTGCATCAGACTTTTTGATTTTTTTTGTCAAAGTTACTCCATCTTGGTTTTGGTCATTTGATTGAATAACGCCATTCAATATAGATTGAAAATCTGCTTTCAGAGCCAGTCCTCCCAATTCTCCAAGACACATATTTAATTTATCTGCTATTTCTGATTGATCTATATCTATTTTATGCTGAGTATAGATTGGACCTGTATCAAGCCCAATCTCCATTTTCATAAGACTTACACCAGTCACCTTATCCCCATGTAAAATAGATGCTTGTATGGGTGATGCTCCTCTCCATCTTGGTAATAAAGAAGCATGCACATTTAAACAACCAAATTTTGGGATATTTAATACCTCTTTAGGGAACAACATTCCATAAGCAGCAACAACTATAATATCCGGTTTAATGGATTTTAGGTCTTGCACTAATTGGTCGTTAGACAATGATGAAGGTTGCCAAACTGGAATATGATGTTCTTCTGCAAAAATCTTGATAGGGCTTTTTCTCAACTGTTTTCCGCGACCAGCTCTTCTGTCTGGTTGCGTTATTACTGCTTTAGGAGTGATACCTATATCCAGTAGAGCGTTAAGCGAAGGAACAGAAAATTCTGGCGTGCCTGCAAAAATTACACGACAATCATTTAAATTAATATTCATAATTTAAATAGTAAGTTTAAAACATAATTGATGAATCAGATTGAACTCGTCTTTGTTTGTGCAACTTCTTTCTTACTTTTTGTCGTTTAGCCTCGGAAAGATAATCAACAAATAACTTACCTTCAAGATGATCTATTTCATGTTGAACGCAAACTGCCAGTAAACCTTCCATGTCTTTTTCTTGTTGATTTCCATTTCGATCTAAAAAACTCACACGAATTGTTTCTGCTCTTTTAACTGAATCAAAGTATCCAGGTATTGACAAGCAACCCTCTTCCGAGACTTTCGAACCGTCTTTCTCAAGAATCCTAGGATTTATTAAAACATGAGGATCGTCTTTTTCGACAGAAACATCTGCCACAAGTAGGCGTTTATGAAAATCTACCTGAGTTGCTGCTAAACCAATTCCTGGTGCTGCATACATAGTTTCAAACATATTATCAATCACAACACGCAAACCATCATCAACGGTTTCTATAGGTATCGCTTTGATCCTTAGTTTTGGATCTGGAAATTCTAATATTCTTAATATAGTCATAATTGTAATAATAAATTGTACATAAAAATTAATCTAATAAACGATTATATATAAACACTAAATCAGTTCATAGTTTCATTTTTTTTAAAATTCAGCATAAAAAATACTAAACGATATTGACGATTGCTACAGATTACTACATGCTCCATGTTTTAGGGTTTGACTATTTACAATATATCGCTCTTTCTATTTTTTAAATTAGTCAAGATAGCGACATAAGATCTCAAAGGAATAATAGAGACAATGAAAGAAGACGTCCTCGATGTATTAATGTATTTATTTGAAACCTATATCGAAACGGAAGACGAACCTGAGGCCGATCAAAACACATTACGAATAGAATTGATAAAAGCTGGTTTTAATAATAATGAAATTGACAAAGCTTTAGATTGGCTTGATGGTTTGGCAGAAAATAATGAGTATTTCATAGAAAATAATCATACGACAAGCGCGACAAGGATATATAACAGTGCTGAAATAAATCAACTGGATGCCAGTTGTCGTGGATTTATTAGTTATCTTGAACAAATTAATATACTTACTACTACGCAAAGAGAACTTTTAATTGATCGATTGCTTGCGCTTGATTCCCAAGATATAAATGTTGATCAAATTAAGTGGGTTGTTTTAATGGTTCTATTCAGTCAACCCGGGCAAGAAAAAGCATACTCGCAAATGGAAGACTTGATCTTTGATACGAAAAGTGATTTTCTTCATTAAAAATGGATATTAAGTAAAGTCATGGCAAATAATCTAGTAATAGTTGAGTCTCCAGCAAAAGCGAGAACCATCTCTAAATACTTGGGCAGCGACTATATCGTTAAATCAAGTGTAGGTCATATTCGAGATCTTCCAAAAGGCAAAAATAGAGCCCCTTCAAAAAGAGCTGCAATTCCAAAAGACATTTCAGAAGCAGAAAAACTCAGACTTAAAACCATAAATGACAGAACTAGATTAGTAAGAAGGATGGGTATTGATCCCGATAACGACTGGAAAGTCGAATATGAGATTATCCCTGAGAAAGAAAAAGTTATTAAAGAACTAAAAAAAGCATCTAAAAATGTTGATCATATCTATCTTGCAACAGATTTGGATAGAGAGGGTGAGGCTATTGCTTGGCATTTAAAAGAAGCCCTCGGTCCACAAAAATATGAATTCTCAAGAGTCAGATTTAATCAAATAACAAAGTCAGCAATTCTTGCGTCCTTTGAGGACCCAAAAGAAATTGATATTGATCTTGTCCAAGCTCAACAGGCTAGAAGGTTCTTAGATAGGGTCGTTGGTTTTGAGCTTTCTCCTCTCTTATGGAAGAAAATTGCCAGAGGACTCTCAGCTGGCAGGGTTCAGTCGGTTGCACTAAGACTCCTTGATGAAAGAGAAAGACTAATCCAAGAATTTAATCCTAAAGAATTTTGGGCCATATCAATGAGCCTGTTAAATACCAATCAGGAAACTATTTTATTTTCATTATTAAGAAAGACTACTGAACCATTACTCTTAGAAAATGAAGCCAGAAAAATAGAATCCCTTATTAATAATAACCCACTTTCAATAGATGAAATAATAAAAAAACCTATAAAAATAAAACCAAGACCGCCTTTTATCACTTCAACACTTCAACAGGCAGCATCAACAAAGCTTAGCTTTAATGTCAAAAGAACAATGCGTGTGGCACAGAAATTATATGAAGCTGGTTATATCACCTATATGAGAACTGATGCACCAAGTCTCAGCCAAGAATCAATTCAAGATGCCAGAAATTATATTAAGGACAAAGTGGGTGGTAACTACTTACCAAGTGCTCCCAGAATATACTCAAGTACAGAAAATGCGCAAGAGGCTCACGAGGCGATAAGACCAACAAATGCTTTTTTAAAAGCTGATGCATTAACTGGAGCAAGTGAAGAGGAAATTCGTCTCTACCAACTCATATGGCAACAATATATTGCTTCACAAATGCCTGATGCTGAGTACTTATCAACTTCAGCAAAAATTATTTTAGATAAATATACATTCACTGCCAAAGGCAGAGAAGTCGTATTTGATGGCTATACTAAACTTTCTAAAGACAGTTCCAAAAATCCAAACGAAGATATACTGCCCAATCTCTCGGAAGGTGAAATTTTATCTTTAGAGGAATTAAAGCTCGAAAAGAAATTCACAAAACCGCCGGCAAGATTTTCTGAGGCGGCATTAGTTAAGGAACTTGAAAAAAAAGGCATAGGCCGGCCCTCAACCTATGCGACCATTATCTCTACGATACAAGATAGAGGTTATGTCGAGATTCAAAATAGAAGATTTTTTGTTAAAAAAATTGGTCACATCGTGACTGAAAGATTACTTGAGAGTTTTGATGACATTATGGATTATGACTTTACAGCTAACTTTGAAAATGATTTAGATAAAGTAGCTAATGGAGAACTTGATTGGAAACATGTGCTTGATAATTTTTATTTAGCATTCAAAAAAGATTTGGAATCTGCATCGAATGACGACGGCGGCATGCGAGGCAATAAACCTGTTGCTTCAGATATCATCTGTCCAGATTGTAATAATCATCACATGGTTATTAGAAATGCTTCTAACGGAGTCTTCCTTGGTTGCTCAGGTTATGAAAATACTGGTGAAGATCAATGTAAAAAAACACTTAATTTAACATCAGGTGATGAAGCAGTTAGTGTTGATGATCAAGAAGAAGCAACAAATCTTATGATTAAAGAGAGGTGCGATCTCTGCTCTACAAGTATGGATAATTTCTTGATTGATGAAAATAGAAAGTTACATGTATGTGGGAAAAATCCTGATTGCGAAGGAAATAAAGTTGAAGACGGTCATTTTAAAATAAAAGGATACGATGGACCTGTTATTCAATGTCACAAATGCTCTACAGACATGCAGCTCAAGACGGGTAGATTCGGCAAATACTTTGGTTGCTTAAATGAAGATTGTGGAACGACAAGACAATTACAAAGAAATGGCGAGCCAAAACCATTAACCATGGAGCCCATAGCATTGCCCGAATTATCATGCCTAAAATGTGAAGATCATTATTTATTAAGAGACAGCATGAAAGGTATATTTTTAGCGGCCAGTAAATTTCCAAAAAATAGAGAAACTAGAGCGCCTAAAGTATCTGAAATTAATCATCTTAAAGATGAGTTCACAGAGGCTTGTAGATATTTACCCAATACAAAAAAACACTTATATCTGATGAGCGCTCCAGAGCAAGACAAAGATCGCAATCCTTATGTGGTTAGATACAACAAAGCTGAGGATATTCATTATTTAGCTTCAGAAAAAAATGGTAAAAAAACCAAATGGATAGCCATATATAATAATGGAGAATGGCAACAAAAACACAAAGACAGTACCTAAAATTTAATTATTGGTAAAGAATCATTCCGTCTGAATCTATAAAAAAAGCAAGTCGAATAATACGTGATGGAGGGGTAATTGCTTATCCTACCGAGGGTGTATTTGGGCTCGGCTGCCGACCAGACGATCCAAATGCAGTATATCGTATACTTGAAATAAAAAATCGTAATCCAAGTATGGGGCTGATTATTATTGCATCTGATCTTAGACAAATAATAAAATGGGTTCAGCTCAGTGCCGCTGACATCAAAACAATTATTAACGACCAAAAAAATACGACATGGTTAGTTGAGAAAAATCATCATGCCCCTTATTGGGTCAGCGGCAAGCATTCAACCATAGCCGTTCGATTAATCAAACATCCCATTGCCAGAGAACTATGTATGCAATCAAAGTCAGCCCTAATTTCTACTAGTGCTAATGTATCCGGTAAAAAACCGCCTAAAAATTCAATCGTACTACGCAGAATTTTTCATGGCATAGTAGACTACATAGTCCCTGGTCAATGCTTTCAAAATACTGCTGCATCAACCATTAAAATACTTAAAACTGGAAAAATTTTACGCCCATAATTATGAATCTTGAAACTCATTCCATCAAACTTGTAAAAAAATATTTACAAAGTCTTCAATCTACCATTACAAAAAATCTTGATGAAATTGATGGAAAAGAGATTTTTGTGGCGGATAAGTGGAATAGATCCGAAGGTGGTGGCGGTGAAAGTAGAATTTTAAAAAATGGATCTGTATTTGAGCAAGCGGGTGTTAGCTTTTCTCATATTCATGGTGATGAATTACCCCCCACTGCTACCAAAGCAAGGCCTGAACTTGCTGGTAAGAAATATCAAGCCATGGGTTTATCGTTGGTTATCCATCCTTTGAATCCATTTATACCAACCACACACGCTAATTTAAGATTTTTCATCGCAGAAGATAATAAAGGTAACTCCATTTGGTGGTTTGGTGGTGGCTTTGACTTAACGCCATACTACCCATTTCACGAAGACGTGATTTCATGGCATCAGAATGCTTATAATATTTGCAATAAATTTGGTGCCGATCTGTATCCTCGTTTTAAAAAATGGTGTGATGAGTATTTTTTCTTAAAACATAGAAATGAAACACGTGGTGTAGGTGGACTTTTTTTTGATGACTTTAATGAACTTGGGTTTGATGAATCTTTCAATTTTATTCAAGCTATCGGTAATCAATTTTTAATTGCCTATTTACCTCTCGTTCAAGCTCATAAAGATCATCCTTATGGTGAGCGCGAACGAAATTTCCAACTTTATCGGCGTGGACGATATGTAGAATTTAACTTACTTTTCGATAGAGGTACACTATTTGGTTTACAATCCGGTGGTAGAACTGAATCAATATTAATGTCACTTCCACCGACAGTGAGATGGGAATATAACTGGAAGCCAGAAACAAATTCACCTGAAGAATTACTTTATAAAAAATACTTAAAACCAACCGACTGGCTTAAAAATACATAAAAGTGAATAGTATATGAATGATGGTAGATCTAAGCTAAGTGGTGTCTACAGTCCTGTTATCACCCCTTTCTATAGTGACCTCAGTGTTAATAAAGAACTCTTAATAAAACAATGTCAATGGCTACTTTCTCAAAGTGTTGGACTGGCTGTATTTGGAACCAACAGTGAAGCCAACTCATTATCCGTAAATGAGAAAATAGAAATATTAGACGCACTCATTGAAGCAGGCATTGACCCCAAAAAGACCATGCCGGGCGTAGGATGCTGTGCATTAACGGACACGATTAAACTCACTCAACATGCTGTAAAGCTCGGCTGTTTCAATGTATTAATGCTGCCACCATTTTATTATAAAGATGTAAGTGATGATGGTTTATTCAACAGTTATTCAAAGATAATTGAAACAGTTGATAATGATAGTCTTAGAATCTATCTTTACCATATTCCACCGATTGCCAATGTTAGTATTAGTTTAAATCTAATAGAAAGACTAAAAAATAGTTACCCAAAAATCATCGCTGGAATAAAAGATAGCTCAGGAGACTGGAATAACACTTTGGCAATGCTCAATCAAGGATGGCCCGATTTTAATATATTCGCAGGAAGTGAAGTATTTCTCTTAGAAACACTCCGAAATGGAGGGGCTGGTTGCATTTCTGCCACGGCAAATATCAACCCTCATGCAATCTATACGCTTTATAAAAACTGGCTTAGCACTGATGCAAGTATTCAACAAAAAAACTTGGATGAATTCCGACACATAGTACAAAAATATCCGATGATTCCTGCACTAAAAGCCATTGTTGGTCATTATCATAACGATTCCAATTGGAGTAGAGTTCGTCCTCCCCTAACCTCCTTATCAAAAACGAATCTAAGTCAATTAATTCATGAAATCGAGGCTATAGGATATACCATGAAAGGCACTGTTTAGATTTCTCATTAAAATTTAGTAATTTAATGTAAAATATCTATACTAAAAAATTAATTACACTACTGATTAAAAATTAACATGAGTAATCAAAACGGAATTTCATTCCCATCAACACGCATGCGAAGAGTGCGACGAACAGATGCGCTAAGACGTTTAGTCGAAGAGACGACTTTGAGTGCGAGTGATCTAATTTATCCAGTATTTCTGCTAAGCGGTAAAAATCAATCTACACCGATCGAATCTATGCCAGGAATTAACCGCCAAAGCATTGATGGGATTTTAAAAACTGCTGAAAAGTTATTGAAACTTAATATTCCAGCTATAACCTTATTTCCGGTAATTGCAGAACATAAAAAAAGCATAACCGGTGAAGAAGCATATAATCCAGACGGATTAATTCAAAAAAGTATCGCAAAACTCAAAGCTGAATTTCCTGAATTAATAATTATTACAGATGTCGCCCTTGATCCCTATACTACTCATGGTCAAGACGGCATCATTGATGAAAATAATTATGTCCTCAATGATGCCACCGTTAATATACTAACTAAACAAGCAATTTCTCATGCTCAGGCTGGAGCAGATATTATTGCTCCTTCGGATATGATGGATGGCAGAATAGGCTCTATTAGAAGCGCATTAGAAAAAGAGAATTTTCACAACACCTTAATACTCTCTTACGCAGCAAAATATGCCTCTTCTTTTTATGGCCCCTTTAGAGATGCCGTCAACTCGAAAACAAGCCTTGCTGCTGGTAATAAATATAATTATCAAATGAATCCTGCCAATGCTCTTGAAAGTCTAAGAGAAGTGGAGTTAGATATTAATGAGGGTGCTGATATTGTAATGGTCAAACCAGCAATACCCTATTTGGATATCATCAGTAAAGTTCAAACTAAATTCTCAATACCTGTATTTGCCTATCAAGTAAGCGGTGAATATGCCATGTTAAAATCTGCTTCAGATGCTGGATACCTCGATTATAAGGAGTGTACACTGGAGTCAATAATGTCAATTAAACGTGCGGGTGCCTCTGCAATTCTGACATATCATGCGCTAGATGTAGCTCATTGGTTACGATCATAAAAATAATAATTGACTGGCAATCTCGATGAATATAATTGCAAAAAAGCAATATGGAGTAATAGGTGATCCAATTTCTCATACACAATCACCAGCTATTCATAAATTTTTCGCTGTGCAATTAAAACAAGATATAAATTACAAAGCATTTCATATCACGCAACATGAGTTAAAAAATTTCATTCATGAGTTTCAAGATAAGGGTGGCGAAGGCTTAAATATTACTCTACCTCATAAAACGGCTGTCATGGAATATGTCGATGAGATTAATCCTCGAGCTGAACGAGCAGGTGCTATTAACACTCTCATATTCAATAAAAATAAAATTATTGGGGACAATACAGATGGTATTGGATTAATAAATGACCTAGAGAAGAATTTCCATCAAAAAATAAAAAATAAAAACGTACTAATATTAGGTGCTGGGGGGGCTTCACATGGAATTATAAGTCCATTGCTGGAAAGAAGCCCATCATCTTTGACTGTCGCCAATCGTAACTCCTCCAAAGCCATCAATCTTGTTTCACAATTTCAACAACACCCACTACTAAATGGTATTGGTATTAACGAATTAGATGCTACGCAGACTTTTGATATTATCATTAATGCCACATCTATCGGAATAACCTCTAAAACGATTGATTTTCCTAGCTTCATTATTTCAAAACATAGTGTTTGCTATGATTTATCGTATCAAATGGACCCCACCCCCTTCATGAAGTGGTGTATGGAAAATAATGCCCAATGTGCTATCCAGGGATGGGGAATGCTAATCGAACAAGCGTCTGAATCTTATTATTTGTGGCGTCAAATCAAGCCCGATACCAGTTCACTTCTTCAGCAACTGGGTATTAACGCATCGTCACAAGTTCTTCGGCGCTAGTGGGATGAATCGCAATGGTATCGTCTAAATCTTTTTTGGTCACACCCTTTCTAATTGCTACAGCAAACCCTTGAAGCATCTCATCTGCTCCATCACCTATAATGTGACAACCTATAACTTTTTGCTCTTCGCCTAAGGTAACCAATTTCATACTGGTAAGTACTTTATCTGTTTGATCACTAAGAGCATAAAGCATGGGTGTAAAAGATGAGGTATAAATTTTGATTCTATCGCCATATTTTTCGCGTGCTTCTAACTCTGTTAATCCAATTGTTCCAATTGGTGGATGACTAAATACTACTGTTGGAATTGTGTGATATTCTAAATATCTCCCTGGCATATTACCAAATAAACGATCTGAAAGTCTTCGTCCTGCTGCTATAGCAACCGGTGTAAGGGCATTTTTTCCAGTAACATCTCCAATAGCAAAAATATTCTCAATATTGGTTTTCTGATATTTATCAACTGGAATAAAGTCATCTTGATCAGTCAAAACAGCAGTGGAAGATAAATTTAAATCACTTGTATTTGGTTTTCTTCCAACTGCCCAAATGATTTTATCGAATGGTCCATATTGTTTCTTATTGACTGAGTTCAAGTAGCAATCATTGTCTCGTTTTTCCAAAGAAAACGGTATCACTTTATCGATTAATTTTACCCCTTGATGAGCAAGTGCCGTCTTTAAATTTTCACTCAGCATGTCATCAAAAGAGCGTAATAATGACTCTTTTCTAATCAATAAAGAAACTTCAGCTCCTAAAGCCGATAATAAACCTGCAAATTCAACCGCAATATAACCACTTCCCACAATTGCCACTCTTGAAGGGCACTCTTTTAAAGCAAAAAATCCATCTGAATCTGTACCTAAATGACTGCCTTCAAGTTCAGGTATAATAGGTTGTCCTCCTGAGGCAATGACAATTCTTTCAGCAGAATAATCAATGCCATTAACACTAATCGTGGTTGTATTCTTGAATTTAGCGCTTCCTCTAATTAAATGCACTTTTCTATTTTTTAAATTACGTTCATAGATATCATTTAAATGCTCAATGTATGCGTCTCTATGTTTTTTAAGTTGCGCCCAATTGTGTGATTGAACCGTCACATCAAACCCATAATCACTGGCTAAATTTATTTGTGACGAATGCTGCGCTGCATACCACATAATTTTTTTCGGCACGCAGCCCACATTCACACAAGTTCCTCCAAGCGGGGCTTGCTCAACGACTGCAACATAAGCTCCATACTCGGCAGCACGCTGCGCACAAGCTAAACCACCACTGCCACCGCCAACTACAATTAAATCAAAATTATTATTCACACATTTTCCTTAAAGTTTCTAGTGTTTGCTTAGAAAGTCTTTGCTAAAATTCCAGTACCTAATTAATAAAAAATAATACGCCAAAATGAAACAATCAAATAATTATCAATCCACACTGCCAGATTTCTCTAGTTTAACCGCTGAGAAAGCTCAATCGGATATTAAATGTTTAGTAAAAAAACAACGTACAGCTATTGATAATTTATTAGCTAGTTCTAAAAAAACAACCTTTGCATCCATTGTTAACCCTATTGAAGAGATGCAACATGAATTAAGCCGCATCTTTTCACCCATCAGTCATCTTCAAAATGTACTCGATCAACCTGAATGGCGTAATACCTTTAATTCCTGTTTACCCTTACTTACCGAGTATGGTACCGAATTATCACAAAATACAGAACTTGAAAAAGCATACAGAACTATTATTGACAATCTGGATGACCAAAAAGATCCTAAATTTAGTTTACTAAAGCAAGAATTACGTAACTTTGCTCTTAATGGGGTGAACCTTACAAAAACAAAAAAACAAAAATTTAAAGACCTGAAGACGCGCTTAAGTATTGCGGAAGCTAATTTTAGTCAGAATGTTCAAGACTCAACCGATGCCTGGTCGTTAAATATTGAAGATATAAAAGAACTAAAGGGAATTTCAAAAGAAATTCTAGAGCAAGCAAAAAATAGAGGGTTCAAAAATAAACAATCTGGATGGAAACTTATTCTTGATTACCCGACTTATCATAGTGTAATGACACATGCTGAAAGTCGCTCTCTTAGAGAAAAGTTTTATAGAGCATGGTCGACTCGAGCCTCTGATCAAGCTGAAAATACTCAATGGAATAATGAGGAAAACATTAAAACTATTCTTTCATTAAGACATCAATTGGCTCATATAGTTGGATATGAAAATTTTGCGGAATACTCACTAGCGAAAAAAATGGCCAATTCAACCGATGAAATTACTTCTTTTTTGGATAATTTAGCCATCAAAACAAGATCAACCGCAAAAAGAGAGCTTGCTATGTTAGAAAAAGCAGCCAAACATAACCTTGAAGCTTGGGATACCTCCTATTATCTGGAAAAAATAAAACAAAAAAATTACTCGATCTCTGATGAGGAGTTAAAACAATATCTTCCTAAAGAAAATGTACAAAAAGGTATGTTTAAAGTAGCGAATAGACTCTATGGCGTTTCTTTAACAAAAAAACCAATGGTCTCTGTATGGCATGATAGTGTTGAATTTATTGAGGTAATGGATGCTCAAAATCAAATTATAGGTGGTTTTTATATTGATTTATTCGCCCGAAACGGTAAGAGAAGTGGCGCCTGGATGGATGAATGTGTTATTAGAAAAAATATTAATGGAAATAAATCTCTACCAATTGGCTATTTAGTTTGTAATTTTACCCCGCCAGATAAAAATGGTATTTCACTGCTAACGCATGATGATGTGGTCACTTGGTTTCATGAATTTGGTCATATGCTGCACCACCTATTAACAAAAATAGACTTACCGAGTATCTCTGGAATAAACGGAGTGCCATGGGATGCAGTTGAACTACCAAGCCAATTTATGGAAAACTTCGCTTGGAACTATGAAGTTTTAAAGGACTGTTCTCAGCACTTTGAAACTGGAGAAAGCTTACCTCACGATTTATTTTCTAAATTACAAGCAAGCCGAAATTTTGGTGCAGGTCTCGCAATGCTGAGACAAATTGAATTTGCGCTTTATGATATTACTATTCATGCTTGTGACGATATTGCAAAAAATAACAACACTCTTGATACACTCGAATTGGTTCGCCAGAAAATTACACTTATAAGAACACCTCAGTATAATCGTTTTCCAATGAGTTTTTCGCATATATTTTCTGGGGGTTATGCCGCCGGCTATTACAGTTACAAATGGGCTGAAGTACTCGCAGCAGACGCTTTTTCAGCATTTGAAGACAGTTATATTCTCAATGAAGAATTAGCAAACAAGTTTAAAACTGAAATTCTTGAGATAGGTGGAAGTAAAGATATCATGCAAGGATTTATTAACTTTCGAGGACGAAAACCATCTCTTGAACCACTATTAAAACAAAGTGGTATAGCAGGAATCTCAATATGAAAATAGCCACTTGGAATGTCAATTCACTAAACGTTCGTATTGGTCATGTATTGGAATGGATGGATATAGCCAATCCAGATATATTGGCGCTTCAAGAAATAAAACAACTAAGTGAAGCATTCCCTATAGAGGCTTTTAAAGAAATTGGTTATCACGCTATTTGCAGTGGTCAAAAAACTTACAATGGTGTTGCTATAATTACTAAAGAAATACCCGAAGATATTATCACCGACTTTCCAGGTTATAATGACCCCCAAAGACGAATACTTGCAACAACAATCAATGGTGTTCGTATTATCAATCTTTATATACCAAACGGACAAAGCGTTGATTCTGACAAATATATATATAAATTATCTTGGCTCAAAGCATTAATTAAATTCATCAAAATAGAACAGGAAAAATATAAAAATATAATTATATTAGGTGATTTTAATATTGCCCCTGAAGATCGAGATGTTTATGATGCCGAAAAATGGGGTGAAGAGGTTCTTTGTAGTCCAAAAGAAAGGGCTGCATTATCTGATATTTTTAATTTAGGTTTTTGTGATGTGTTTCGTCGATTTGAACAAGCTGAAAAACTATTTAGTTGGTGGGATTATCGTGCAGCTGGCTTTAGAAGGAATGCTGGAGTCCGCATTGATCTGATACTAGCAACTAAAATACTGGCAAGTAAATGTATAGGCAGTTCTATAGATAGAGAGCCAAGGACTTGGGAGCGCCCCTCAGATCATACTCCAGTTATTGCTGAATTTGATAATCAATAACTATAATAATTTTGCCTTTATAAAATCTAAACGATCATTGCCAAAGAACATTTCATCATTAATAAAAAATGTTGGCGCACCAAATGCGCCACGAGAAATTGCTTCATTTGTATTTCTTTTTAATTCATCTTTAATTGTATTCTCAGATAATTTTTCAATTAATTGATCTGAATTAAGCTGCTGTTGATTGATTAAATTTTTTAATATATCTACATCACTTAAATCTAAATTATGCACAAACATTGCCTCAAATAATGCTTGATGAATCACTTGGAAACAATTGTCTTGTTGGCAAACAATCGCTAATCTCAGAGCTTTGAGTGTATTTTGTGGAAAAATAGAATTCATCCTAAATGGGATACCATAATGCTGGGACCATAACTTTAAATCTTTCGCTATATAATTACCTTTCGAAGGAATAGTACCTGGTGGCTTATTATTTGTGGCTTGCATCACAGCGCCAAGCAACATAGGCCGATATATTATTTCGATATTACGAAATGAGGATAGTTGATAATCAGCTAAATAAGAATAAGGGCTGGCGTAATCAAAAAAAAATTCCACTGATTTTTTCAAAAAAACTCCTTTGAATTATAGTTTTATGCTTTCTCGATATTTACGAAAGGCAATAGATTGATCTCTGCTAAGCTGTCTTTTTGCATAATAAGCGGCAAGCGCAGCAGCAAATATTGCATATATACACCCAACAATTGCAAACTCATTAACCATAAATGTTTTTAAAGTATGCCATGATATTTCATCAATAAGCATCATTGCGCCAGTATTAAATTCTCGTCCGGTTAAATATAATGCGCTCAAGAAACTGCCAGTTACTGAAGCGATAATAGTTAATATCGCGGCCAATGCTGGCAAATACCAATCTAACCCAAGGCCGTATTTCTTAATCGACTTACCAATCAATATGCCTTGAACAATAGAGAGCCAAGGAAAAAAACGATCAAAAAACATCGATATATATACCCAGATAATATTTATGATTACTGCCGTAATTATAGCTCCATAAAAACCACTTAATATGGACTGTTCCTTGTGCAGGCTCTGGCCAACTTGGATTGCATCAAAAGACATAATTTAAACAGCCTAAAACCCCATTACACTTTCAGGGATAATCACATTATTTTCTTTTTTATAGGCCTGCCACGCAGCCAGCATTTCTTTCATTTTTTTAGGCTGTGTTTTCGCCAGATTATTCAGTTCAGACGGATCTTCTTTTAAATTAAATAACTGCCAATCATAATTATCTGCCAAAGGTGTTTGCCATGAAAAAAAATCGTCTTGTGGTTCTTGGATGATCTTCCAGTCTCCTTTTCTCACGGCAGTCTTGCCAAATAACTCCCAACCTTCAACATGCTCTTGATCATGAATATAATCAACATCACTCATTAGCAACGGTAAGATAGAAGTTCCTTGCATTGTCAGTATTTCTCTCCCTTTGTAGGCAGATCCGGGATGGGTAATATTGGCTAATTCTAATAATGTGGGCATAACATCCTTAACATGAATAACACTGTCTTTTGTGCTGGAATCATTCAACAAAGGATAATGGGCAAATGCTGGTGCACGAATTCCACCTTCGGAAGTAAATCCTTTGAATCGACGCCATGGGCCCGCTCCTGCTCGCGCCCATTCAGGTCCATACCAAAGATACGAATTAGCATTACCCATATTCTCGTAACTGTGATCGCAACAAGTACTTAACTTATTAGCGATACCATATTCTGAAAAACTTTTTTCCAGTGGGTGCCCTTCTGGTCCATTATCAGACATAAAAAAGATGAAAGTATTTTCAAATTCATCAATATCTTTTAAATGATCAATTAGATTACCTATGTAGTGATCTAGATCGCTCACCATTGCTGCATAGATTTCCATCAGTTTACTGGACCTTTTTTTCTCATCATCACTGAGGTCATTCCATGGAATATCCTCAGGCAAGTTTAAAGAATCAGGTATGCCTTGATCAATCAAGCTTAATGCTTTTAATTTCCGCATTCGTTGTTGATAAAGAACCTCATAGCCTGCATCGTAATTACCAGCATGCTTTTCAATCGATTCTATTGGGGCTTGAAGTGGCCAGTGAGGAGCAGAATAGGCTAAATAACCAAAAAAAGGTTTGTTATCTGAATGGTTACTATCGATGTATTCAATCATTTTATTGGTATAAAATTTTGTCGAGTAAAAATTCTCCGGCAACGAATCAACTAACATTCCATCTTCTCTATAAGGGGCTTTATTTGAGCCAAGAATTGACATCATATTACTAAAATGACCCGCGCCGCCGGCTAATAGGGCATAAGAACGCTCAAACCCTCTGGCTGTTGGACTGGTTTCTTCCTCGTAACCAAGATGCCACTTTCCAGTCATATAAGTGTGATAACCGTTGTCTTTTAAAATATTCGGCAATGCGGCAACTTGAAAATTCAAATATCCTTCATAGCCTGGTTTATTTCTTTGATTATCAGATTGTTCATTATGCATGGTACCCATACCTGCAAGGTGATTATCAACTCCTGAGAGCAACATAGCTCGGGTAGGCGAGCAAGTCGGAGCCACATAATAGTTCGTTAGCATCATGCCCGCATTTGCTAATGCATCAAGATTAGGGGTAGCAATTTCGCTACCAAATGCACCAAGATCTGTGTACCCAAGATCATCAACCACAATCAAAAGTATGTTGGGTTGGTTGTCACCTTCACTCATAGCGGTTTGCTTTTCATTCTCACCAGAACAACCCATCATAGAGAATAATAAAAAACCAAACAAAAATAATATTTTTATATAATTTAATTCGGATACATTTTTCATCATTTGCTCCGTTCAACTTCGCTTTTTTTGCTCTATAATTGAGTACGCATGGACCATAATTCTGGAAAAAATCGATGCGCTGCCATGGTTTTTAGCCAATTCACTCCCGCAGAACCTCCGGTACCAGGCTTAAATCCTAAAATACGCTCCACTGTCGTAAAATGTTGAAAACGATATCTGGAAAAAATATCAGCAAATTCAGTCAGTAATTCGCCAAATAGATACAAATCATTTGTCGACTGAGGATTCTTGTATATTTTTAACCAAGCTTGTTCGATACTTTCATGACTTTGGTATAATTTAGTCCAATCACGATCTAGGCATTCTGAAGATATATCAAAACCCCTTCTTTGTAATAATTTAATCACCTCATCATAAAAACTCGGTGTTTCAAGGTTTTTCATAATTGCCGGATACACGTGACTAACGTTTTTATGTACAGCGGCCATCGCTTTATTTTTATTTCCTAAAATAAATTCTACATGCCGAAACATAAAAGATTGCTGTCCAGAAGCCACATTTAAGTAATCTCTAAATGATTTAAAACCTTCAGGCCTTATCGTAGCCAATACATCCCAAAACTTTGTAAGTAACAACATAATTTCTTTAGATCGAGCTATCATAAGTGAAGCATTCGGTAAATCATCTGCGATCACTCTAAGTCGAGCATTATACAATTCATAGTAAATAGATTTGAAAAGTAACTCTTTTGATTGGCCCATTACAATAAAACACATTTCATCATAACCCTGAGATCGAGGGTGCTGAAGGCTCAATAACAAATCAATACTTTCATAGTCTATATAAGGATTGGTATTGCCTTCGAATTCAGTGATTGGTTGACCTTCGGTCATTTTAACTGTCTCTTGTCTCGAGGCTTCGGAGCCAATCGTCATCTTTCGTGGCTTCGGAGAGCCATCTACTTTTTCAATATCAATGATATCTGGAATTTCAAAATCAAAAATCATTTTTCCCTCCTATGATTTGATTCATCATTAGATCTTTTAATGAGCAATTTTCTTCCAACATATAAAAAAGTATATCAAAATGATTAGCGCTACTAACCTCTAATAAACTACTTCTATTCCCCATTTCTTTCCACTTTTTTTCGAATTCAATACTTTGTCTTTTAAATTCAGAGGTTTCATTTTCACCCCAACAAACAATAAGTTCAGTATCATTTTTATTGATCCCGAACAATGGACTTAATATTTTTGCCTCTTTTAGGTCCAATCTTAATGGTTCATTGATATAGGTTTTTACAATGGGCTGAATATCAAAAACGCCACTTAACAACGTTCCACCTTTTATTACATCACTGGGTAAATCATATTTACTCCAATCAGTTAGAATGACCATAGCAGCTAGATGCGCTCCTGCAGAATGCCCAGAAACAAAAATTTGATCGGAGTCATAACCATATTCTATTGCATTTTTATAAAGCCATTGAATTGATCTTCTGCATTGCTCAACCATCTCATTAATGCTTGCTTTAGGCGCTATTGTGTAATCAACTGCACAATAAGCAATGCCTGAGTCTCTGAAACTTTTTGCCGGAAATAAAGAATCATTTTTACCCAAAAATTGCCAATATCCGCCATGGATAAACACCAATAGAGGTGATTTTGGATTGCTAGTTGTACATAAATCCAAGCATTCTTTTGATTTTCTATCATACATTAGGTCTTTTTTAAAAGAGACCATATTCTCCATAGCAATAGACTCGGAAGTATACCTAGCAACTAATTCTTCATAATTAGGAACACAAGAACTAGGAGAATACTCTGTCTCCAGTGTAACCTTATCCATTGCCTTCCAACTAGATCTGTCAACTGTCATAAATCTCTATAATACTTTTATGCACTAATTATTTGATAAAAAAGCAGGATCAATAAGAATGGAGCAAAATACCGTACTAAAAATAACCAAACTGCATGAATTTTTTGATTTTTATTTTCAAAAAGTTCTTCTAAACTGTATTTTCTTTTTACGACCCAACCTGAAAATAATGCGATCATCAACCCACCAAGTGGCATTATAATATCCGATGCTATAGTTGCAAACACATCAAAAAATCCCTTGTCACTAAACATAGATATTCCAGCCAAAGGACGAATATCAGAAAATACATTAAATGAAAGGGCAGCCAAAGACCCAAGAATAAAACCTACAAATCCAACCGTTACTGCGGACATACGTCTTGATAATTTAGTTTCATCGCATAACCATGAGACCGGCGCTTCAATCATTGCTATGGAAGATGTCAGTGCTGCAAAAAATAACAATATGAAAAATAAAGCTCCGAATACCATACCACCAGATGTTTGAGCAAAGGCAATGGGTAACGCTTGAAACACTAAACCTGCGCCGCCACTTGGCTCGATCCCATAAGCAAAAATTATTGGAAAAACAGCCAATCCCGCCAATATGGCAACCAAACTATCTGCACCCACGATAATGGTGGCGGACCCGGGGATATTGACATCTTTTTTCAAGTAAGCCCCATAAGCCACAAGATTTGTTAATCCCACGCTGACTGAGAAGAAAGCTTGTCCAAAAGCTGTCATCACTACATTAGTATCTACTTTAGAAAAATCTGGAGTGAATAAAAAATTTACCGCTGCAGAGAAATCTCCGATAATAGCTGAATAAACAGCCATAATTATTAGCATAATAAATAATGCTGGCATCATTAGTTTTACCGCTTGCTCTAGACCCTTATGCAAGCCTCGAGAAGATATATAAACAGTCATCCCAATGAATACAGAAAACCAAGTATAAAGTTCTATGGGATTGGCATTTAATTCATCAAAAAGACTTTTTATCTGCTCTGTTTGCAAGCCAACTAACTGGCCTGAAGCAGTTTTTACAGCGAAGGCAACGGTCCACCCTCCCACTACAGAATAAAAAGAAAGTGCAAAAATGGCACCAACTCCGGCAAGGATGACGCCCATCCATCGCCAATTTTTTGAATGCCCAGATTCGATAGCTACTCTCTCAATCGCATTTGGAGGTCCACCCCTACCCCGTCGACCAATCATCAATTCTGCTATGCAGACCGGCAAGGCAAGTAAAATTACTGCAGCAATATAAATCAGAACAAAAGCACCGCCACCATTAGTACCGGCTTTATAGGGAAACATCCAAATATTTCCGAGGCCAACAGCGCCTCCAACACATGCCATAATAAAAACCAATCTCGAAGACCATTCGAGTCTTTGTTTTACCTGCTCAACCATTTGAAATCTCCATAAATAATTGCACCTAACTAAATAACTTCAGATAAATTCTTTAATACTAATTCTGCAGCAGTTAAATCTTCCAATGCTGCGCCTACAGATTTAAATAAAGTTATCTCATTTTCATTATTTCTGCCTATTTTTTCTCGTTTAATTAATTCAGACAGCTCAGCCACTATGTCTTCTTTTGAAATAACACCCTCTTTTATTGCCTTAATCAATTCTCCTGATTCAGCTAATGCACCTGCATAAGTATCGACTACCACCTTTGCTATTGAGATTGCCTCACTATCGACTTCTTGCATTTCTGGTGTAAATGAACCAACTAAATCAAGATGTTGACCGGGTTTAAGCCATTTTCCATGAATAAGCGCTTTGTCACTGAGAGTAGCACAAGAAATTAAATCAGCAGCACTCACCGCATCATGAAGATTGGTTACCGCAGTAATTTCAATATTTTTATACTCTAGATTCTGAACCAATGTTTGTGCTTTCTGATAATCTCTACCCCATATCATCACTCGAGAAATATCCCTCAATTGCCTATGTGCTTCGATTAAGTGTGGCGCCAAATTACCCGTACCCACCATCAGCAATGAATCTATGTCACTTCTGGCTAAGTAATCTGCTGCTAGTGCTGACGCACAAGCAGTTCTTCTTAAAGTTAATTCAGTACCATCTAAAATAGCTTTCGGTAATCCATTTTTTCCGTCTAATAAAAAATAGTTTGCATTGACAGCACTTAAATTCTTATTTGTATTACCTGGAAATACAGAAACAATTTTAATACCAATATGCTCATTTTTATTCCAAGCGGGCATCATTAAGAGTGTCGCATCAGCAGAATCGTCTGTTTCAATTCTATGTTGAGTTCTTTCAGGAGAATTAATCTGTTTTTTAAAGGCTGCTCTTAGGGCTTCAATAAGTTGGTCATAAGGTAATAAATCAGCGACAGTTTTAGCATCAATAAATTGCATAAAATTAAATGCACCGTTTAGTTAAAACCATTACAGAACCCACTATTTAATATTTTATTATCAATGATCCAATTGGAATCTAATGCTTTTTGCAAGAATTCACAACGCATTTCATCATTTGGAATTCTTGGATCTAGTAATAATTGCTCAACTAAGCTTGAGTACGATGAAGCCTGAGAATCCATTCTTAAACCACCATCAGATGGCGTATCAAGAATAATAAACTTGTCTTCTTTTTCATCATTACCCCAAGCATTCCACTTCAATTGATCATCATTGCGACCTTTATTTGGATTACCACCGTAGGCAAATTCAGACCAATATGACATCATCGATTCAGATAATTTTTTTGCTGCAACAATATTTTCTTCATCGAACATATATTCCTCTAGTCCACCAAGTTTTAGGCCTCCCATAACAAAAGGTATTTCAATGGCATGAGCAGCACCTAATATTTGTGAAAAATCCATCAAAAATATGTTTGGTTCTTCATCCCAATCAAAACGATAGCCAAATACATTCCGATTGCCTAATTCAACCAGTTCTGTTGCTGGTTTATCGACTGCGGCAACCTTCCAGCCCATCGAACCGTATTCAGATGAAACATCATAAAAGTCCTGATTTTTTATAAATGTCAAAGAAAATCTCTGTGAAGTAAATTCAGGATCAAAGGCAAGGAATAGCTTCATTTCATCTCTATTTGTTCCCATGATAATTGGAATATCTTTTAATTTTTCAGTATTCGCAAAATCCATACCCTTCCCAGGTAAAACATAACCATCACTTATGACATGATGCATGTAGTCTTTATTATCTAAATTATCGTAATAAGTTTGAATAATTTGTTCTTTAGTTTGGTTTTTCAAGTAATCATAAACATTGGCATCAGACATTTTATTTTGCATCATCACGGCATCTTTACGATTTAAAACTTTTTCATCTGCAATTAGTAATTGGTTGACTACTTCTTTAGAACTATTCTTATTTCCAGGGGCAATAGGGTCATCAAAATAATTAATCGTTTCATTCAGATTGGATGTTTTTGTACTGCCGCTCTGAGAGATAGCCTTGTGAAATAACCCATCTGCTAACGGCGAAAACATCAATGCATAGACATTATGCCCCCCCGCTGATTCGCCAAAAATAGTAATGTTATTATTGTCACCGCCAAATTCAGCAATATTCTTTTTCACCCACTTTAAAGCTGCGATTTGATCAAGAGTGCCATAATTACCCGATTTATCTTCCGGGGTAACGGACATCGTTATCATGCTTGGATGTAAAAACCACCCAAACATCCCAAGTCGATAATTAATAGACACCACAATAACTCTTTGGGATGACGCTAAAACGCTGGGATCGTATAAACTTGAAGTGCCAATAGTATTTGAGCCACCATGAATCCAAAACATAACCGGTAATTTTTCATTTGTAGCTATTTCTTTCGGAGCGAATATATTCAAATAAAGACAGTCTTCAGACCCATGAACAGATCCAACTACTGCTGTAGGGTCGCCAAAAGTAGATCCGATCTGAGTGCATGCTTGACCGAAACTCGTCGCATCATAGATTTGATTCCAAGGGGTCACATCTCTTGGCGCTTTCCATCTAAGCTCATTGATTGGAGCCTGCGCATAAGGAATACCCAACCATAAAGAGGTCTCATTTTGGGTATAACCAATCACTGAGCCACTTGATAATTCTCTGATTGATTCCTGATCAGGGCTAAAATTAATAATATTTTCTTTCTTTGTCGCACAGCCGAACAAAGCAAAGCAAGTCAATATATATACAAATAATTTTAAGTTAGTCATGATTAAACGGTACGGTAATTCTTGATTCCTTGTGTGCTTCTAAGGCTTCAATTTCAAAATAAGTGTCTTTTAACATTTCATCTGCAAACATTTCCACTTGATCATCATAATGAGGTGACAGTGTATCTTGAGTAGCACTACCATATTGATGGATACTCCGAGTGGTGAGCGCTCCATCTTTATCCCATTCTACAAAAACAACCAAGCCATCTCCAGCGACCGCTTTAAGTGAAGCATTTTTTTGAGTTTCCCCATAAATCGCTCTGAGCGTATCAGGTCCTCCCTGAATGGGTAATTTTTTGTTTCCTCTTATCAAATAATTGACCTCGGACCATAGTGGATCAATTCGTTTATATTTTGAAGTAATTTCTTTTACACATTGTCTAAAAACCGATAAAACCTCAGGTGGCATTCTATTTTCTTGTTCAGCAAGCCATTCAGGGCTTAAGCTACAAACACCCAATGGAGCACCTCTACTGTCCATATCTGTAGTGAGATCCCACTCTCTCAGAACCGTTTGTGCTTGAATTAATTTATCATCATCAAATGCATAATCAAGTAATGGCTCGATGTACTTAAAAGCTCTCGATTGCTTGGAATATTTATTATCAAATTTAATTTTCAATAACTCTTCTGATGATATCACTTGATCTGATTCCAATAACTCCAATGCCCGATACGCTCTATTGGTCATACGCGTTTGCAATCCTAGTGTTTTAGAATAATCACCTCTATTAAGATTAGAGTTTGCACTGGTTACTCTAAATGGATCTTGATTGACGCTGACCAACCAACCGGAATCAGGATTAATTATTAATGGTAACTCCTTTAATGGAACTTTTTCGTTCCATATCAATGTACTGTCCGATCCGTCTATTGGCATAGACCAATCAAATAATTCATGCCTAAGGGGAGCCGCGGCATTATGCAAAAAAAGTATATTCTTTTCTTTATCTGCATAAATTGCATTAAAAGAAACAATAGATCTCATGTCCATTGCTGCCAGCCAGTCATCAATATTTTTCGATTTATTTAAGCGATACCATTGCTCAACTTGACGTATATCGCTCATTCCTGCATATCTTATTGCAAATACACCCTTATCATTCTCAATAACTGGGCCATGTTTGGATCTTTTTATCGTTCTTTTGAAAGTCCATTTAATCGGTCCAAAGATTTTTATAGGCAGACTAATAGTTTCTAATTCAAAATCAATCCATTGATCATCCAACAAATATTGATTTTCATCATCTGGATTCAATTTTAGTTTATATGTATCAGTTAAATCGGGCTTGTTAACCGTCAACCCCCACCCTATATTTTCATTAAAACCGACAAAAATAAAGGGCGATCCTGGGAACAAACCTCCCATCATATTCCAACCTTCATCACTACTAACATGAGCCTCGTACCAAGCAACAGGACCATCCAAAGGTTGATGTGAATTAATCACTAAACGAGTACTGCCATCATCCGTTTTCTTAAAGTTCAGAGCTAACGCATTTGATCCTAAGATTTTCTGGTGCGCCTGATATAAATCACTTTTATTTGTTGCAGTAACATTTTTATTATTATTTTCATAATTTTGCAGCCTTTCAATCTCAGTAACTACGCCAGAGAAAAAAAGATTTTGAACCACAAAACCAGAAACTACATCGTATTCTGTGATTGGAAATATTGATTTATACTTATTGTTATTATTAACAGATTGCCAATAATTTAGACCAGCTGTATATCCTTTTATAACTGCTCTTACCTCTGGTGACAGTACTTCAGTGTAATTATTTTCAATCAAATTTCTAATATTCAACGCTTTGATTAAATAATCAGACGCCGCCCCTTTACGTCCGTTTTTTAAGCCCATCTCAGCTCTGTACAGCACTATATTTTTTGCAATATTCTTGATGTCATCATGAGCATGGGCAAAGGCTAATCCAAAAGCCGCGTCCGCGTCCTTATTGCCATGCACATGCGGCACACCCCAAATATCCCTTGTAATAGTGGCTTCATATGCATCAAATTCAAAATTAGTTTGAGATTGAGCCTCTGCGCTTCCTGCTATGGAATACAAAAAAACACAAAAATTTATGATTAATACTGAATGTTTCACGCGCGCTTATCCTCTGTCAAAACAACAATGACTACATTACTTACTTGACAAGAGATTGCCACCAAGTATCAGGTTTTACTCTTTTTGCAATACCGTTTCGCTTTTCCCACCACAATGCCAAAAATTGCAAAGGGCTATCTACTAATTTTAAAAATAACTTACCGCCAAGCGTCTCAAAATCACGATTAAATGGGCATACACGCATACAAATGGCACAATCAGTTTTTAATTTTGTCCAATAACCAAAACATTTCTCACAATCAGCTGACCATTTTTTAACGCCTTTAATTGTGGATTGATTTAATCTTTCAAAACTAGGGTCACCTTTAGGTAGAGCCTTAGGAGGACAAGCATCGGCACATTTAGTGCACTGAGTGCAGTATTTTGTGATCCCTCTATCTATTGGCTTATCGTGCGTTAAGGGCATATTCGTAAAAATTTTGGAAAAACGTACGCGTGGTCCAAATTCTGGAGTAATCACCATTTGATTTCTACCGTATTCACCTAGGCCGGCTTGAATGGCATAAGGTATGACTAAGGCTGTATCATTCATTGAACCGAGAGCCTCATAACCCAAGGATTTAATATAGGTAGTTAATTGAGTCACAATGGCTGCTTCATGAGAATATTCAAACCCAGCTGCAGAACTTGCTAATGCGGATGGGTAAGTATCAATCAAATCCTTATCCATAGCATGTCCCATTATAATCACATGCGTATAGTTGCCAGGCAGTTTATTGCTGGCTGGTATGAATTCTCGTGTATCAACCCGTTTCGAATAATGCCAACGATTATCTATCGGGGTTATACCTACAAGATCGGCGCCAAATAATTTTGTTATTTGTTTAAATTCACTTGTAAATTCTTCAACGTCCTCAATTTGTAATTTTTCATCGGCTATCTCTGCTTCGCATTCCATCCATGACTGAAATCCCTCTCTGGTGCCTTTTTCTGCACCTCGATTAGAAAACGTATCAGAAATAGCCCAAGCTGCATTCCTTAAAGCAAAGTCTTTCTGCCTAAAACCTGGCGCTCGTTTGCCTTTAGGCTGAACACGATGACTTTCAAAAAAAGCATCACTGAGTTTAGTGCGAACATTATCGTCCCAAAATGCACGAGAGAAAATGTCATTAATTTGGTTAAAGCGTTCGAAATCAGATGAAATTTCAAAACCAGTATCTTTGTCTGAAATGGAACCTATATGTTTAGTTTTTGATTCGTTGTTCGCTTTCATATTTTTCTAGTTTATTTTAATACTAACTAATAATGACTTTATAATTTTAATCACCATAACGAACCACATAGAATAACATGAAAATAGATATTTATAACTTAAACAGAGACTTATCAAGCCTTCAAGAATCGCCATTATTTATTTGGTTAATAAAAAATTATCACTAATATTAGTATCCAAAATTGCTTTATACTAAGATTTTTATATCAAAAATAGAGTCAGCACACGAGCATATTTATGAATACAAATAAACTTAGTCAAAAATACATCAATACCCTTTGCATTATTTTCCTTTTATTCATGACTTCACAAATATTCAGTCATGAGACAGCCGGGTCTTTCTCCTCCTATCGTATTCCCGAAAGAGCTATTGAATTTCCAGATACAGATAAATATTTAACTATTGTTGCTGATTTACACACGCATTCCGTTTTTTCTGATGGTCATGTATGGCCAAATATAAGAATCTCTGAGGCACTCAGAGACGGGCTAGATGCTATAGCCATTACTGAGCATTTAGAATATCAACCACACATATCAGATATTCCCCATAAAGATCGAAATACTGCTTATCGTATCGCTGCAGAAGCTGCAAAAAATACCAATTTAATCGTAATTTCAGGATCTGAAATTACGCGTGAAAATCCCATCGGACATATGAACGCCATTTTTATAGAAGACTCTAATAAACTCATGAATCTTGATAAATCTAAAATAGCAGAGGCAGATAAACTGGTTGAACAAAGAAAAGATGAAGTGGCTGTTCATGGTGGTATAGAAATGGCTAATCATCTCGCATTAGCTTCATTATGGCCCGTCGCTAATGCCGTAAATAAAGCCAATGAACAAGGCGGTTTTGTCTTTTGGAATCATCCTGCATATAAAGTAAATAATGGCATTGCAACACTCTCTAAGGAACATAAAGAATTTATTAAGAATGGTACCCTGCATGGTATTGAGGTGGTTAATGAAAACATTTTTTCTGAAGAAGCGCTCGCCATTGCACTGGAATATAATCTAACAATTATTGGTACTTCAGATGTACACAACCTAATCGACTGGGATTACTTGCCTCATCAGGGGCAGCATCGTCCCGTAACCCTAATTTTTGCTGAAGAAAGAACCAAACCAGCTATAAAAGAAGCCTTAATGAAGGGAAGAACTGTCGTGTGGTATAAAAATCTCTTGATTGGAAAAGAAAATAATATACAACCACTATTAAACGCGATGATGAGAATAGATTCAGCGAGATATCAAGATAACTCAGAGATACTAGAAGTCATTATTAAAAATAATTCAGATACAAAAATTCAAATGACTAATCTATCGGATCATTCTTTTATGAGTAATCACGATATTATTGAAATTCCAGCGCATAGCGCAATCAACTTAGATGTAAAAACTAAAGAACAATTAACCTCTATTTCGTTGGAATTTGAAATACTAAATGCATTGGTAAGGCCAAAAACACATCCAACATTAATCTTATATTCTAATATTGCCTCTGATTAATGGAAATAGTCATATGATGCTCGAAAAATTTGAACGCTATCCACTCACGTTTGGTCCAACACCCATAGAAAAACTAGAGAGATTATCCGCCCATCTTGGTGATAAGGTGACCATCTTTGCTAAAAGAGAAGATTGCAATTCTGGCTTAGCCTGTGGAGGAAATAAGATTCGTAAACTTGAATATATTGTGCCAGATGCCATTGCCTCAGGAGCAGATACCCTAGTATCTATAGGTGGAGTTCAATCTAACCATACAAGACAAGTAGCTGCAGTCGCTGCAAAAATTGGTATGAAATGTCGCCTTGTACAAGAAAGTTGGGTCCCTTTTCAAGATGCGGCTTATGATCGTGTGGGCAATATATTAATGAGCAGATTGATGGATGCAAATATCAATATGGTAGATGAGGGTTTTGATATCGGCATTCGAGAAAGCTGGAAAAAGGCATTAGAAGATGTAAAAGCTGAAGGTGGCAAACCCTACCCAATACCAGCAGGAGCCTCTGTTCATAAATTTGGTGGCCTAGGATATGTTGGTTTTGCTGAAGAGGTCAGGCAACAGGAAAAAGAAATGAACCTTCATTTTGATTATATTGTTGTCTGCACTGTCACGGGATCTACTCATGCTGGCATGTTAGTAGGTTTTGCTGAAGATGGGCGCAGTCAAAATGTTATTGGTATAGACGCCTCCAACACACCAAAGCAAACCAAAGCACAAGTATTAGAAATTGCTCAAAATACAGCAAAACTGGTCGAACTTAAGCGAGATATCACCAATGATGACATCGTATTAAAAGAAGATTATGCCTATCCAGAATATGGTGTTCCCTCAGAAGAAACCAACGAGGCAATAAGGTTATGCGCGAGGCTTGAAGGCATGATTACTGATCCAGTTTATGAAGGCAAATCTATGCAAGGGTTGATTGATCTAGTCAACAATAACTTTTTTCCAAAAAATGCAAACATACTCTATGCCCATCTTGGAGGAGTACCAGCAATTAATGGGTACAGCTATATTTACCGAAACGGATAATCAATCAACCCAGTAATATCAGCCTAAGTAATAAAAAGCGATCTTATTGCCATCTAAGTCTCTGATATAAGCCCCGTAAAATGTTTCCATTCTAGCTCCAGGAGCACCCTCATCAGTAGCACCCAACTCCATAGCTTTTGCATAGAATTCATCAACTTGTTCTTTTGAGTCCATTGGTAATGCAACCATGGCACCATTGCCCACTGTTGCTTCATTGCCGTTCTCAGGTTTAATCACACCAAAAGCAGATGTCCCGCCTTCAACCTGATAAAAATAACCTCGAGGGCCGGGACTAAATCCTGAAACATCAAGAGTGGCAAATAAATTATCATAAAAACCTTTAGCGACTTCAAGATCGTTCGTCCCAACGCATACATAACCAACTAATTTACCGTTCATATTTCTCTCCTTTTGAATATGATAACAATTAAAACAATAGTATTTAACTTAAAGAGGCTGCAATTAATTTTTTAAACTTTGTGGTACTCCAGCCATGAGAACGATCTAAATAGTGAATAGGTATATTTAAATCCTTACCTGTAAAATCTTTACCCTTATAGTCATTGCCCAAAAAACGAACATCAATCTTCCTTGAAGAAATCAACTTATATAAGTCAGTTTCTGAGCTATAAGGGACAATCTCATCTATTTGACTAAAAGAAGATAACATTATTGTTCTCTCATTAATCGTATGGATTGGTTTTAATTTATTGTTACGCTCAATTGATGGGTCATCATGCAAAAAAACTACTAAATGATCACAATTTTTACTGCATTCATTAAACATATGAATATACCCCATATGAATAATGTCAAAATTTCCTGCAACCATCCCCACTTTCATAAATCACCCTTCCAGAAATTCAAAGTTACTTAAAATATTCTTCTCTAATATAACCAACACGGGTTGTTTCAAAATATTTAAAAGGAACGCCTAATCTATTAATTGTTTCAATTACTTCATTAGAGACATTGCCATATATCTCTATAGAAAAACCATCACCTAATTCCATGTGCTTAGCCACATACTCTTGTACTGGAGGATTAGCATCATGATCAATAAAGGCCTTACTATTAGCGTAAACCTCAGTCCAAGTAAAAGCTAGTGAATCATCCGGGTCTGCATCAAAAGTATGCAAGAGCATACCTGGCTCACTGAGCTCAACAGCGTTGTCAACTGCATTAGCAATTGTAAGATATTGTTCTATCATTCCATCTTTTACATGTATCCTGGCAATCAATACAAATGGATTCTCTCCTTCTATGTTTTTGTGATTATCTGCATTAACTGGGGAGAAAGAGAAAGCTATCAATAAAAAGATATAACGCATAATTTAAGCCTCATTTTAATAATTAGAAAAATATTTTACTACATAAATTAAAATTACTACCAGCATATTAAAGTTTATTAAGCGATATATAGATAATCAAGGCTTCTTAGTTTTTAAAGCAGATTTTCGTTTTGGATAGCAAGTTTTACATATCTCACAATCTCGACCATCGCAACCTCTGGCTGAACAATATTCTCTTCCATAAAAAATAATTTGCAGATGAAGTTTATTCCATACCTCCTTAGGGAAAAGATTCTTTAAATCTTTTTCCGTTTGAATCACATTTTTTCCATTTGTTAAGCCCCATCGTTGAGCCAGTCTATGTATATGAGTATCAACTGGAAAAGCTGGATGACCAAATCCTTGAGACATGACGACACTAGCCGTTTTGTGCCCCACACCAGGAAGAGATTCTAAAGCACTGAAACTTTCGGGTACTTCAGAATTATAATTTTCGACCAAGATCTTAGAGAGCCCAAAAATTGCTTTTGATTTTTTAGGGGCTAATCCGCATGATCTTATACAGTAATGTATCTCATCAATGCTCATCTTAGCCATCGATATAGGATCATTACCTTTCAAAAAAAGTGCTGGTGTCACCTTATTTACACGCTCATCTGTGCATTGAGCACTTAATAAAACGGCCACCAATAGTTCAAAATTATTCTTGTGATTGAGTGGGATTGGCGTTTCAGGATAGATTCTCTCAAGGTAATCCAGTATAAAACTAGCGCGCTCTTTTTTTTTCATACAGATAATTCCAATAATAATAAATACCACCAAGTAATCCTGTAATTGCTATGACACGAGGGCCAAATAACTCAAACATTGAAAAAATCAAAACGCCTAATATAAAAATTATAAATAATTGATAATAATTTTTAACGAGTTTTTCTGATAATGCTGACTTAATGATTAAATAATTAATTGGGAGATATAAAAGTATTGCTGTTATTACGCCAGGACTGAAATCTTGATAGTAAATACTGAAAAAAATATGAAAACCAGCATTAACCACTTGTGTTGTCATTAAATGACATAGTAACAAGTGGGCACTTACTTTATTTTTTTTAACCAGATTAATAAAAATTAATATTAAAGTTATTGATATCAGAATAACTAATATTTCTTCGGTCGATCTTGGATTATTATCAAGAAAATATTTTAATCGCCATTCTCTAAAATTAAAAATAATATGCTCTTCAAAATGATGCAAAGCAAAGGCCAGTGGTGCAAGTACGATTAAGTTTCTAAATTTATTCATTTTGCAAAGAAATTCTAAAGCTATCCCTTATATATATTAACCAAAGATACGCCAACAACAATTAAAAATAATCCAAAAATACCTTGCCAATCAGTCCATGAGAATAATTTTCAAGAATGAGCCATGGCTTTTTTATGGATCATAGAATGGTCTTTCAACAATAGTAGCATTAATTTTATTTTTTCCAGTGTCTACTTCTAGCTCTGTTACAAGTTTCGAATATTCTAAATTTATTATCAATTTGTATCTATTGATTTGCAATAGCTTTAAAAAATTCAATTGCTTCAAACTCACTCAAAGTGCTTACTTCTTCGCTTGTCCCATAAGCACTGTTTGCAGAAAGTTTAACTACTACCAAATTATTTTTAGGAGAGATATAAATAAATTGGTTATAGACTCCGATTGCAAGAAAATCACCACTTAAATCAGGTATCCACCATTGATATCCATAACCCATTGGATAATCTGATAATGGATTCTCTCCTGGCATTAGATGAGGTGCATCTGTTAAGAGAGAATCCTCAACCCAACTGCTTGGAACAATCTGTTTACCATTCAGCTTTCCTCCCAATCTATATAACTCACCTATCTTGGCATAATCACGGGCGGTGGCATTCAATCCTCCATAAGCCATTTCCATGTTTTCTGAATCTAAAACCCAATATCCATTATATTCAGCACCTATTGGGTCCCACAACATTTTTTGCATGTATTCTGTTACAGGCATTCCCGTAGCATCTCTTAAAAGCATTCCCAGTACCTGGGTGTCAGTAGAGTTATAACGATTAAATGAGCCAGGCAAGAAATCTTTTTTTAAGCTGGCAGATAAATCATCCAGAGAACCACCCATTGCCATGATTTCAGCTGACCGGAAAATATCAGCATTCGGATCACTGTAATTTTCATTCCAAGAGGCACCAGAAGACATTTGTAAAATATCTTTAATTCGAACACCATCATAGGAGGATTGCTTTAATGAAGAAACATAGTCTGTTACGTCATCCTCGACACTTCTTATATAACCCTGGTCTATGGCAATGCCAATAAGTGCTGATATAAAACTTTTAGAAACTGACATTGATAGCCAAGGCTGATCTTTTCTCCCTGTTAACCAATAATTTTCATAGGTAATCTCCCCGTCTTGTAAAATAAGCAAGGCCGAGGTATCACTCCGCGAGAGATATTTCTCAACATCAATCTGGTTGCCATTGAATGCAAATGTGGCTGGCAAATCAATGAGTGGAGCATTTTTAAACACTAGGGGTGAGTCAGATTTTTCCAATGTACTAATCGGAAACATTTCTGTAATTCTACCAAAGTACTGTGATTGTTCTGAGCCGCTAAACAATGAATACACAAACGCGACCCTCTCTTCATTTACATTGCTGGAACAACTAACCAGAAAAAAACAGACGAAAATTATTTTAAAAGACTGCATTTTGATTATTTCACTCTCACTTTAGAAAATTCTTTGTAGCCTCAATTAGTAAATCTGTTATTTCTGGTTCAAAAGCAGAATGTCCAGAAAATGGGGCAATTTTTAGATCCGCTTCAGGCCATCTTTGGCTAAGTTCGTAGGCTGTTATAGGCGGACAAATAACGTCATATCTTCCCTGAACAATAACACAGGGTATGTGTTTAATAAGCGCTACATTTTCAAGTAACTGATCTTCGTGATCCAGAAAACCTTTATTTACAAAATAGTGATTTTCAATTAAAGCAAAAGCTAGAGCAAATTCAGGATTTGTTGAGCCTTTGACTGCTTCAGGATTATGATCTGCATAACTCGCTGAAGCTTCCCATTTAGACCAGGCTATTGCGGCAGATAACTTTTTTTCTCTATCCTCACTATTGAAAATCTTTCTGTAAGCTTCAATGAGATTTGATCTCTCTTTTTCTTCTATCTGCTCAAGGAAGCCCTGCCATGCTTCTGGATATATTTCGCTAGCTCCATATTGATAAAACCATTGAAGTTCTTTTTCTCGAAGCATAAAAATGCCTCTTAAAACTAACTCACTCACTCGAGTTGGCTGATTTTGAGCATACGCCAGCGCAAGAGTACTACCCCATGAACCCCCAAAAACTAACCATTTGTCAATTTCCAGTTTTTTTCTAATTGATTCAATATCATCCACGAGATCCCAAGTCGTGTTCTCCTCTATGCAAGCATGGGGTTTACTTCTACCGCAGCCTCTTTGATCAAAAAGAATGATTCTGTATTTTTTTGGATTAAAGAATCTTCTTGGGAGTTTACCAGCTCCAGCACCTGGACCTCCATGGAGAAATATAGCTGGTTTACCTTTTGGATTTCCAGATTGCTCGAAGTAAATTTCGTGTATTCCTCTTTTTATGTAACCTCTGTCATATGGTTTAATTGAAGGAAATAATTTATTTTTCTTTTTAAACAAATTTATTTTCATT
>JAPKEL010000075.1 GCA_028822065.1 Woeseiaceae bacterium | reverse complement strand
AAATCTGCTGGAGAAAAAATGGGAGGTTTGGTCAATCAAGTCATAAAAGTGCTCCATATAGAATGCTTACCTACTGATATTCCGCAGTTTGTTGAAGTCGATATAACAGGTGTTGAGCTTGGGCAGGTACTACATGTGTCAGATTTAAGCCTTTCTGATAAGGTGAAAATTTTACATAAGCCTAGTGATGCCATTGTTAGCGTTTACCTTGAAAAAGCTAAAGAAGATAAACCTGAAGATGTTGCTGCTGAAGAAGGTGAGTCAGCCGATAAACCGGATGAAACTGCCGTTAAGGCGGATTCGACCAAGAAAGAGAGCTGATTATATTCAATGTATATTTGATTATTGGATTGGGCAATCCTGGGCCGCGTTATGAATTAACGCGACATAATGTAGGTTTTCTTGTAGCTGATAGTCTGGCTGAAAAACAACGGATTGCGCTTACTCAAAGTAAATATAGGTCCCTCTACGGTGAAGGTGAAATAGCGGGTTGTAAGGTCATGATTGCTAAGCCTATGACCTATATGAATAATAGTGGGCAGGCAGCAAAGTTGATTCTTTCCGCCTTAAAGATTCATCCCAAACAGGTTTTGGTGATCCATGATGATATTGATTTACCACTGGGCAAAATCAAAATTAAAACTAAGGGGGGCGATGCCGGTCAATTAGGGGTTAGATCAATCACTGAAAAATTTGGGAATGATGAATTTCATCGTATCCGGGTGGGTGTTGGTAGGCCGGATAATCCGGCAGATATTGTAGACTATGTATTGACTTCGTTTCCAGAATCGGATGCCCAGTTACTTAACGATGTTGTGGAAAAAGCGGTGCTTAGAGTTGAAGAAACATTGGTTGAAATAAATAAACGTAATCATCAAACGGAGGAAGACGGAGAATGTTAAAGGAGTATAAAGGAGAGTTATTGTTTCTTGTAATTGCAATGGGGGCTTATGTTTTTATGGCCACTTTGAATATATCGCAAAACTACGCATATTTTGCAGTGGTGTTCGGTATTTTTGGATTGTTCGTGGCTTGGAAAATTTATGAAAAGGTTGATGAAGCATCTGATGGTAATGAGAAAATGAGGGAAATTGCAGAATCCATCCATGAAGGCGCGATGGTTTTTCTATCACGAGAGTACAAAATTCTTGGCTATTTCATTGCAGGAGTTTTCATCCTTCTTATGATTGTTATTTCATCTCAAAAAGGATTCTGGATAGGTTTTTGGACATCAGTTTCATATGCCATTGGTGCTGGTTGTTCTATGCTCGCAGGATTTTTTGGAATGAATGCAGCTACCTCAGCAAATGTACGTACCGCCCAAGCAGCTTCTGACGGTGGGAAGGCTAAAGCACTCAACCTTGCATTTAACGGTGGAGCAGTTATGGGTCTGAGTGTCGCTAGTTTAGGGTTGTTGGGTGTTGGCGGTCTTTTTCTAATATTTGGCAAAGGTGACTCTGTAAGTGTCATTAGTGGGTTTGCTATGGGTGCAAGTTCGATTGCGCTCTTTGCTCGTGTGGGAGGCGGAATTTATACAAAGATAGCGGATGTTGGTTCTGATCTTGTGGGTAAAGTTGAAGCAGGTATCCCAGAGGATGATCCAAGAAACCCAGGAGTAATTGCAGATAACGTAGGAGATTGTGTTGGTGATACTGCTGGCTTGGGAGCAGATATTTTTGAATCTTACTGTGGAGCTATGATTGCCTCTATTGCCATAGGTGCCAGTATGTCTGCAATGAAATTTGAATATATGGCACTTCCACTAATTGTTGCTATGGTCGGTCTTATTGCGTCGATCATAGGTATTCGGGCAATGGATGCCTTGGAAGACCAAGATCCATCAGCCGCACTACGTAACTGTACATTTGTTAGTGCTGGAGCAATGTTATTCGTATCATTTTTTGTCATTAAAATTATGGGTTTATCGTCAGGTGTTTTTGTCGCATTAGCAGTTGGATGTTTTGCCGGCATCGCAATTGGGTTGGTCACTGAATATTACACGGCAGGTGCCCCCGTTGTGAAAATTGCCGAAGCAAGCAATACCGGTGTGGCTACTGTAATGATTACAGGGTTGGCTGTTGCGATGGAAAGTACTGCAATACCGGTAATCATTATAACGATTGCGATATACTTTGGTTCAGTTTTTGCTGGTCTTTATGGTGTTGCCTTAGCTGCTGTCGGAATGCTTGCTACTGTTGGCATAACGATGTCAGTCGATGCATACGGACCGATCGCGGATAATGCAGGTGGAATCTCTGAGATGGCTGGATTAGGTGAGGAGACCCGAAAAATAACTGACGGGTTGGATCAAGTTGGAAATACAACTGCGGCAATTGGAAAGGGGTTTGCTATCGGTTCGGCTGCTCTAACCGCATTGGCTCTTTTCTCAGCATTTACCCAAGCAGCTAATATTGAATCTATAGATATTACCCAGCATAAGGTTGTTATTGGGGTTTTTATCGGTGGTATTATACCATTTTTCGTGGCGGCGCTTACAATGAATTCAGTAGGTAAAGGCGCTATGGATATGGTGAATGAAATTCGACGACAGTTTAAGGAAATACCTGGCTTAATGGAAGGTACTGGCAAACCAGATAGCGCCAAGTGTATTGACATTAGTACTCAGTCGGCTTTAAGAGAGATGATTATGCCAGGTGTTATCGCTATTGTTATGCCAATTTTTGTAGGCCTTCTGCTGGGAGCAGAGGCTTTAGGAGGTATGCTTATGGGTGCTACACTGGTCGGTGTGTTGTTGGCACTTTTCATGTCTAATGGAGGCGGTGCTTGGGATAACGCTAAAAAATATGTTGAGGCGGGTAATTTAGGTGGTAAAGGGTCAGATGCTTATCATGCAACGGTTGTTGGAGATACAGTGGGGGATCCGCTTAAGGATACTTCCGGACCGGCGATGAATATTTTGATTAAGCTAATGTCCATCGTATCTTTAGTGCTGGCACCCATGTTTCTCTGATTATTAGTAGTTTGTTTTAATAGGGGTGGAGGGGGTTTGTATACCCTTCACCTCTTTTTTTTTCTAAGGTCCAATCCATTGCTTAGACTTGGGATCCATGATTTTTTAAATGCAAGTCCTATTCTTTTGCTTCTGAAGGAAAAAGGCCCTGATCTAGGGTTTCAAATAGTGACAGATTCTCCCGCAGCTCTAGCAGATCGCTTGAATTTAGGTGATTTGGATTTGGCCATGATTCCTTCTGTAGAATATTTTAAGTCGGCTGATAACTACCGACTAGTTCCAAATATATGTATTGCTTCACGAGGTCAGGTACGGACGGTATTGCTCTTAGCAAAAAAACCTATTAGTGAAATTACATCTATTGCCGCAGATATTCGCTCACGAACATCGGTGGCACTTCTCAAAATATTATTTCCATTTACTGATAATCTTTCTATTCATCCTTTTCCTCCCGATCCAGAATCAATGTTAGCTGAGCACCCAGCTGCATTAATTATAGGTGACCCTGCATTCCAATTGAATAAGCTTAGCTCTGATATAACAGTGTATGACCTTAGTGAGGAATGGTTTAAACAAACTGGTAAACCTTTTGTTCATGCAGTTTTGGCAGTAAGTGAAAAAGTTACTTTAAATGAGAATCAGAAAAATTTATTTCAAATAGCTAGGGTAAAAGGATGTAGACGGATTAAAGAGATTGTGAGTAATTATAAGAATTTGCCCGACGTGGAGAATACTGTGTTGGAAGATTATTTAGAAAATAAAATTAGATATGATTTAGATGATGAGGGAATAGACGGCCTTAATCATTTTATAAATTTATGCTACCAGAATGGGGTTATTTCAAAAAAAATATTTATTAGATTTATTTAAAAAGGTTATTAACATTACTGATAAAGTGCCATTTTTTTTCAACTTTACTTGTTATGCGTTTTGCTTATTTGAGAGAATTAATTGATTTAATTTAGCCCATCCTTTTTTAACCAGCTCAACTAGTTTACTCCCAGTATTTTCAACAAAGTCGAGATAAGCTTGTACTTCTTTGGTTTGTTGTTTTTCAGACTCACCCTTATCGATTGGTTCAACTTTAATAGGCAATGGGGGCGCTAAAAG
>JAPKEL010000031.1 GCA_028822065.1 Woeseiaceae bacterium | reverse complement strand
TCTCGAATAAAAAAGGGATTTAAAGTAATTATGGAGATAAAAACACTACCTCAAAATATCTCAGATGCTGCGCAACGCATTGGCAGTTACATCAGAGAGACTCCACTAGAGTTTTCACCTTATTACAGTGATATTAGTGGCGCAAAAGTATGGTTAAAACTAGAAAATCTCCAGATTACTGGTTCATTTAAAGCGCGCGGGGCATTCAACAAAGTGCTTCTTTTAAATGCAGAGCAAAAGAAGAGGGGTTGCGTCACTGCATCAAGTGGAAATCATGGCGCTGCATCGGCCTATGCAATGAAGGAATTAGGGGTTACTGGCCTTGTTTTTGTACCAGAGAAAACATCCAGTATAAAAGTTGAGGCCATCAAAAGATCTGGCTGTGAGGTACGCTTTTTTGGAAAAGATGGAGTGGATACAGAGAACTATGCACGTCAATATGCAGCTGAAAATAAACTGACTTTTTTATCTCCTTATAATGATAAAGATGTGATCTCTGGCCAAGGTACCTGTGGTAAAGAAATTGTTAATCGGTTACCAAAATGTGATGCAGTATTTATTGCGGTTGGCGGTGGCGGTTTAATTTCTGGTGTTGGCGCTTATATGAAATCTTTATTACCTGATATTGAGGTGATTGGATGCCAACCATCTGCTTCAGCGGTGATGGCACATTCCATTAAGTTTGGAAAAATTATTGATATGCCCAGTGAGCCTACATTATCCGATGGAACAGCGGGAGGGATTGAAGAGGGCGCCATTACGTTTGATCTTTGTCAAAAATATGTTGATCATTATGAGCTGGTCTCTGAGCAGCAAATTAAAGAAAGTATGCGAACTTTTCTCGATGTTCACCGAATGTTAATTGAGGGTGCAGCTGGCGTTGCTCTTGCTGGCTTTCTTGCAAGAAAAGAGCTCTATGTGGGTAAAGAAATTGCCATCGTCGTGTGTGGCGGCAATATTTCTCGGAAGACTTTAGGTGCCGTTATTTAGCCTCATTAGCCATTCAGACTAGTGTCACGATTTTTCTCAGCTTTTGATATTTCGTTGTTTATATGCTCGCGTTGTTTAATGGCTGAATAGTTAGCTAATTTTCCTTTATCAACAAATTTCTGGTGCGGCTCAACAATTATTTCATCATTTACCCCGAAAAATAGAACCGTACTGTATCTTTGCCATTCTCGATTATTAACCCGATGTTTAGTCGCTTGGATTTTTCCGTTCGTCCAGACTTCTAACATTTTTCCAATAATTACTACAATTTTTTTATTATCAGATGAGGCTTGGTACCATTTGTCATCAGTTCCCAGAAGCTCAAGACCGGAGGTTGTTTGGGAAATAAGAGTGATGCATTCAAAATCCGTATGTGCTGAGATCCCAACACTATTTTTATTGATGATTGATGCGTCAATTGCAGGGTAATTTAGCAATCGCATAGTACTGAGATCTTGAGAGTTACAATTTTCAATGAGAAAATTTTCTGGTAATTGTAAACTTCGGGCAATCGCTTTCAGTGTCAACATACCAATACTTGAATATTCATTCCAAATTGAACGAATATCTTTTTTAAAATCTGGGATATTTGGCCACTGATTTTGACTAAAATCTGCAGCTTCTATTTTCTTTGCGCTTCTTCCAAAATCAAATGACTCAACATGTGCGATTGTGCCTGCTTCATAAGCAGGCTCTTGAAACATTGGCATCCAGCCATAGGTATTTTCCCTCCCTGTCACATTGATATTTTCTTTAATAGGATGTTTGTCATCTAATGAAAAAAAATGCTCCATATGGTCTGTTGTTATATCTATACATTTTTCAGTATCTAAGGGGAGATTTTCTAGGCAAAAGAAGCCAGGATTTAGGCAGCTTGATTGAATTTTTTTTATAGTATCATTGTATTCTGGTGATTTTTCTTGAAGATGGTTTACATCGATGCAAGGGATATCTTCTGAGCTAAGGATATTCATTTTACTGAAGATTTCTTTGCCGAGCGCAGAGTATTAAACATTAACATGGCTATTGTCATCGGGCCGACACCTCCAGGAACAGGTGTAATAGCACTTGCATGCAGAGACACTTCTTTGAAATCCACGTCGCCAGTTAATTTTGATTTCATTTCCCCATTTTCTTCCACGCTCACTCTATTAATACCTACATCAATGACTACTGCGCCTGGTTTAATCCAGTCACCTTTGATCATGTTTGGTCGTCCTACTGCTGCAACAACAATATCCGAGTTTTTTACAACACTCGGTAGATCTTTAGTTCTGCTATGACAGATAGTGATAGTCGCATTAGCCTGAAGTAGAAGACTTGCCATAGGTTTTCCTACTATGTTTGAGCGACCTACGACAGTTGCTTGTAAGCCCGAAAGATCCTTGCCCAAATGATCCTCAATCATTAGCATACAGCCAGCTGGCGTGCATGGAACAAAGGCATTATCAATATCTCCCGCTGCTAATCTACCAATATTAATATAATGAAATCCGTCAACATCTTTTTCTGGGATAATGGATTGCGTAATTAATTCTTCATTTAAGTGTTTAGGTAGTGGGAGTTGCACCAAAATACCATGGATAGAGTCGTCTTGATTAAGAGTTTGAATTAAATTCAAGACTTCTTGCTGAGCAGCATCTGCATTTAAAGTATGTTGTATTGAGAAAAAGCCACATTCTTCAGCAGTTCTTTTTTTGTTTCTAACATAGACCTGACTGGCAGGATCTTCACCAATAATAACAACAGCAAGTCCAGGTACGATTCCTTCTTTTTTTAATTGCGCAGTTGTTTCTTTAATTGTTAGGGTTAATTGTTGTGCTTTTTCTTTTCCATTAATGAGTGTCGCTGATGACATTATTTTTATCCCTTAGGAGGCTTTCAGATAATATCTGAAGTTTAATTATGTGGATTATTTCTGAACTATTATACTGAATTCATTATTCTAGCTAAATATATTTATTTTCTGAAGCTTTATTGTATCGTTGAAAATAAATTGGAAATTTAATTTTGTTATACGGACGGAGCTTGAAAATTGCTTGAAGAATGGAAAAAGAGATGGCTTGAAGATCGAATTGGCTGGCACGAAGAGCAGGGTAACGCATCATTAAAAACACACTGGACACCGCCTGATAAGACAAGTTCAGTCTTAGTGCCTTTTTGTGGAAAAGCAAAAGATCTTCTATGGCTTGCAAGTCTCGGGCATCGAGTTATTGGGATTGAGATATCAGAAATTGCTGCGATGGCATTTTTTAATGAAAATGATTTAATTTTTAAAGAAAAATTATATAAAAATATAAAACTATTTGAAGCAGAGGACATTGCGATTTCAATTTATTGTGACGATTATTTTAATTGTAATTTACCTAAAGCAGATGCACTTTATGATAGAGGTTCATTGGTAGTGGTGCATCCTGAAAAAAGATTTAATTATGTTCAACATACGAAATCTTTGTTACACAAAGACGCGTATCGTTTTATAATAACATTGGAATATGAAGAGGGATTTGTGCAAGGGCCACCATACTCAATAACGCCTGGTGAGATGCTAGCTTATTGGTCAGACCTTATACAGATAGAATCATACAATGACATTGAGAATAGTTCACCGAAGTTTAAAAAAAGTGGGCTCAATGAAGTGTTGGAGACAATTTGGGTATCACATTCAAAAATATAAATACGATATATATAATTTATTAAATACAAACTAAACAAAGGTAATAATTATGGCAAAGGCAACAGCAAGACATATATTGGTCGACTCAGAAGAGCAATGCTTGACACTCAAAAACCAAATTATTGATGGCGCTGATTTTTCTGAAATAGCAAAACAACATTCTTCGTGCCCTTCAGGAAATCAGGGAGGAGATCTAGGGGAATTTGGACCAGGAATGATGGTGCCAGAATTTGATCAAGTGGTATTTAGTGCTGAGATAAGTGCGGTGCAAGGACCTGTAAAAACTCAATTTGGCTATCATTTACTTGAAGTTACGAGTAGAACTGATTAAAGAATCATTTATTTTTGTAGCTGTTTATTTAGTTTTTTAGTTTTCACTTATAATTTTAATTTTTATTTATCGAATATGAAAAATCTTAAAGGTATGTTTGTTCTTTTTATTTTAATTGTTAATACAATTATATGGTTTGTGCCGTTAGTTCTATTTGCGTTGATTCGAGTTATTGTTCCGGGTGTTTTCCTTAGGCAGTTATTCACAAAATTATCATCAGAAATGGCAACATTATGGGTTTCTTGTAATTCTTTTATTTTTTCAAGAATTAATCACACAAAATGGGATGTTCATGGGCTTGAGCAATTAAGTAAGAAAGATTGGTATTTATTATTAGTGAACCACCTATCTTGGGTGGATGTTATTGTATTGCAGACTATATTTAATAGAGAGATCCCTTTTTTAAAGTTCTTTATTAAACGAGAGTTGATATGGTTGCCATTCTTAGGGGTAGCCTGGTGGTCGTTGGATATGCCATTTATGCAGCGATATTCAAAAGAATATTTAGAGAAACACCCAAACAAAAGGGGTCAAGATGTTATTGCAACCAAGAAGGCTTGCAGAAAATTTCGAGACGTACCCACAAGCGTGATTAATTTTGTGGAGGGTACTCGCTTTACGAAAGAAAAAAGAGTCAATAGTAAATCTCCCTATACTTGTTTATTAAAACCTCAAGCGGGAGGTCTTGCCTTGGCATTAGATGCAATGGGTGACATGTTTGATAAGATTTTGGATGTCACCATTGTTTACCCAAAAGGCATAGTTAGTTTTTGGGATTTACTGTGCGGAAGGTTTAGTTCGGTCAGTGTTGATGTTGAAAAAAAACCGATTGAAGACTGGATGATTAACAGCGATTATCAAAATAATAGTATCGACCGAAAACGCTTTCAATCGTGGTTATATGAGTTATGGGAAAGTAAAAATAAAAAAATAATTAAAATACAGCAGAATCATATATCAATTAAAAATCATAGCTTTTCATAATGCAGGCATGGAGTATATATATTGTACGTTGCAATGATAATAGTCTCTATACCGGTATCACACTTGATATCAATCGGAGACTAAGCGAGCACACATCCAGTAACAAAGGAGCAAAATATCTTCAGGGTAAAGGGCCTCTAGATTTAGTTTTTTCTTTCGTTGTGGGTGAAAAAAGTGATGCTTATAAACTCGAGCGACTCATAAAGAAATTACCCAAGAAGGACAAGGAGCATTTAATTAAAAATCCTGACCAAATAAAGTTACTATTAGCAACTCTCTGATAGTTTAAGTTTTGGCATAAGGTAGGTATTTTCCTTGAATTATTGATAATCCAACATCGATCTCATACGTTCTGGAAAGATTCTCTTCTGTTATTATTTCATCTTTAGGGCCATCAGCAATAATTTTTCCTTTGTTCAATAAGATAACACGATCAATATCATCACTAATTTCATGTAGGTTATGCGTCACCAGAATTATATTGTGTCCTTTTTTCTTAAGATTACTTAGCAGTTTTAAATATTTAAATGTACTTGCTAGATCCAGCCCTGTAGTTGGCTCATCCAATAGAAGTGTCTGAGGATTATTAACCAACGCACGACCAAGTAAACACCTTCTTTGTTGGCCCATTGACATTTTTGATAGCGGTTTTCTCATTAGATCCATGAGACTTAGTAAACGCATTATATCCTGTGTTTTTTTTAGTTGATGGTCGGTTATTTTGTATTGCATTAATCCATGAACTCCGATGCTCGAATAGAACCCTGAAAGGATAACCTCCATACCAATAGTTTGAGGGTTATAAGCGAGATGAAGATCATCTGAGACGTTGCCAATCATCGATCTTAGTTGCCATACATCCCAGTTAACTTTTCCATAAATTTTTAACCAAGAATTAGGTTTACTGGCTGGGTATATTTCTCGATTAATGGCTTTTAAAAGTGTTGTTTTGCCTGAGCCATTAGCACCTAAAATAGCCACAGATTCTTTTTTTTTGATCGTGAGGTTTAAGTCTTTAAATACTTGATATTGATCACGATAGAGATCAACTTGATGCGCTTCAAAAAGATTTTCTAATGACATTTTATTATAAACCCTTAAATACTTATTTTCTGCCAATGCCCTTTTTTGAAAACTGCATATGCCATTATGGTCAATGTAACCTCGGCGATCAGTAATGCGATGAATACGCCGTTCACTTCTAGTATAGGATTAGTTGAAAGCCAATAAGCCAATGGAATTTGTAAAACCCAGTAACATAAGAAGTTTATGATTGCGGGCGATTTTATATCACCCGCGCCGTTGAGTGACTGTACGATAATCATACCGATCGCCAAAGCAGGATAGCCAATGGCAATGATTCTAAGGCAATTGACTCCATAATAAATCACCACAGCATCATCACTTAACAAACTGATAATCTGATTGGCAAAGACAAATTGTAAAACACCAATAACAATCATAAAGATTAATCCATATTTCATGGTAAGTTGAACTGATCTTATAGCTCTTTGGGGCTGTTTTGCTCCCATGTTCTGACCAACTAATGTTGCAGCTGCATTACCTAAACCCCATACAGGCAACCATACAAATTCCATTAGTCTCATGGCGATGGTGTAAGCTGCAACAGGCGCAGTGCCAAATAAAGCAATTATTTTGATCAGAATGAGCCAACTTGATGTCGAGATGAGAAATTGGCTAATGCCATAGATTGATGTGCGGAGTATTTTTTTGATATTTTTCATTCTAATTATTAAGTCATCAGCATTCAGTTTTAAGCGATTATTAGCATTAAATATTGTGTAAGCTAAATAGAGTACACCCACAGACCTTCCTATAGTGGTTGCAATTGCCGCGCCAGTAACGCCCATTTCTGGGAACGCACCTAGTCCAAAAATAAGGCAAGGATCAAGAATAATATTAATTGCATTCGAAAGTGCTAAGGCTTTAAAAGCGATAGAGGCATCACCAGCACCACGAAAAGCCGCATTTAATAAAAATAGATACATGATACTTGCTGATCCACCAAATAATATGGCGGTATAATCGGTACCGATAGTAATAACATTACTGCTGGCCCCAAGTAATTTTAGTAAATCTGCAGCAAAAGAATAACCAATTAATCCAACAATAATTGATATAACGCCAGCAATCCAAATTATCTGTCCAGTAATCTCTGCAGCTTCTTTGGGTTTATTGGCACCAATTCTTCTCGCTACCATAGCGGTAACGGTGACTCCAAGTCCCATACAAACAGCATAAACAACGGTGATTAAAGCTTCAGTGATCCCAACCGCTGCAACAGCATCAGTTCCTAAAAAAGAGACAAAGGTAATATCAACCACTGCAAAGATAGCTTCCATGGAGAGTTCTATCATCATGGGAATCGCTAAAAGGGGCAGTGCAATCTTTAGAGGGGCTTTGGTGAAGTCTTCGTCGTTATCCTTTAAAGAGTGAATTAAAATTGATAGCCACTTTGGATACCGATTATTAAAATTTTTTTCTATATTACTCATTATTAAGGTTAATATCTTATTATTTGAGGGGTTATTTTATTCTAAAATTTAAAAATTTATCATGTAATGAAGTAGACTTTATTGCAAGATAATGGCCAAATTATGGAACGTTTTTATTAGAATAATTTATAACATTATATTTAGAGAAAATTGAAAGTTTTTTATAATTGTGGATAGTGATAGATGGTGATAAAAAAACAAGGAATTTTATTTTTAACTATTGTTGTATATTTTTCATCAACTTTCATAAGTCTCTTGGGTGCGAATGAGGTTATTACAACACTGCCAAAAGAGACTCGAGCTATCCTCAATCTTAGAGATTTGCCTCCTGAATCACTGAGTGCCTATGTGGTTAATATAGATAATAATGAAGTTATATTATCTTGGAACTCATCAACTCCAAAAAATCCCGCTTCAGTCATGAAAATATTAACCACTGCCGTAGCGCTTGATAAGCTTGGTCCAGCTTATCAATGGCATACCGATTTTTATTTTAGTGGCACTCTTGAGAATGAGGTATTGGATGGAGATCTTATTATTAAAGGATTTGGTGATCCATATTTAACCTCTGAAAAAATTTGGGGAATGTTAAGAAATCTTCGTAAAAGAGGAATTAGGAATATTACTGGAGATTTGCTGCTCGATGATAGTTATTTCTCTCACCCAAATTATGTTCCCGGTGCGTTCGATAACGAGCCTCTTAGAACATATAATGTAGGCCCTAATGCCCTTATGTTTAATTTTAAAGCCATACAGTTCGATGTAGAAGCAGATATAAGAAATAACACGGTTAATATTATTCAAGATCCAAAGCTTGAAAATTTAAGTGTTATAAATAAATTGATTCCTATCGAAGGGGATTGTGAAGGGTTTCAGCGTGGTTTAAGGATGGTGCCAAATAAAGCATTTAATCAACTAACTTTTATGGGCACTTTTCCTGATACTTGTGAAGATTTCAGTTTGTACCGATCTATGTTGTCTCACAATGAATACACTTATGCCTTGTTTAAAAATATCTGGCATCAAGTTGGAGGGGAGTTATCAGGTAATTGGCGAAACATTGAATTTGAGCCATTAGATGCACCTTTTTTCTCTCATGATTCCGAGTCCTTGTCTCATGTCATTGGGAATATTAATAAACATAGCAATAACGTCATGACAAGGAATTTACTCTTAACCTTAGCCGCAGAGAGATATCCTCTTCCTGCTACACAAAAAAAAGGTCGCATGGTTATTAATGAATGGTTAAAGGATAAATCTCTGAGTAGAGTTGGTTTTGATTATGATAACGGGGCTGGCTTGTCACGTCACTCAAGATTAACAACAGAGCAAGTGGTTGAGGTTCTCCTAGATACATATAAAAGCCCCTTTATGCCAGAATTTATGGCTTCGCTTTCATTATCAGGATTAGATGGAACCATGTTAGAGAGGTTTGTTGATGACAAGCTCACAGGTAAGCTGCATGTCAAGACAGGTATGATTGATCATGTAAGTTCAATGGCTGGTTATTTGTATTCAAAAAATGGAAAACGATATGCTTTCGCAATTATTCAAAACTTTGATGATATTCATAGGGGTTATGGTGAAGAGGTGCAAGAAACACTAATCCGATGGCTTTATGAGAATTAAAATATAGATTCTGTAAGACCCATTGCCATTAATTGGCCTAATTCTTCGCATTCTTTAATGACGGATTCGGTTAATGATCCAATCGCAATTACTGGATCTTGGATTTTTTTTAACGATAAACCTGACAATATTTTTTCGATACTATTTTTTGCTCCAGTGCCATCATTACCTGCTTTAATGTATATCGCATACGGCAGACCATTTACTCTTTCAAGGCAATCATAAAATACTTCATCCAAGAAATGTTTCATGGCGCCACTCATGTAGCCAAAATTTTCTGGTGTTCCAAGTAAGAGCCCGTCAGCCCATAAAAGGTCTTCTGAATTGGCTTTCAGTGCCGAACGAGAACGAATGATAATGTTTTCTTGTTTTGCACCATTAATGATTGCATCGGTCATTTTTTTTGTAGAACCCGATTGCGTGTGATGCACTATAAGTAAATGTTTATGTGTATTCATTTTTAAATTGTATCATTTATGTTTTCGTACATATTGCATTGATTATGTTTTTGACTAAAGATACAGATGTCTATGGAAGATCAAAATAAAATTGATGAAACACTTCAGGATCTTCCGATGGAGCTCCATGATCAGGTATTAATCTGGTTAAGTCGCCTGCAGGAGAAAAATTCATCCGATCAAGTTCAGTTCATAAAAGATGAAAAAGATTTTGCTGCATTAGTTAAATTAATAGCATGCAGTGAGTTTGCTGCAAATACTTTTTTGCAGAACTGGGATTGGTTTGCAACACAGATTAATTTACAAAACTTTAATAGTCCTCTTGATCAAGAAAGATTAAATATTTTATTTTCTCAATTAGACAATAAAAATATTACTGAAGACTTGTATCTCAAAAAAATTCGTCAGATTCGCAATCAATGTCTTATCCATATTTTATGGCGGGATGTAGTTTGTGGTTGTGATCTAAATGAAACTCTTTCTGCTTTATCTAAATTGGCTGAATATGCGATTATTTCGGCCGCTCAGTATGCCTCAAGATTAATTGAATCACGTTATGGATTCATACCCTTTGAAGATCATAAAATGCCAATTAATATTCTTGCTATGGGAAAATTAGGTGGTTCAGAATTGAATTTTTCATCTGACGTAGATTTAATATTTCTATACCCTGAAAATGGAATCAGTAATGGCAAAGACAATCTTCCCGCTGATGAGTATTTTTCTAAAGTTGCAAGGAAGGTCGTATCTCTTTTAAATGAAAACTTAGATGATGGGTTTGTTTATCGAGTTGACACTCGTTTAAGACCATTCGGTGATAGTGGTAGTTTAGTTTATTCTTACGCCGCCTTAGAAAATTATTTGTTGAAGCATGGAAGAGCATGGGAAAGATACGCTTATGTGAAAGCTCGATTGGTTTTTCCAGATAAACAAACAAATGAAAGAAATACCATTATTAATTCTATTATCAAGCCTTTTGTTTTTCGTAAATATTTAGATTATGGAATCTTGGAGTCTTTACGTGAATTAAAGTCGATGATCGCAAAAGAAGTATTAAGAAAAAATTTATTTGATGATATAAAATTAGGACCTGGTGGAATTCGTGAAATTGAATTTATTGTTCAATCTATTCAACTTATAAGAGGGGGTAATTCTCCTTTGCTGCGGCAACCAGAACTAAAAAACGCTTTAGATCAGGCTGTCAAAGAACATGATTTAGATTATAAGATTGGTCAACAACTTTATTTAGCTTATTGTTTTTTGCGACGTTTTGAGAATTATATTCAATGCATCAGAGATCAGCAGACTCATAAAATTCCTCATTCTACTCTGGATAGGACTCGAGTTGCCTTAATGCTGGGACATGAAACATGGGATAAAGTGTTAGGAGAATATGCAGAGCACAAAGCATTTGTTAGTCAGCAATTCTCTGAAATAGTATTTCGTGGGCAAAGCAATAATAGTGACGATAGTTTATCGAATGATTTAAAACTCATGATAAAAAATAATGCATCTCAGGATGAATGGAATGAAATTTTTTCGAATCATAATATGCATCAACCAAGCTCTTTTACTCATACGCTTTCTGAGTTTTTTGTATTTTTAAAGCAACAAAAAATAGATAAGATCACCTACCAGAGGCTAGAGCAATTTCTTCCTAATACATTATCTATCTTGGTGTTGAATAAGAAATCGCATGTAACTTTAGAGCGAGTAATTATTATTCTTTATGAAATTCTAAGAAGGAGTGCTTATATTGCATTTCTAAACGAGAACAGAGCGGCTCTTGAGCGACTAATCTTCTTTTGTGAAAAAAGTATTTATTTGACGGAAATGATAGCCAGAACACCATTACTCTTGGATGAGATACTTAATCCATCTGAAGATGATCTTGAAGAATTAAGTGGTAAATTATCAAAAAAAATAACTAGTAATGCTTATGAGGGAATAGAAAAGCAAACAGAACGAATCAGTCGATTTCAACGTAATGCTATATTTCATCTAGCTATTGCAGATTTAGATGGGAATATACCTATTATGAAGGTTAGCGATAAGTTGACGCGGATAGCAGAAATAACCATCAGTAATGCACTAAAACTGGCCTATCAAGAGCTCACTATTAAATTTGGAGAGCCAGAATTCTTAATTAATACAGTTAGAAGAAAAGCAAGTTTTGGTGTTATTGCTTATGGGAAGCTCGGTGGGTTTGAGCTCTCATATGGCTCTGATCTAGATTTAGTTTTTTTGCATAATTCGGAAGGTGAGCAACAAGTAACTAATGCTAAGAATTCGATTGGCAATGATATTTTCTTTTCTAGACTCGCTCAAAAACTTATTTTTTTATTAACCACTCAGACATCAACAGGTGTTCTTTATGATATTGATACAAGATTACGTCCAAGTGGGAAGTCGGGATTGTTAATAACTAGCATTAATGCCTTTAAGAGTTATCAGGAAAAGACAGCATGGACATGGGAGCATCAGGCTTTATTGAGATCACGGCTAGTGGCAGGAGACAGTGAAATCAAAATCGCTTTTGATCAAATCAGGCAAGAGGTACTGATGTATTCAGTTAAACAAGAATCCCTGAGAAATGATGTATTGTCCATGAGAAAGAAAATGCGATTGCAGCTCGATAAAACTGACAAGAGGTATTTTGATTTAAAGAATGGTTCGGGCGGTATCGGTGATATCGAATTCTTGGTACAGTTTCTCGTTCTTTCTTATGCTCAAGATCACCCACAATTGATAATCTACACCGATAATATTCGTCAATTAGATGCCTTATTCTTGAGTAACTTTATTTCTGAAAAACATAAAATTGCGTTGCAAGAAATATATAAGACCTATCGCAAGGAAATACATTTATTATCTTTAGATGGTGGCTCAAAGATGGTTAGTGTCAAAAGTTTCAACACTAAAATTAATACAGTTACTAATATTTGGGAGCATTATTTTCTAGAAAAATAGAAGAAAATATATACACTTACTTGATATAATTCTATCTTAGGACATAAATTGGGCACATTATGAAAATTAGGAAAGGGGCAGAAAATGAAAACTTGGCACAAGCCAATGCGCAGGTCCGTTATCAAGTAAGTATCGATGACACTCCTTTATCTTGCCCAATGCCAGAAATGTATTTATGGAACTCGCACCCTAAAGTGTATTTGCCGATTGAAGAAACAGGTGAAGCCAAATGTCCATATTGCGGCGCTGAGTATTATTTGAAGAATAAGAGCTGAATCAATGTATATTGTTACAGGTGGCGCGGGTTTTATTGGCAGTAATTTAGTTCGTGCGCTCCTCAAATCAAAACAAGAAGAAGTAATAGTCGTAGACAATCTGGTTGAGGGTAGAAAATTCCTAAATATTGCGGATTCTGCTATTTCGGATTATATGGATCAAGATGAATTTCTATCTCGAATAGAAAAAGACCGAGCCTTTCTCTCTAATATCAAGTGTGTGTTTCACCAAGGTGCTTGTTCTGATACCACCGAGTGGGATGGACATTACATGATGAAGAATAATTTTACTTATTCAAAAATCCTATTACATGCCTGTTTGGATCAAAATGTACGGTTTATTTATGCTTCTTCGGCCGCAGTTTATGGTTCGTCTATGAATTTTAAAGAGCAGGTGAAAAATGAGAAACCATTAAACGTTTATGGGTACTCAAAATTACTTTTTGACCAATATGTTAGAAAGCTTAAATTAACTAATAAGCAGCAGGTTGTTGGTCTTCGATATTTTAATGTTTATGGTCCCAGGGAGTCACATAAAGGCTCCATGGCAAGTGTGGCTTATCATTTTAATAAACAGATTGAAGCTAAAGGTAGCGCTAATCTATTTAAAGGCTCACATGGGTACAAAGATGGTGAGCAACAACGAGATTTTATTTATGTTGATGATGTATGCGCAGTTAACCTATGGTTCTTGTTAAATTCACATATTTCAGGAATTTATAATCTTGGAACTGGCAATCCCAGTTCGTTTAATGCCGTTGCTAATGCAATAATCAACTGGCATAAAAAAGGGAATATCAATTATATTGATTTTCCAGATGATCTAGAAAATGCATACCAAAGTTTTACTTCAGCCGATCTTGATAATTTTCGACGAACCGGTTGTGACATAGAATTTTCAGATATCAATCAGGGAATCAATCAATATTTAAATTATCTATCTGGATGATTATATGAATCAGCCAAAGTTACTTATTATTGGACCTTCATGGGTGGGTGATATGGTAATGGCCCAGTCTCTTTTTAAAACTATTCTGAACCAATCCCCAAACACTTTGATAGATGTTATTGCTCCTGAGTGGTCACTGGCTGTAACTAAAAGAATGCCTGAGGTGAATAAAGGGATTGTATCTCCAATGAAACATGGAGAGCTTGGGATCATGAAGCGTTTTCATTTGTCAGAATGGATTAGACCTAATAAATATGACCGAGCCATTGTCATGACAAGGAGCTGGAAAGCGGCTTTAATTCCATGGTTTGCCGGCATTCCTGTTCGTACCGGATATAGAGGCGAGATGCGATATTTTTTAATTAATGATATGCGAACAATGGACACTAAAGTCCTGAATCAAACGGTGAAAAGATTTGTCGCGCTGGATTCTTTGAGTAATCAACTTCCAGTTATAGAGCCACCAAGTTTGTCTGTTTCAGATGAGAATATAGCTATCATGATCGAAACACTGAATTTGAATCTAAAGAAACCGATTATGGCAATTATGCCAGGCGCTGAATATGGCCCCGCTAAACAATGGCCATCCGATTATTTTGCAGAAGTAGCACAAACTTATTTATCAAAGGGTTGGAACGTTTGTATTTTAGGCTCAGCAAAAGACAGTCAAGTTGCGTTAGAGATTAAAGCATTACTCCATAAAAAAAATTCCAATGGTTTGTATGATTTAACTGGAAAAACGACCTTACTTGATGCAATTGATTTTCTTTCTTTATCAAATATTGCTTTGACTAATGATTCGGGCTTAATGCATATTGCAGCGGCTGTAGATACACCTTTACTCGCGCTTTATGGACCAACCAACCCTGAATTCACTCCACCTTTAAGTAAAAAAGCGAAGGTGTTGAGGAAAACAAATGGTTATATTAGAGACCGGAAAGGGCCAGGAAGGAAAGGTTATCATGAAAGCTTGCTCAAACTGAGGCCTCAGGAAGTTCTAAATGAGCTCGAAGTTTTTATTAAAGAGAGCCAATAAAAAAGAAAATAGATCACTCTACAAAAGTCAAGTTATCATAATCGATAACTAATTGTCTCTATTTGCAACGATCTCCTTCTAAAAACGGTTATTAACTTAAAATATTTTTATTCTTCTATATATAAATTCATCAAAAAGTTGTTAAATGCTATTATATTCACTTAAAATTACCTATTTTCTTCTAATGTGATAAAAAAATCATCAATTTTTTCTTTTACCATCTTAATTGTAATCAAGGTCATCACGTCTGGACTTCTAATACGTTGCCCCCAACGCACTCTTGCTGCCTGCTTGCCCAGGTATTTTATGCATGCCTCTGGGTAAGTATTGACGGTATATTTTTCACTCTCATATGGACCAGTTCGATTGGGATTCGAAGAAGCGTACAATCCAAGAACCATAGTATTGAATGCTGTAGCGATATGAGCTGGCCCAGAATCTGGACAAATAACCAAATCAGACGCATTGATGATAGCGGCCAATTCCTTTAAGGAGGTTTTACCAATTAGATTTACTATCGACAGTTTATTAGTTTTTGATAATTGATAGCCATATTCTCTCTCACTAATTGTTTTTCCTCCAGTTAATATAATACGGCATTGGTATTTTTCGATGAGATAGCTGATAATTTTTTGAAAGTTCTGTATTTCCCAATTTCGATAATTACGATATCGATCACTACTACAAGGACTGATTACAACGTTTACTTTGTCACTTTTACAGGAGCTTTTAGCAAAAGATAGCTCATCGTTGTTCAATGGAATGCCCCAATAAAGATTTCTTTTCTGCATGCCCAGAATTTTTATAAAATCAAACATTGTGCTTAATACATGCTTACCAGAAGAATGTATTTTATGGTTTGAAAAAAGCCATTGGAAATCTCTGGCACGCTTTAAATCAAAGCCGATTTTTTTCGGGCTCTTAATCATTTTAGAAATGATATTAGCCCTCAAAGAGGCATGCAGTAGGAGGGCAACATCAAATGAGCGATTTTTTAGTTGATGATATATAGATTTATAGGCGGTGAAACCTTTACTTTTATCGAAGATAATAAATTCAATTCCTTTAATATCTGCAATTAAAGTTGATTCAACTTTGCCAATAATCCATGTAATCTTAGTAATTGGAGATTGAGTTTGGATCGCCCTAACAATTGCTAATGTATGACAGACGTCACCAATAGCAGATAAACGGACTATGCAGATATTTTTTATTACTTTTTTATTTTTCATAAATACAGCAAGTTGGAGATATAATTTTGACTGTTATCGTACATAAGATTTTTAATGGGGCGATTCTTTATGATAATACAGTCATATCAGATGTTAGGGACGATTTATTTGTACCTGATTCGTGGGCAGAAGTAAATTTAATACCTAAGACGATTGGTGGTCGAGGTCAGGTATTCTTTGTAGGGGACAGCCAGGGGAAATTTGTGATGCGACATTTTGTTCGCGGGGGCATGGCTGCAAAATTTTCTTATGATGCTTATATTTGGACGGGAAAATGGCGAACACGTTCTTTTGAAGAGTGGCGACTTATTAGGAAGCTTTTAACATTTAATTTGCCTGTCCCCGTCCCTGTGGCTGCTCACTTTATAAAAAAAGGTATGTTTTATACGGCAGATATAATTACCCAGGAGATACCTACTGTTAAATCACTGGCTTCTTATGTCATTACAGGAAATATTTTCGAGAATTTTTGGAAAAAAGTTGGCGCGCATATTTCTAAATTTCATAATGTTGGTCTCTGTCATGCTGACTTGAATGCTTATAATATATTAATTGATGAGGATACCAATATGTGGCTAATTGATTTTGATAAAAGTAAAATATTAAGCCCTGGGGAATGGCGTCATGATAATTTGAAACGCCTAAAACGATCGCTTAAAAAAATATGTAATGAAAAAAGCAGTACAAATTTCAAACCATCTGATTGGCTTGAGTTACTTGATGGCTATTCCCATGCATCAAGGTCTTTGTAATAATCCTCGTAATTTTCTGGTAGATTTTTATATTTCCGATGAATCCAATAATACTGTTCTGGACATAATCGAATTTGTTCTTCAAGAATTCTGATGTATTTTTTTGTGTCTTCTTTAGAGTCATTACTTGGAAAATTATTCATTAATGGCAAAAATTTTAGGATGTAACCACCCTCAGGTAAGCGTCTTGGAAAGAACGGTAATACCACTGCATTCCCAATTTTAGCTATAGTGCTGGTTGCCGTATTAGTCATTGCAGGTATATTAAAAAATGACAAGACTTCGGATTGTTTTTGATTATAGCTTTGATCAGGGGCATACCACACAGTACCGCCATTTTTTAGGCTGCGGATCATGCTCTTGATATCCCTTTTTTCGATAGCAGTCCGAGCATAAATTTCTCGGGTGGAACGTAATATTTCAGTTATAAATGCATTGCGATTGCGTCGATAAACCACATCAAACTCAGGAAAGTTATATCTTAAGATACGCCCACTTATTTCTAATGAGGTAAAATGAGCACTAAGAAGAATGATGCCGCGTCCGGTATTTAGGGCCTCTTGTACGTATTTTTTGCCTTCCCAAGCGGAGTTCTCGAGCAGCATTTCTTTCGAACCCCATCTACTCAAACCCAGCTCAGCCAATGACACTCCCATAGCCTCAAAATGTTCAAGAGCAAGTTTATTTCGTTCTTTGATTGATAGTTCTGGAAAAGCTAATGATAGATTTCGACGGGTTATTGCTCTTCTTTTCGAGAGTACCTTATGTCCTAATCGACCTAAAAATTTACCGTGCTTAATTTGTCTTAGATAAGAAAGGGAGCTATTAACCCTTAGTAAACATAAAATAAACCATATGGGCCAATCTGATGGCATAAGGAAATGATAGAGTGGTTTTCGTTTATTTTGGTTCATTAGTAATTTATTAATAAAAATTCATTAACTTAAGCATACAGTAGTTTAATGTATTTAAGATGCACTGCAATCTTCATAAAAATATTAATTACCCCTTGAAAAGGCGACTATCGCCTCCATCGTAGTTTTATATTTTTTCGTTCTGTCAATTGAGAGAACATCATCTTTTTGAGTGAAGGGGTAAAACGTAGTGAGTGATAAGAAAAATAAAGAAACATTGGGCTTTCAGACTGAAGTAAAACAATTATTGCACTTAATGATTCACTCTCTATACAGTAATAAGGAGATATTTTTAAGAGAGTTAATATCGAATGCTTCAGATGCGGCAGATAAACTGAGATTTGAATCATTAGCAAAAGCCGATTTATTAGAGGGTCAACCTGATCTTAAAATTAATATAACCTGCAACTCTAAAAATAAAACAGTATCAATCACTGATAATGGTATTGGCATGTCCCGTAAAGAATTAGTTGCAAATCTAGGAACGATTGCCAAATCAGGAACAGCTGAATTTTTAAGTAAACGGACTGGTGATGAAAAAAAAGATGCTCAACTTATCGGGCAATTTGGTGTGGGTTTTTATTCGGCTTTTATTGTAGCGGATAAAGTCACGGTTGACACACGTCGAGCTGGAAGCAAGAGTTCGTCGGCACATCGTTGGCAATCTAAAGGTGAAGGTAAATTTACGATTGAAAATATTGATCGTCTCGAAAGAGGAACAACCATTACGCTGCATCTAAAATCAAGCGAAACTGAATTTTCAGAAAAATTAAGATTAGAGAATTTAATCCGTAAATACTCAGATCATATTGCATTCCCAGTTGAATTAAATGATGAAATCAATAAAGAAGATGAAGTGAAGGTTATTAATTCAGCCACAGCGCTTTGGAATCGACCGAGAAATGAAGTGACCAATGATGAATATAAGGAGTTCTATAAGCATATCGCCCATGATTTTTCTGACCCAATTCAATGGAGTCACAATAAAGTTGAGGGTAAACGCGAATATACAAGTCTTCTCTATATCCCATCTCGGGCACCCTTTGACTTATGGAATCGTGAAGCTCCAAAAGGTTTAAAATTATATGTTAAGCGTGTATTCATAATGGATGATGCTGAACAATTTTTACCCTTGTATCTTCGTTTTGTCAAAGGAGTGATTGACGCCTCTGATCTTCCATTAAACATTTCTCGAGAGTTGTTGCAAAAAAATCCAGAAATTGATGCAATTAAAGCAGCATTGACGAAACGTGTGCTCGATATATTAAGCAAGTTGGCTGGTAAAGACAAAGAGGAAGATCAAAAAATTTATGGCAATTTATGGCAAGAGTTTGGGGCTGTCATCAAAGAGGGCTTTGTAGAAGAAACCAAAAATAGCGAAAAATTGATCAAACTTTTACGTTTTTCATCTACACAAACAAAATCTGCAGACCAGACCAGATCTATTAATGAATATTTGGAGCATGCCAAAAAAGATCAAGATAAAATATATTATCTATTAGCCGACAATTATGCTGCCGCAAAATCAAACCCTCATTTAGAGCAGCTTGAAAAAAGAGGAATTGAGGTATTGTTTTTTACAGATAGAATAGATCCTTGGATGGCTGACCACTTGCCGGAATGTGAGGGTAAGAAATTTCAAGATGTTGGCCGAGGTAAAATTGATTTACCGGAAGATAAAAATACCTTGGATCAGGAAACTATAAATAGTCAACATGAAGATTTGATCAATAATATGAAAAATGCTTTACAAAGCCGTGTTGAAACTATCAATATTAGTCAAAGATTGGTGGAATCAGCCGCTTGTGTTGTTACTTCTGAGCAAGATATGCCACCGCAAATGCGACGAATGATGGAAGCTTCTGGCCAACAAATGCCAGACTCTAAACCAATATTAGAAGTTAATGTGCAGCATGATTTGATCGATAGACTATCTAATACTCCTAATAGTGACGCCTTTGACTCTTTGGCTAACACGATCTTAGATCATGCTTTGATAGCCGATGGTGAGCAACTGGAAAATCCTGCAGAGTATGTTAAAAGGATAAATAATTTGTTGCTACATTCACTTCCATCAAAGAAAACTACTAAAAAGAAAACTACTAAAAAGAAAACTACTAAAAAGAAAACT
>JAPKEL010000074.1 GCA_028822065.1 Woeseiaceae bacterium | reverse complement strand
AATAGTGTTTGAGGCACTTACTGTTCTCAAACTGTTCTCAGATCGTCAGCTGACTGGTTTTATCCCAGCGCAGTTTTTGTCATGATTGCCCGAATCGTGGTCTGTTCGTGCGGCTCTATTGTGGGTTTGGCCGATCCGCCGTTTGGTTCGCCCCAAACCAGCTCGACTCCATTGCCAAATTCTATGTCTGCTTCATTGATGATGCCGATTGAGAACCAACCGCCAACGGCTGTTGTATAAGTCGCATAAACCGACATACCAGCCTGTTTGCCATTTATCAGTACCTTGTCGAAAGGACAGGTTGCATAGTGGGCCGCGGGCATTTCGAGGTATTTATAGTTTGGGCCATCGTTTAGCATCGAATTTTGTATTTTAATAACGTCCTCTGGATTCCATTGCAACCAGATTTTTTGACGGTGCGGTTTGTCCTTTTTGGCTATCAAGGCTTCACGCCCTTTGAACTCGTGATCCCAATGGATCATCCGGTGGTAACCGACGTCCCAAGGATCAAAGTAGTAGTCTTCGATGTTTTCGCTGTCCCAGCTGCCACCAACCGAAAGTGTCGCTTCGTAGCTTTGGTCAGTGAGCCAGTCGCGATATTCGATCATGTCGTCGCCAGTGTAGACGGCAGGTAATACCGCACCGACCCAACCCGACTGTGGACCAGCTGTGGAGTATGCTCGACCACCACCGCGTTTTAGGCCGAATTCGTTACCTGCTTCCATAACGGCATCTAACACTTTTTCACGCTCAGAATACGGGCCCCAGAATTCAAGCCCCGGTGCATTGGCCATACCATGACGCAACCCAGTGACTTTACAGCCTGCGATCTTAAATTCGCACATTCCAAAGAACCGTAGTTCGGACATTGGTTCGCCATTGAGCACCTCAAGTATCTTGAAAGCGTTAGGCCCTTGAATTTGGAAGCGATACATCTCGCGTTGGCTGCCGCCCTCAAGCACACGAACGTCTTTGCGTAATGTGATATCAAAATCACCTTTTTGAGCGGCATATTCAATAAAATTGCCGCACGATGGTTTCCCAACAACTTGCAGTTCGCCGTTTTGCAGGTGGAAAACCACAGCATCACCAACGATATGGCCACTATCAGAAACCACCACGATCTGTGCTGCTTTCATAGTGGTGAAGTTAGAGTAATTATTTAATGAGACTGAACACAGGAGGCGAATTTTATCCGGTCCTGAAATATAAATATCAGTCATATGGTACGATTGTTCGAAAAGAACAGCAGTGTCCCGCCACGCGGATTGCTCCACACGCCAGTTTGTATGTTCATCAGGCACTGGAAATTGATAAAATCCGACTTGCGCATTTTTTAGCATATTCAATGCATTGGGGTAGTCATCTAACTTTTCGTTCAAACTACGAGACATGTGATTTTTTCTCTATTTTAGTCGATTTTTGACTAATAAGTGGTGGCTTGAAAAATTATATCACTCACCTGTGAAATAAATACTCATAATCTTATCTACAACATCTTTAGCGTGAATCATCTCATTATTGCACATGGTAACTACCGAAAAGTTTATCTCTGGAAAGCGTGAATAATATGCGGTATATGCGACCCATGAGCCAGAATGCGACCATCTTTTATGACCATATTTCTCGTCAATATATTGAGCGAAAGCATAACTGGAAATACCTCTCTGATTATTCACTTCTGAGTTATTCTCTTGCCCGGAAATTTGAAAGAAATTCTTCTCCATTGTTTCTATCAATTCGTGCGAACTCTCGCCCAGTTGATTTTTATAAAAATTTTGATCCCATTTTATAAAGTCATTTATGGAAGTATAAACACCTCCATCTCCAACATTACTCAAATTTGTCATGTTTATCACAAATTCACTAGGATAACCCTCTCTGGGAGAGTAACCGTCTGCCCTATTTTTAACAACCAAGTTAACATTGTCGTTAAAAAAGGAATCATTCATGCCTAATGGTTTAAATATCTCTTTATCCGCATACTCACGTAATGACATGCCACTGACGTTCTCTATCACTAAAGATAAAAGACCATAACCTAGATTGCTATACCAATATTTAGTTTCTGGTTTCATAATCAATGGTAATGTCTTGAATAATGTATATATCTCTTCGTTAGACATATAGTCCTCATTACCCCATCGGAATTCCCCACCAACCGCATTAAAAAAACGATTGGGATAATCAGGATAATCACTGTATTCATAATCTCCAAGGCCGCTAAAATGATGAATTACATGATTTAAATTTACAGGTTCTTTGTAATCTATAAGATCAGGTATGTATTTTTGCATTGAATCCTCAAAAGAAATGCTATTATTTTCTTCTAATAATGCAATTGCCATGGCAGTGAATTGCTTACTAATAGAGCCAATTCTAAAAACAGATTCCGGTGAGTTTTTAATACTATGCTCAAGATTGGCTAAGCCATAACCAGCACGATAAATAAATGCGCCATCCTTAATTACCCCAACAGAACAACCAGGGGCTTCATTGATGTTCATATCTGCAAATATAGCATCAATTTTTTGTGGTAATTGATTGTCATCAGCAAATAAATTGCTGGAAAGCATACCAAGTAAAAATAATATTAAAATTTTAATATTTTTCTCCTAGAATAATTTCTTAAATATAGTTAACTTATCTTTATTAAAATCTATCCTAATTCTTTTACAGCTCTCCATGCCTCATCAATAGCTCTCTGAACAAGTGAGCTATTGACCGCATCACTATTGGCAATAGTGATTCTACCAAATGGTCGACGACCAATTTTACCTGGGTTACCATACGAATAACCATGAGCCCACCGATTGACCGTTATACTCTGTACGTCTTTATCAAAATTGAATAATTTTTTTGGAAACATACCTTCTAAATGACTTCTGATTTCTAACTCATAATGTTTGAAATCAAGTCCTAGCATTCTGTATCTTGCTTCGCGAAATTGTACTTCTGCAGGAGCCCCTGGCGTATCTCCTTGGAGGCAACATCTCATATGAAGAATACAAGGATCATCTGGCGTTTTAGTGTATTCATAACCTCCGACACTAACCGGAAAATCCATATTTACTGCTTGATGTATATTTCCTGGTGACATGGCCATGCCCACCCCAATTTCCTTCATTGCTCTCCAATTTTTCATGCCGACATTAGAAAATTGTAACGGAATCTTTGTTAACTTACTTAATGCCTTATATTGATCTTGTGGCAATCCTGAGACTATATGAGGAATCATCATATTGTAACAAGCCAATACGGTATTTTTTGCTTTAACTTGGTAAGACTTATTATTATTAATATAACTAACCATCACAGCATCAGAATTGGCTGGATTACCAAGATGTTTGACATTGATAACAGTACTATTTAATCGAATTCGAACATTATTTTTAGCTAGATCTAATTTGTCATAGTTAAACTTAGATAGCACGATCTCTTCAACATTCTCCCCAGGCCCAATTTCGGGAACCATCTTCTTAACTAGCATACGTGCGATCGTCGCATTACCGTCTGGAAAATGATGAATAAAAGGATCTTCTGCTGCATATGTTCCATCACCTTTATCAATGTAATCTACGGGCGCTGATCCCTCCGCAAAAGCCTCGCTCCAAGCAACAGCATTCATCCCTAACGCACTACCCTCTATTGCTCCTTGCATGGTCATAACATCTGGTGTGCCTCCATAATCGACAATAGAATTTCTAGCCATCGTTAGTATTTTAGGGTTATCAACGCCTAATGTATTAGTCAGGTAATCAAAATAAGAATGCGTTTGAATATATTGCTGCCATTGTGATTTTGGTATGTTTAATGACTTTGGGTTACCTTGCATTACTCTTAATAATTGTTGTTTACCCGTCTTGCTTAACGGCGCTTGTGCTACAGCTTGCTCATAAGAGAGAGTCGACTTCAAAAGTCCTTCCATAAAACCAGGGTAATCTCCATATGGATGCTTTACTACCTTATCTTCACCAAATACTTTCTCATTAAAATAAGTTGCAGCTCCAAGACCATGTCTCTTGAAAAAACTAGAATCATACGTCATTTTAAACCGATCTAAATTCAAACCTAAATCGTCAAGTAGATTGAGGACAACACCACTAAGGTCTCTGGTTTGCTCTATTGTTTCGGAACCACCCTCACCTATGAGTAAATTTCCATCTACATCATGCTCATTACGTTTTGCATGGCCACCAAAGTCATCGTGATTATCGAGGATGAGTATTTTTTTATCTCTGCCATGCTCTTGCTGATAAAAATAAGCAGACGCAAGACCGCTGACGCCTCCGCCAACGACAACTAAATCATATTCTTCTCTTAAATCGGAAGTTGGACCCCAATCATTTCCTTTGTTCCACGCTCTTGCGTGTGCAGCATCATTTGACCCTGGATGACTTCCGCGTAAGCCGTGAAGTGATGGAGGGTAATAAGATGGCTCTAGCGCTGCCATAACAGCTTGACT
>JAPKEL010000073.1 GCA_028822065.1 Woeseiaceae bacterium | reverse complement strand
TCTCAAAGTTTTTGTGTTTTTATTTAACTCAACACCTAACCTTCACAAATTTTATAATGTTGTGTAAGGTGGTTTGATGTATCTTAAAAAACTATTTCTTATTGCGTCACTTTAAGTCTAGGGCGTAAATGACGTTTACTGAAAAATGGCTAACGATGGGGTTATTATGCCTATCTGGGAGTGTTATTTTTTGGCTACCTTTATTTTCAGATATTTTTTATATTCCCATGCAAAATGCCTTTGGGTTTACAAAAACACAAATGGGAATTCTTTTAAGCACCTTCGGAGCTGTGTCTTTAATCGCTTATTTCCCTGGAGGATGGTTAGCAGATCGATTTTCACCGCGAAAACTCATAACTATTGCCCTCGTGATAACCGCACTAGCGGGTTTTGTCTTTTCGACCTTGCCGTCTTTTGAAACCTGCCTAATATTATTCGCAATATGGGGTCTAACCAGCGCAGGCATATTATGGTCAGCCATGATCAAAGCAGCACGTTGTTGGGGCAGTAAAGAGGATCAAGGAAAGACCTACGGTATACTTGAGGGAGGCAGAAGTATTTCCGACGTGATATCAACAACGATTTTGTTAATGATTTTTGCATATAGCAGAGGTGATGATAGGGCTGTCCCTGAAATTATCATAATGATATCTTTTTATATTTTAGTTCTAGCGCTTTTGGTATGGCGAATTATGAGTGATGACATATCTAATAATAAAAAACAGCCAAAAGTGACCATCAGTGAAATCATATATATTTTAAGATTACCCGTCATTTGGTTAATCGCACTTATTATAATGGCAACCAATACCGCAATGTGGGGAACGATCTTTTTTACCCCTTATGCGACTGAAGTATATGAATTGGGTGAAGTTGGCGGTGGCGCTATAGGAGCTGGTAAATACTGGGTCACGCCTTTTGCCGCCATTGCAGCTGGGTTTTTTGCAGATAAAATTGGCCCCGCAAAAGCTATATTAGGATTTTGCATCATTATGACTGCTGGTTTCTTAACCTTTACTCTTATTCCGGGTTCTCCAGCACTCTTACCTTATCTAATAATCAATGTTGCCATTCTTACAGCCGCTGTCTATGCACTTAGGGGAACTTATTTTTCTCTCTTGGAGCAAAGTAGTGTACCACTAGCATTCACAGGCACCGCAACAGGCATTATTTCAGTAATTGCATACACGCCAGATATATTTATGCCAACCTTAGGGGGTATTATTTTAGATGCTTATCCGGGTGCTTCTGGGTATCAGTACCTGTTTCTAATAGTTTCCTTCTTTAGCTTGATTGGCCTTATTGCAGCTTATGTTATTTATCAGAAAATTCAGAAAATACAAATGAGATCAACGGTTTAAATTAATAAGATGTATTTTAAAATTTTCAAAAACTTATTCTTTTTCTCGTCATTAGTTCTATTTATTGGTTTTGATAAGAGTAGTTCTGCGAATGATTTGACTCACTATGACATCTTAATAACCAATGGAAGGGTGGTTGATGGCACAGGCAATCCATGGTTTATTGCTGATATTGCTCTTAAAGATGATCGAATAGTTGAAATCGGAAATCTTTCAAAAGAAAACGCAGAACGAATCATTGATGCTGATGGTTTGGTAGTTACTCCTGGTTTTATCGATCCACATACGCATGCACTTCGCGGTATTTTTGATGTTCCAGGAGCAGAAAGTGCTCTTCTTCAGGGCGTCACAACGCTTACTGAGGGTAATGATGGTGCTTCTCCTTTTCCAATCGATCATCATTATGATGCGATCATTGACAAAAAAATCAGTCCAAATTGGAGTACATTTGTGGGTCACGGAACTCTCAGACAAATGGTTATGGGAACAGAAGATCGTAAACCTACAAGATCTGAAATAACACAAATGAAGAAATTAATTCGTGAAGCCATGGAAGATGGCGCCTTGGGTATGTCTACTGGTTTATTCTATGTTCCAGGAAGTTACGCATCTTCTGAAGAGATAATTGAATTGTCAAAGGTTGTCGCAGAGTACGGCGGAATTTATATATCACATATTCGTGAAGAGACCTCGGAGATAATTCAGTCTGTTAAAGAAACGATTCGCATTGGCCAAGAAAGCGGTATTCCAGTTCAAATTACTCATCATAAGGTAATCGGTGTGGAGAATTGGGGACTTTCTGTTGAAACTTTGCGATTGGTGGATACAGCCAGAAACGAAGGAATTGACGTAACAATCGATCAGTACCCATACACTGCCTCTCAAACTGGTTTAAAGGCTTTAATACCTCAATGGGCTCAGGAAAGTGGAAACGAAAGAATGCTCCAACGAATTAGAAGCCCTGAAACCAGAGAGATTATTAAGAATGAAGTTATTAAAAAGATTCTATACGGAAGAGGAGGCGGAGATCCAAAGAATATATTTATTGCTAGAAATTCTTGGGATCCATCAATGACAGGGAAAAATCTTGCAGAAATTACGATTGAGATGGGAATGAAGCCATCCGCTGAAAATGCAGCAGAAACTGTTTTTACTATACTTGAGAAAGGAAGTGTTACAGCGGTGTATCACGCCATAAATCCTGATGATGTAGACAGAATAATGCAACATCCCGCCACTGCAATCGGTTCTGATGGCCCAGTCGGTATATTTGATGAGGGCACCCCACATCCAAGGCAATATGGAACTTTTGCTAGGGTATTGGGATACTATGTAAGAGAGCGAGGTATTTTAAAATTAGAGCAAGCTGTTCGAAAGATGAGTAGCCAAAGCGCTAAAAGATTAGGTATTCATGATAGGGGTTTAATTGCAGAAGGATACTATGCAGATATCGCAATATTTGATTCTAATCAAATAATCGATAAGGCTACATTTGAAAATCCTCATCAATATTCAGTTGGCATGAAATTTGTAATCGTGAATGGTGTAATAGTTGTTGAAGAAGGTAAACATAATGGCAACAGACCCGGAAAAATTATATACGGACCGGGTAAGGGAAATTAAATCCGTTGTCCGAAAGAACGTGCCGGTTCGATTCCGGCTCTGGGCACCTCATCCTAAGGCATACTTGCAAGTGCAGCTTTATGTATTTCTTATATATAAGTTGCATTTTAACAATTTTTTTGTAAAATGATCAGTGCACCAATTTGAGTCAGCTTGCGGGTGCTTTATAAATACAGCTAAACAGACCTAAGGGCCCGTCTAGTGAAAGCTGATGGGTTTTTTTATGCCTGACCTAAGTAAACAGGCGCAAGCATTAAGAGCAGAGTTAAGTCTCTCGCCAACCTGCTGGCTTAAGTAAGGTGGCAAAATGATGTGGCTATAGGCAATTGAATCCCTATAAGCATTATCTTCTTGATGTACTTTAGGGGAGAAGCAAAGTGAAACAACATATAAGCAAGACTACACTTTCTGTTAGAGCTGGGCTGGAATCAGACGAGCAATTCGGAGCAGTAATACCTCCGATTCACTTATCATCGACTTTCGCCTTCAAACAATTTGGAGTAGAACAACAATACGATTATACCAGAACAGCAAATCCAACTCGGGACGCATTGGCGGAAGCAGTGACAGTACTTGAAGGTGGTTATGGAGCCACGGTCACAAGTTCAGGTATGGCAGCCATAACCCTTGTTACCGCATGTCTTAATTCCGATGACTATGTATTGATTCCACATGACTGTTATGGAGGCACAATTAGGCTTTTTTCACGGCTTGAAGAACGAGGATTACTGCGTGTTAAGTTTGTGGATCAAAGGGATTTGAACTTATTGCATCAAGCAATAAATCAATACAAGCCAAAAATAGTTTTAGTAGAAACACCTTCCAATCCATTGCTACGTATTGTTGACATACAGGCTATATCCAAGATTCTGAAACAAAGTAATACATTATTGGTCGTAGATAACACTTTTTTAACGCCAATTTTCCAGACTCCATTTGCATTGGGGGCCGATATAGTGATCCATTCAACAACAAAATATATCAATGGTCATAGCGATGTTGTAGGAGGGATTGTAGTAGCAAAAACTAAAACTCTACATCAAACAATGCAGGAATGGGCCAATATTCTTGGTTTGTCTGGCGCTCCATTTGATAGCTATTTAACACTCCGGGGACTACGAACATTACAGCTTAGAATGCAAGCTCATGAGAAAAATGCTCTTGCATTAGCACAAGTACTCTCAGGACATTCTTCAGTAGAGAAAGTCTACTATCCTGGTCTTACTAGTCATCCAACCCATGCCATTGCCAAGAAGCAACAATCAGGTTTCGGTGGAATATTGAGTTTTAAAATTAAGTTTGGATTGAAAGAGGTTGAGAAATTTTTTAAATATTTAGAGTATTTTTCATTGGCAGAATCTTTAGGTGGCTTTGAAAGTTTAGTATGTCATCCTTATACTATGACACATGCGGCATTGAGTCCCGAGCAGAAAGAAAAAGCAGGTATTTCCGAGAATCTTATCCGTATTTCGGTGGGTATTGAGCAACAAGAGGATATTATAGGAAGCATACTAGAGGCCTTAGAACTCAAGAGTGTCAAAGCGAATCCAATTCTAAAGGTGATGAAATAATGTTTTAAGTAAGGACTTAAAATCCGTTGCCCGAAA
>JAPKEL010000072.1 GCA_028822065.1 Woeseiaceae bacterium | reverse complement strand
TCAAAAAATGAATCTAATAATATCTTTTTGTTTCCAAAGTCAAAAGCGGCGAAAAATACCTTGCCCTCTGTGGCATGAGCTATCCTTAAAAATCCTGATTTAAGTTTTTCAGTCTTCGCGCGAGTTCCTTCAGGTGACATTGCCAGCAAAGAACCATTTAGCTTAGACATATTTTGTATCGCAATATCTGTTAGGCCGATACCTGGCTTGGTTTTATCGACAGGAATTCCACCCATGTATTTTAAGAATACCCCTAAAATAGGTTGCTTAAACAAGCTGTGTTTACCAAAGAAAGTGATTTTTGCATCCAGCCCTAATAATGCAGCAAAGCCAAAAATTCCGTCCCAATTGGATGTGTGTGGGCCAATGATGATAATGGTGTTCTGATTATCAGGCACTGCGGGTAATGAGCCTTCAACTCTCCAATTAAATAGCTTGAGAAACCACCTCCCTAAAAGTTGAACTAATTTAGGCCTGAAGGCTCTATACTTCTTGGGTATTTGGTCGCTAGAGACAGTTATGTTGACTTTATGGGTCATTTTTATTTGGCCTTACAGTAGGTAGACCGCATAGGATCCTATGTGACTCTGGGCATAAAATATTCTCTTTATTTAATACCATATTATTTTGGAAGATCTGTGGTCTATTTGCAACTACTTATTGGTGTACTTTTTATCTGTAAACCCTTATTTTAGGTTTAGATCTGTTCTCTCAAATCTAACTTCTAACCTTCACTAATTTTGTAAGATTGTGTAGTGTTGCGTGATGAATGTAAAAAAAGCGCTCATATTATTAAGTCTTTGTTGCTGTTTTCTCTCTAGCGTTAGTCTGGGCGAAAATAGTGATCGACCGGATAATTTAACACTCTCTAATTTTCAGTTCGGGCCAATTAATAGATGGAGTTATAGCCATATTCGCGAAGTATTACCGACTGTCAATATTATGCACGATAATGATCAAACTTTGCCTCTTGTAAAAGATGAAGCTTTTTTTGATGACTTTAACATTAGGCATGAAGGTCGAGTGCAATCAATTGATGAGATTGCAAGGAATTGGTATATAGACGGATTATTGATACTCAAGGATGGCAATATTCTTTTTGAGAAATATTATGACCACTTAACTGAAGATAAACCCCATTTAATGAATTCAATCTCAAAATCAGTGGTCGGCTTACTCGCTGGTAAGCTTGAGGGTGATGAGTTTATTGATCTCTCGCAAACGGTTTCTCATTATATACCAGAGCTTGCTGGGAGTGGCTGGGGTCCAGACTCTTTGCAGATGGTATTGGATATGAAGGATGGATCAGACTACACGGAGGATTATCCTGATTTCAGTACGACATTTCGACTACAAGATTGTGTAGTTGGATGGATAGTTGATGATTACTGCCCTGAAAATTTACCTCTTGGTGGTTACGATTTCTTTCCAACAATTGGTCGTAATGAGTCGAATATTGGTAAATTTTACTATCGTTCTGGCTCGACAGACGTTCTCGCCTGGGTTCTAGAAGAGGCCACAGGCAAATCTTTGGCGGAGTTAATTTCTGATTATATCTGGAAACCAATGGGTGCAGAATTTGACGCTTTTATTACCGTTGATAAAAGTGGATATGCACTTGGTAGTCGCGGTATGAATTCGACTTTACGAGATCTGAGTCGTATGGGCTTATTGGTAATTAACAAGGGAAAGGCATTTGGAGAGCAGGTGGTACCAGCTTCTTTTATAGAAGATATGCATGATCAATTTGGTGATTCAACCTGGCCTTATGAGTCTGCCGATAATTTAGAGCCGTATTATCGTTCGTTCTGGTGGGGCAAAGGAAATGAAGAGCGAGATCTCAGTGGCGTTGGTATTCATGGGCAATTTCTTCGTATCGCACCTGAAGCCGGAATCGTGATTGCACTGTATTCATCATGGCCAAACGCCGATGGCGATAAAGAACTTCAATACTGGGATCAGAGTGAAGACTTGTTAGATGCAATTATTGCCAAATTTCGTTAACTTTAGAAAGAATTTGTGAGTTTATATAATGCAATATATTAAAAGATATGGCGTTATCGATTTTATTGTGTTGATACAATTTCAAATAAAATATATTCGTAGTATATTTAATAACTAAATACTAATATTGGAATCACATTAATATGAATAACTTTATTTTAATGAGAAAACAAATTCTCATATCTTTTATTTCACTGTTTTTTATTACAACAATCTTTGCAGAAGACCAAAAAACTACACCTCCAATAGTTCAACCAGGAGCGCCAGGTCAGGAAACTAAGGACATAGATCCAGATACGGCATCCGATATTGCTGACACCAGTTTTACTCCGGATGATGTAGAATTTATGCAGGGTATGATAATACATCATCATCAGGCCATGGTTATGTCTGATATGGCAGAAGATAGAACTAATTCCAACCCCGTCCTAGATTTAGCTGGAAGAATAAAAGTTACTCAGGATGATGAGATTGACTTTATGCAGAATTGGCTTCGAGATCGAGGTGAAAATGCCCCCAATCCAGAAAAACAAAATGACATGCATGCGCATCATAATATGTCTGGTATGGCTACTCCTGAGGAGTTAGAAGAGCTCAGAAAAAATAAAAGTACCAATTTTGATAGACTTTTTCTAAAACTAATGATTAATCATCATGATGGTGCAATCAAAATGGTTGATAAACTAAGAAAACAGAGAGGTTCTGCATATGATCCAATTTTGAATGAATTTGCCTCTGATGTAGTAAATGATCAAGCAGTAGAGATAGAGAGAATGAACTACTTGCTGGTAACTTTATCAGAAGATCCAAGAGCAGGTTTAGACGCCGGACTGTATAACGCTGGTGAAGCAATACTAAATTTAGAATTGATTTCATCATTATCAAAACCAGCAGGTTTCTATGACCCAAACAATCCTTCTGGACGCTATGATGGAAAAGAGAACGATGAAGATGAAGAAGGAGAGGATAAGGAAAAAACAAAATCAATAGAAACTATTGCTGCGGATAAAAGAAGCCCAATGTTGAGTTTTTCTAATACGGATATCGCATTTAGAGATGATGTATTAATTGCTGGAAGTTATCATGGATTCAATATTTATAGAATGTTTGAAGGCGGAGTTCCATCTTTGGTTTCATCTATTATCTGTCCTGGGGGTCAAGGTGATGTCTCAGTGGTTGGTGATTTGTTAATCATGTCTGTTCAAGAAACCAGGGGCAGAGTGGACTGTGGACTTCAAGGCGCAGGCAGTGAGCCCACTCCAGAAAGGTTCCGTGGTATTAGGATATTTGATATTTCTGATTTAAGAAGACCAAAACAAGTAGGAATTGTCCAAACCTGTCGTGGATCTCATACCCATTCAGTTGTTTCTGGCCCAGGTGATGATGGTAAAATCATAGTTTATAACTCTGGCACTTCTAGTGTGAGAGATAATGATGAATTGGATTCTTGTATAGGGGATATAGCGGGTGATAATAGAACCGCTTTATTTCGAATAGATATAATTGAGATTCCAGTTGATGATCCCTCAAAATCAAAAATAGTCAGTAGCCCAACGGTATTTGCTGATCCTGAAACAGGAGCTTTAGGTGGACTATGGAGAGGTGGTGATCATGGAGATGACACCCAAACAACTCGAGTAACCGAGGAATGTCACGATATCACAGTTTTCCCATCTGCTAACCTCGCAGCTGGGGCATGCTCTGGTAATGGAATATTGTTCGATATAACAGACCCTTATGATCCACAAAGATTAGATGCTGTATCAGATGAGGGATTCGCCTATTGGCACTCAGCAACATTTAATAATGATGGAACCAAAGTAGTGTTCACCGACGAATGGGGTGGTGGTGGAAGGCCTCGCTGCAGAGCTTGGGATCCTCTCACATGGGGCGCTGATGCTATTTATGACATCGTTGACGGAAAACTCGAATATAAGAGTCATTACAAAATGCCAGCACCGCAATTAGAAACTGAAAACTGTGTTGCACATAATGGATCAATTATCCCTATTCCTGGAAGAGATATTTTCGTTCAAGCTTGGTATCAAGGTGGAATTTCAATAATAGATTTTACCGATTCAGAAAATCCAATAGAAATTGCTTATTTTGATAGAGGTCCGATAGATGAAGAGCAGTTGGTAACTGGCGGATACTGGTCTGTTTACTATTATGAAGGATATATTTACGCGACAGAAATTGTTCGTGGTTTGGATGTTTTTAAACTTATTCCAAGTGAATTTATAAGTGAAAAAGAGATTGCAGCAGCAGCTAAAGCATATCCAGCTCAAGGTTATAAAAGAGTATTTAATCCTCAACAACAAGTCCCAATGGCTTGGCCAAGAGATATTATGGAAAGCTACAATAAAGAGTAAATCTTAATCTTTTATAAGTTTTGTTCATAACTCTGATATTTACTTTAATAGAGTTATGCTTAAAATCCGTTGTCCGAAAGGACGTGCCGGTTCGATTCCGACTTAGAGTACCAACGTAAATTATTGAAAATAATGAAATAAAACTCTTTTTTTATTTTCTTAGGAAGATTAGGGAAGGGGTTTTTTTGTGAAAGTTCTCAAAAAGTTCTCAAAGTTTTTGTGTTTTTATTTAACTCAACACCTAACCTTCACAAATTTTAT
>JAPKEL010000071.1 GCA_028822065.1 Woeseiaceae bacterium | reverse complement strand
TTGTGGTGGTGGAGGTGGAGGTGAGACATCAACTCCAATCAATACTTCTCCTTGAATAAGCTCTCCTTCCATGATGACGGCTGTTGTCTTGGCCTTCCATATTTTATATGGATCTAGATCGAATAGATTATTATTCAGAATAACGAAGTCAGCAAGTTTTCCAACTTCAATTGATCCAATGTCATTCTCTAGTCGAAATTGATGGGCGGCGTTAATTGTGTAACCCTGAATCATTAATTCGAGTGATAATTTTTCTGAATCTGGAAGTCGATATGCATCGCCATCATCTCCTTCTGCTAGCCACTCTTTTGGGTATTGTCGGTTATGTCCAACCTGCATACCCAAATAGGGAGATAAATAGTCCTGTGTTAGTCGCCCCCAATTATCACTAGAAAATGTTACAAGTGCTCCACTATCAAATAATGGCTTTGCGGTGTAAGTGCGTGTGATTCGATCTGGCCCGAGAGCGGCATCAACAACATTATTTATATCTACGCCATGCCACCATGGAGTAAAGTTAGCTATAACCCCAAGATCAGCAAAACGATCATAGTCAGCCGGATCAGTCAGTTCAATGTGTGCCACAGTGACCCTCGGATAAAAACTATTACCTACAACTTCTTTAGCGGCTTCTACACCGTCAAGTACAACTCGAGCAGCCATATCCCCTATAATATGAATATGAATATCTAGCTCCTCCTCATGTAGCTCGATTAGAAAATCACGTAATTCCTCTACTGATAACATTGTATCGCCAATATAATCTGGATTATCGCTATGGTGGTTTAGTATTGCGCCTGTTCGATTTTCATTAATGCCATCCATGAATAACTTGATGGTTTTGAACTGGAGTCGTGAACCACCATATTCTTTTTGCAATCGACGCATTTCACTAATAGCATCAAAGCGTCTTTCTGGAAAAAATATTTGATAAGTACCCTGATACCTAATCGGTAGTTGCCCATTTTTTTCTAGTTGTGAAAGAAAGCTATAAACCTCATCCTCATAACCAAAATTTCCACCATCATAGAGTGTTGTGACACCAAAGTTACTTAGTGTTTTGAGCATTTCTAGCATGCCTTCCTGATGGTATTTTTTGTCTACTGGAAACTCATCTGCAAAATACTGCCACGCTGCACCTTCTTTGACCCACCCCGTTAGTTCACCATCATCATCACGCTGATATACAGCAACTCCTGTTTTTGGGTCAGGGGTATCATTATCAACACCGATTTTTTCTAGCGCCTTTGAATTTAACCAGGCACTATGCCAACTTGTAGAATTTATCCAGACAGGCCTATCAGATACAACAGCGTCAAGTGATTCTTTATGAGGTCCTTCTTTGCCAGTGACATACCAATTGTTGGACCAGCAACAGAGTCTGATCATATCATCACCAGGATGATTCCTAGAATAGTCTTGGACACTCTTCAGAAATTCTTCTGGATTAGTTCCCTTTAGTGTTATAAAGCGTTCTGCACCGTTATATCCAGGATGAGTATGCCCATCAATTATTCCGGGGATAACAAATTGACCTTTAAGATCAGTTATTTCGGTTGAAGGTCCGATAAATTTTGAAGCTTCATCATTATCACCAACGTAAATAAATCTTCCATCCTTGATAGCTATTGCATTTACCCATCTGCGAGCGATATCTACGGTATATATTTGACCATTAAAAAAAATACTATCGGCCGCGTCAACATTAGATTGTGGTTGGATACAACTCACGCTAGAGAAAAGGCAGAGTGCTGCAATCAGAGTAAGTTTCTTGAGATTTATTTTTTCAGTCCACATTTTTACTTTTACTCACCTTCATTCTTTTTATTATTGACCACATTATTTCCTTTTTTTTCTTAACACTGCACAACCTTACAAATTTGTGAAGGCTAGGTGTTGGCCGTGTGGTTGGTTTTAATTACTTAAGATTTCTTCATCATTTTTAATTTCTAAGGCTTTCTTTCTTAATTCTGTGTATTCATCTTCGTCTATAAGCTCATCATCATAGAGTTTTTTTACTAAAAGCAATCTAGTTTCTAATGGATCGGCTTTGGTACCTTCGGCTACAACTCTTGTCTCGCCCGTGCATTGAAGTTTTAATTCTTTAACCACAGCTTGGGATTTTTTTTCTTGATCTAAATCAGCCCAAAGAGCAGGAATAAAACCTATTGGTCCAGTAAGTAACCCCAAAGCTAACCCTAGACCCATACGTCCAGCCATATTACTATCGTATACAAGAGCGATTTTTCGAGCTTCTCTGCATTCGACCGTAGAATAATTCGGATGAGAAGTATCCAGTGAACTAACTTCTTCTTGAGGTGTTGATGCACAGCTCAACAAAAATATACTAGCTACAATGATAGAAAAATATGTTTTCAAAAAATTAACTCCTTAAACATCTCCATACCCTACACAACCTTACAAAATTTGTGAAGGCTAGGTGTTGGGTTTGATAGATTCATCAGAAGCAGCATTGTACGATCACAGTTATATCTGTTGTAATAGTGTGATGTATTTTGTTTCTACAATAGTGAAATTATTAGGCAGTGCCTTGATAGTAATTTCTCTAGCTACTTGCAACCTAGACAAATCTAATAAAATTCAAAATAATTCGGTCGAACGCCCTAACTTTCTTGTCATTATAACTGATGATATGGGTTTTACAGATATAGGCGCATTCGGCGGATATGATATGAAAACGCCTAATCTTGATAGTCTTGCATTAAATGGAATTCGATTTACTAATTTCCATGGGCATCTTAGTTGCGCGCCATCTAGGGCTATGCTTATTTCTGGAACTGGTAATCATGAAGCTGGTCTTGGAACACAAAGAGATATTGAGCGCTTCCGGGGCGAACGAAACTATGAACGCCATCTTGTTGATCGGATTGCTACGCTTCCTGAGATTCTAGATAAATCAGGTTATCGTACCTATCTTGCTGGTAAATGGGGTCTCGGTGGAACGGAATTAATTGACCCTACCGAACGTGGTTTTAGTAAATCATTCGCCCTTATTCCAAGCGGTGGTGGCCACTTCCAGTCTATATTTCATGAGTCACGATATACATACAATGGGAAAGCATTTTCTGAGCCAAAAGATCCCATATACTCGACAACACTGTTCACGGATCAACTAATTTCTTTCTTCAAAGAAGACCAAAAAAGTAAGCAGCCATTTTTTGCCTTGTTTGCACCTACAGCACCACACTGGCCCTTACATATGCCGCCTGGGATGGAATATTTAACTCAAGATAATTATGAAGAAGGCTATGATATATTACGCGATAAGCGCCTTGTCTCGGCAACAAAATTCGGTGTTTTGCCTGAAGGCATTAAGGTCAATACATACAAATCTAATGCATCACCCTGGGATAGTCTCAGTGCCGAAGAAAAAGCACTGCAACTCAAAGTTATAGAGATTTATGCAGCTATGATCAGTCACCTCGATCAAGAGATCGGTCGTCTATTGGATTACCTAAAGAGTATTAATGCATTCGAGAATACCCTCATTCTTCTAATTAATGACAATGGCGCTCAAGGCGGTCCAATATTCGGAGGTCCGCCCAGCTATGTCAAAGATCGATCATTTAACAATAACCCTGAAAACTTAGGAAAAGGTAGCTCCTGGGCAAACATGGGGCAAGGCTGGGCAGATGCGGTTAATGCGCCGTTTCGTGGTAGTAAAGGCACTGTATACGAAGGTGGTGTTCGCGTGGCGGCATTTGCTAACTGGTCTGAAATTAAGTATCCGAACTCAATATATAGGCATTATCTTAATAATATGGATGTTTTACCTAGCTTACTTGAATTGGCTGGGATTAATCACCCAGCCCCACTTCTTAATGGTCGGGATATTTTATCCATTCGTGGCAAATCATTCGCTAGCGTTCTTCGAGGTAATGTTTCTTCTATTCATCCGGATGACGAAGCTATTGTACTATCGGCCTCGGGCAAACATTTTATGCAGCGAGGTCAATGGAAACTTCTAAAAGAGCTCGAAGGAGATTGGGAACTTTATGATCTTAATACTGATCCCTATGAAAGTCGAAATTTAGCCGCGTTAAAACCAAAATTACTTAATGAATTGTTAAACGAGTTCCATTTAAATGCAAAAATTAACAATATTCTTGATTGATGAAGAGCTTAATACTTTTACTTATATTATTCACATTCACTGCTTCAGCACAATATAAGTCAGATGATGAGATTAACAAAACAATGATCGCTACAGCGGAGCATTATTCGAAGAACTTACCAATAAAGATAGACCAGGTTTCAACTCTAATAAAAATATACGCTGGATTAGATAGAGATTTGGTTTATGTCTATTCTGTTTGGTTAGACCTTGGGACATTAAGAAGTCTTAATAAAGTTTTAAACCTTGACACATTAAGAGGCGGCAGATCAAGAGAGGCGCTAATACCTCTCATGGAAGAACATTATAGAAAAACGGAAACAAAAAATTATTGTTCTCAACCTGGTCTTCTCAAAGTTTTCAGGGATCAAAATATTACTCTTGAACATCATTATGTTGATCAAGATTCCAAGTACTTATTTGATATAAGGTTATCGGTGAAGGATTGTGATATATAAATTAAGATTTCTTATTCTAGTTAAACACCATAAATACCATTTCAGAACCATAAATATCATTTCATAACCATAAATATCTACTTCAGTACCATAAATA
>JAPKEL010000070.1 GCA_028822065.1 Woeseiaceae bacterium | reverse complement strand
CATATTCAATTGCAATCCCCCGGGCAATTAATTTATCTGCAAATTCTTCTACCTTCTTCGTTTGTTCTGTTATCTGCCCAGCCATGCCAAGGGGTAAACCGATAATAGTCTGTTCTACATCCTCTGCAGCGATGATCCTTTCAATTTCCACGATCAGGTTGCTGTTACCTTTATTAATGATTGTTCGATAAGGACTAGCAATCATTTTTAATGGGTCGGATAGAGCTAAACCAACCCGGCGAGTACCGTAATCAATGGCTAAAAGTCGTCCCATCTATATGATGGTAATTCAGATCGGCTGATTAAGGTAATTCTTGAAAATTTTTCCAGGTTTGAAATGGGTTTTTTTATGGGCGGGAACAAATATTTCTTCATTGGTATGCGGGTTTCTTGCTTTTGGTTTTGCCTTTGTTGGTTTTACCTCAAAAACACCAAAATTCCTAATTTCGATGCGGACTTTTTCATGATCTTCAGTCAGCATTTCTCTCAGTACTGTAAATAATTCATCCGTAAACATCAAAGAATCAACAACCGTCGCCTCCAGCCGATCCGCTATTTCAGTGGCGATATCCCTTTTTGTAAATGTTTTTACTTTCATTTCATTTTCCCGTTCTTTCTACGGCATCAACTCCAGGTATCTTACTTACTTTATTAATAACCCGGTCAAGTTGTTTCAGGTTATTCACCTGCACGATGAAATATCCTGTTGATAATACGTCTTTAACTTTCATTTCTACGCTGGTTATATTGATATTCGCACCAGAAATCACCTCAGTGATTTCTTTAAGCATACCTTTGCGATCAAGCGATTCTACTTTCAAGCGTACATTAAAAATATCTGAGCGAGCTACATCCCATTCTACCGGCATTAAACGATCAGATTCTTCATTGAGTAAGGGCAGACTCTTGCATGATGAATGGTGTACAGTGATTCCTCTTCCACGGGTTACAAAACCAATCATTTCATCACCTGGAATGGGGTTGCAACATTTCCCAAATGTAACCATTAGGTTTTTTATACCTTGTAATTTGATACCTTTTGAACGCGATCTAGCAAAATCCAGGAAACGTTTTTCTTCCTCTACAGGCTCTTTATCCAACACAACGTCTTCATCAGGCTGTACTTTTTTTAACACATCACGTATTGAGAGGTCGCCGCTGCCTATAGATTCCAGAAAAGAATCTGAAGAATTATATCCAAATTTTTCGAAGGAATCTTTCACTTCTGTAATTAAGGCTGAACGCTTGAGGCGCCGTAGTGTTTTTTCAAGTAATTGTTGTCCTAACTTAATGCTTTCTTCCCGCATGGCTTTGCGCAAGAAGCGGTTAATGTGATTTCTGGCTTTACTGGTTACGACAAATTTTAACCAGCCATAACTAGGATTTTGGGATTTACTGGTTAATACTTCCACTGTATCTCCATTTTTTAATACGGTATTCAGTGGTACTACTTTATGATCAACTTTTGCACCAATGCAATGCAGACCAACTTCAGTGTGTACACTAAATGCAAAATCAATCGGCGTAGCATTTATTGGCAGCTGAACCAAATCACCATTTGGCGTAAAAACAAATATTTCGTCGCTAAATAGATCAATCTTCAGTAAATGCATGAATTCTCGGGGGTCAGAAGATTCGTCTTGTAATATTTCTACCAATTCCCTGAGCCATTGTACATGGCTATCAATACTCTTACTACTGGCACCATCTTCCTTATAATGCCAATGAGCCGCCACACCAATTTCTGCTGTTTCTTCCATTTCTTTGGTTCGTATCTGGATTTCAACCAGTTTTCTATCTGGTCCAATTACGGTAGTATGTATTGATTGATAGGCATTTGATTTGGGTGTGGCAATGAAATCCTTAAAACGATCTTGAGCCGGTGTATAATGCTGATGCAAAATCCCCAACGTCAAATAACATTCCTCAATCTTATTAACTATAACTCGAATGGCCAGTTTATCATATATTTCTTCAAATGATTTACCTCTATTTACCATTTTCCCATATATGGATGAATAAGATTTTACCCGTCCATAGACAACCGCTTCTAAATTGTGTTTATCCAATTCTGTCAATAATGGCCTTGTAATACCAGCAATATACTTCTCTCTTGTTCTATGACTGGATTTAATCTTGGAATCGATCTCACTGAAAGCTTTGGGGTTTAATGTCTGGAGTACTAAGTCTTCCAGTTGCCATTTGACCTGAGCCATACCCAGTCTATGAGCCAAAGGCACATACACATCTCTGGTTTCCATGGCAATTCTATGCCGTTTAATTCGCGGTAGATATTCAATGGTGCGCATGTTATGCAAACGATCGGCAAATTTTATTATAATTACGCGCAGGTCCTGAGCTACAGAGAGCAACATTTTCATAAAGTTTCCGGCCTGCTTCGCTTCCCTGCTAGAAAAGCGGATACCGCCCAATTTTGTGACCCCATTTACTAAGCTGCCAATGTCTTTCCCAAAAAGAGAATTAATATCTTGGATCGATGCATCTGTGTCCTCGATCGTATCGTGCAGCATACCGCCGATGATGGTAAAATGATCCATCTTCCACTGTGCAAGCATATTAGCCACTGCCAGGCAATGATTAAAATACGGTTCCCCGGAATGCCGTTTTTGGCCTTCATGGTGGGTTATTGCAAATTCATAAGCCTGCCATAAAAGGTCTCGTATTTCATCCTGCGATGAACCGTTGGAAAGGGAAATATTGTCGTATAGGTTAAGAAATTTTTTGGGGTATTCCCCGACGAGATGTGGAACGAACCTGGCGAGGGGGTTCTGCATTAAAATGGTACTTCAGATTCCAACTCTTCGAATGCAGAAATACTTTCAAAACGGGCAAAGCGATCGATGAACGATAAATTTACACTGCCTATGGGGCCATTCCGCTGCTTGGCAATGATGGCCTGTGCTCTGCCTTTGTCTTCATCTTCGTGGGAGTAAACCCAGGGTCGGTATAAGAAAATCACTACATCCGCATCTTGTTCAATCGCACCGCTTTCGCGAAGATCGGATAACTGGGGTCTATGATCACTGCGCTGTTCAACTGCCCGAGAAAGCTGCGACAGTGCTATAATTGGTATGTCAAGCTCTTTTGCTAATGCTTTTAAGGATCGCGAAATTGTAGAAATTTCCTGCTGTCTACTTTCTATATTCCTTGGCCCCTGCATCAGTTGTAAATAATCCACGATAATTAGGCCTACATCCTTCTCTGCTTTTAAACGCCGCGCTTTGGCTCGCAACTCCAAGACCGAGATTGCCGCTGTATCGTCAAGACTTATTTCCGCCTCAGCAAGAGAACCCACCGCAAGGCTAAGGTTTTTCCACTGGTTTTTCGGTAGTTTACCAGTGCGTACCAGGTGACTGTCCACCCTTCCTTCTGCACAAAGCAGGCGTTGGGCCAATTGGTGATTTGCCATCTCCAAACTAAACATTCCAACCGGTACTTTATAATCCACAGCAGCATTGCGCATTATAGACAGCGCCAATGCGGTTTTACCCATTGATGGACGTCCAGCAATGATAGCGAGGTCACCTTTTTGAAACCCGGAAGTAATTTCATCCAAATCAATTAGTCCGGAAGCAACACCAGTTACAGAACCAGGATTGGAAGCGATGCGATCCAAATTTTCAAATGTTTCGTGTAGAATACCTTCAATAGGCTTAAAACCGCCGCGTAAACGATCTTGAGTGATACCAAAGATAGTCTGTTCAGCAGCATCTAGGATTTCCCCAACTTCCTGGCGATCATTATACGCATCTTTAGATAGTTCATGCGATGCACGAATTAATTCACGAAGCATAAACTTTTCCAGGACTATTTTTGCATAACTTTCAACATTAGCTGCAGTGGGTACTGATTCGACCAAACCGGTTATAAAATAAGCACCCCCGACACTCTCCAGTTCTTTATTCTTCTTCAACCTATTAATTACTGAAACAGTATCAATTGGTTCACCTTTATCAAAAAGGTCAGTCATTACCAAATAAATTTTGCCATGGGCTTCTTTGTAAAAATGGTGACTTCGTACCCATTGTAGAGCCTTACTTATTGCTTCTTTGCTGGCCAGCATTGCCCCCAACACAGCTTGTTCAGCTTCAATGGCCTGAGGTTGTACATTTAGTTGCTGATCTTGTTCTTTTGTTGCCACTATTATTTTGATCCTCCAATGAGGTGGCGGACCCACTTGAAATCTTCCCAGGCAGCTGGTTTCAAGTTTTGATTGCGCAATAATGCAGCGGGGTGATATGTGGCTACCAGCGGAGTACCATGATAGTCATGTTTGATTGAACGCAAATCTTTCAAGGGTAAATCTTGTTTCAGTAACGTTTTTGCCGCGACCCGACCTAAAGCTACAATCAATCTGGGCTTTATCAAATTTATTTGATGTATGAGGTAGGGCTCACACTGTTCAACTTCGGAAGGCAAGGGATCACGATTGTTTGGAGGGCGGCATTTCAACACATTGCAGATGTATACACCTTGATTTCTCGACAATTCTATGGCGGAGAGAATTTTATCCAATAATTTCCCAGCCCGACCAACAAAAGGTTCGCCCTGCAAATCTTCCTGTTCACCGGGGGCCTCTCCTACCAAAACTAAATCCGCATTTGGATCGCCTACTCCAAATACAAAATTAGTTCTTGTTTGGCCAAGCTGACACTTTTGACATTGATTAAT
>JAPKEL010000030.1 GCA_028822065.1 Woeseiaceae bacterium | reverse complement strand
AATAAATACAGCTAAACAGACGTAAACCTGTTGAGCTTTGCTTGCAGGTTTTTTTGTTTAATTTTCTATATATATGAAGTTAAAAAAGGATTATTGATGCTAGAAATGCTCGAAATTAAAAAATTAATTAGAGAAAAAGGTTACTTAATTGCTGATGGGGCGACAGGTACAAACTTGTTTTCCATGGGTCTTGAATCTGGCTATCCGCCAGAATTATGGAATATTGAAGCACCGCAAAAAGTTGCGGAAAATCATACTAAATTCATTCAAGCTGGTTCCGACATAATACTAACCAATACTTTTGGAGCGAATAAGCATCGACTCAAATTACATGACGCCCAAGATAGAACTTACGAGATAAATTTTGAAGCCGCAAAGATAGCAAGAAAATTAGCTAGTAAATGTAAAAGGAAAATTATAGTAGCTGGATCAATCGGACCAACGGGTGAATTAATTACACCATTGGGTCAATTAACACGTGAAGATGCTATCGAAACTTTTACTGAACAAACTAAGGGGTTGAAAGATGGTGGCATAGATTTAGCATGGATTGAAACAATGTCAGCTGAAGAAGAATTAGAATGTGCAATTCTTGCAGCAAAAAATAATAATCTTCCTATAGTCTGCACTTATAGCTTTGATACACATGGAAAATCTATGATGGGTCTAGAGCCAAAAGATTTGGTAAGACTGGCTGAAAAGTATTATCCAGATGTTATTGGTTATGGTGCAAATTGCGGCATTGGTGCCTCTGAGCTAATCGGAACGATGATTTGTTTAGCAAAAGAAAGAAAAAATAAGGCAATGTATTTAATAGCAAAAGGTAATTGTGGTATCCCCGAGTTTATTGAAGGAGAAATTACTTATACAGGCACGCCAGATTTAATGGCCAAATACGCCAGTTTTGCCAAGCAGATAGGGGCAGATATCATAGGCGGATGCTGCGGCACAAAACACGAACATATTGCGGCAATGCGAGATGCATTAAACAGTAATCAATCTTCAGATATTGATCTTGAACTAATAAAAAACTCATTAGGTAACTTTTCCTCAGGTAATGCAGCGCTAATAGATAGATACTTAAATCCAAACAAAGAGGTCAAACCTCTCCTCAAGAGAAAAACGAGACGTAGAAAGAAAAATACGAGCTAATTTTTAATGCTCTCGAGTTCTTTGCAGCTTGATATCGGGCCATCGCTCTTCAGTAAGATTTAGATTAACCCTTGTAGGAGCGATATAAACCAAGAGGTCACTATGATCAAGCGCTAGATTATCGTGTGCTTTACGTTTGAATTCTTCAAATATTTTTATATCTTCACATTCCACCCATCTAGCTGTCGCTACATTGATTGATTCGAAATTACACTCAACTTTATACTCGTCTAATAATCGATGCGCCACCACATCAAATTGCAACAAACCCACTGCCCCCAGTATCAGATCATTATTTTTCATCGGTTTAAATAATTGAGTCGCCCCTTCCTCGCATAATTGCGACAATCCTTTTTTAAGCGCTTTCAATTTTAGAGGATCTTTAAGAATCACTCTTCGGAAAATTTCCGGTGCAAAATTAGGTATTCCAGAAAACTTTATTACTTCACCCTCTGTAAATGAATCTCCGATATTAATAGTCCCATGATTATGTAAACCAATAATATCTCCAGCAAAAGCCGATGATGTCTTTTGTCGATCGGAAGCCATAAAAGTAATGGCATCAGTTATCTTCATCTCTTTTCCTGAACGGACATGCAGTAATTTAATTCCATTGATATACTCACCAGAGCAAATTCTCAAGAATGCTATCCGATCTCTGTGCGCTGGATTCATGTTTGCCTGGATTTTAAAAACGAACCCTGTCAGTGCTTTTTCTTCAGCCAGAACGACACGCTTATTGGATTCCCGAGATTTTGGTTTTGGGGCAGTTTCTATAAATCCATCAAGCAGTTCTTTAAGTCCAAAATTAGAAATAGCAGAGCCAAAAAAAACAGGACTTTGTTTGCCAGATAAATATAACTCTTTATTGAATTCAGGATAGACGCCAGCTATCAATTCAATCTCATCTCTTAATGACTTCGCATCACCACCAAGAAATTCATCTGCCATAGGCGAATTCAATCCGTCTATGACCCTTATTGTTGAGGCTCTTTCTCGTCCTTTATCCAAACTATAGCTAAAAATCTTATCTTGTTGAAAATGATAGATGCCTTTTAGAGATCGACCCATACCAATTGGCCATGTAATTGGTGAGCATTTTATTTTCAAAATGTCTTCAATTTCATCCAATAGCTCAATTGGCTCTCTACCCTCTCGATCTAATTTATTGATAAAAGTAGTAATTGGAGTGTCTCGTAAACGGCAGACCTCCATTAATTTTATAGTCCTAGCCTCAACACCCTTGGCACAATCAATGACCATTAAAGCTGAATCTACCGCTGTCAAAGTCCGATATGTATCCTCAGAGAAATCCTCATGCCCTGGTGTGTCCAGTAGATTTATAATGCAATCTTTATATGGAAATTGCATAACTGACGAAGTTACCGAAATACCACGTTGTTGTTCTAAAGCCATCCAGTCTGATGTGGCATGCCTACTAGCCTTTCGACCTTTTACTGTTCCGGCTAACTGAATAGCTCCACCAAACAGCAATAACTTTTCAGTTAATGTTGTTTTTCCAGCATCAGGATGCGATATGATGGCAAAAGTTCGGCGCTTTGCTGATTGAAGTTCTATTGAATTCATACAAGCCTTAAATATATCTTTAGATATCCAACTCAAGATGACTAAAGGGTAAAAATTATAAAATAATAAAAGTGCGTTATTGCTTCAAGTTGGTCAGTATTGTATATCTAAGTAGCCGATTTTACTCGTATATAGCAAATAAATGTCCGCATCTTCCCTGCCATGAGCGTGCTTATAATAGGACGGCCTTTTCGCAATTTTTTCAAAACCTTTTTTAAGGTATAACGCAATGGCTTTTTTATTGGACGGGCGGACCTCTAAAAATATCTTTTCAGCACCCTCAGATCGAGATTTAGCGATTAAAAAATCCAATAATTTTTCACCAAAGCCAAGGTTTCTATGATCTTTGTCAATGCAAAAATTTAAAATATGAGCTTCATTGAGAGCGAATGATAAAATAGTATACCCCACTAGAAGATCATTTCTTTTTGCAACTAAACAAGTATATCCAGATAACAAACAGTCTCTGAATATATTTTCACTCCAGGGGTAATCATAACTTTTTCGCTCTATACTCGCGACTGTCGAGAGATCAACATCATGCATTGAGTTAATCTCGATATTAAGGTCGAATACTTGCATTTATCGCTCTTGAGCATAATTTTGCATAAAATCAAGATCCCGTAAAACTTCTTTTTTCAAGCTAGGATTTACGCATAATTCATTTGGATGAAGTGTCACTATAGTGGGTATATTTTCAATCATATGGATTATTTGGCGAAGCTCACCTATAGATTTTTCAGTTTCCAGAACTTTTTGTGCTGAATCCTCACCAAAAACAAGAATCATTTTTGGTTGCAAGTCTTTGATTCTCTGAATATTAAATTTTTTACAACACGTCACTGAAATAGCAACATCTTGTATTCCTAGATTAATAGAATACAAAATAGCTTCTATCAAGATTCCTGCTTTAGACCATAAAAATTGACTGAAATCCGCGTCTTTATTTGATTTTTCTGCTAATAGTAATAAACCAGAATTATTATTACCTAATCCACCTTCAGTTATATGAGACGTATTGCATTCATGGCATAACTTTCTTTCACCCAAACTAAGGCCACTGTGACATATATCAGACTCGGGTGATTCAACCCTATCAGTATCATTGGCAAGCCAAACATCAATACCCATTCTTTCTAAATATTTAATTCGTTGATGTTTTGTCATGTATCTTCACACAATTACCGATAAATATAAGAGGTCTCTTTTAAATGGTATAAATGACATTTTAAAATAAAATAATCAGCGGATAATTTAATGATTACCCGCAGAAAAAATATATATACTATTAATCATCTCTACTTTACATTCTTTACCATGTAAAATACCAAAAAATACAACAAACAAAAATAAATACTATGCTCTATTCAAAACTCGGTCTCACTACACTCAAAGAAAATCCTGTTGATGCTGAAATAATCAGTCACCAACTTATGCTTAGAGCAGGTTTAATAAGAAAACTCTCCTCAGGACTTTTCACTTGGATGCCGATTGGATTGAGGGTTCTAAGAAAAGTAGAGAGAATTGTAAGAGAAGAGATGAATCGAGCTGGAGCGCAAGAATTACTAATGCCAACTATACAACCGAGTGAACTATGGAAAAAATCTGGACGCTGGGATCAGTATGGATCACTTTTATTGCGCATGAAAGATCGCCACGAAAGAGATTATTGCTTTGGTCCAACGCATGAAGAAGTCATTACCGATATAGCCAGAAAAGAGTTAAGAAGTCACAAGCAATTACCCATTAATTTTTACCAGATACAAACTAAATTTCGTGACGAAATTCGGCCTCGTTTTGGAGTTATGCGTGCCCGTGAATTTATAATGAAAGATGCTTACTCCTTTCATGTCAACCAAGAATCACTTGAAGAAGGTTACAACCAGATGCATGAAGCTTACTCTTCGACATTTTCAAGGTTGGGTTTAGAATTTCGTATTGTTGATGCTGATAATGGAGAAATTGGTGGTAATCGCTCACAAGAATTTCATGTAATAGCAGATTCTGGGGAAGATGCGATTGTCTATTGTGATGAAGAAAATTATGCTTCCAACGTCGAATCAGCCGTAATAAAAAAAATCGATACCTCAAGAGTATCTCCAACTGAAGAAAAAAGAAAAATATCAACACCTAACTCGAAAGATATTAAATCCTTATGTGAATTCTTAAAAATAGAACCTAAAGATACAATAAAAACTTTAATTATCGATGGATCGGATCAACCAATAGCATTAGTTATCAGAGGTGACCATGAGCTTAATATGACTAAAGCTTCAAAGATACCTGGAGTGTCATTGCCGGTAACCATGGCAAGTTCCGAAAAAATTAAGGAGGTCACCGGTTATGAACTTGGTTATTTAGGACCCATTAACCTTAATATCCCTATTTACTTCGATCATGCTGTCAATAATATGAGTGATTTTGTTTGTGGGGCGAATGAGACGAGTTATCACTTCACGGGTATAAATTTCGATAGAGATCTTGAAGAACCTGAAACTTTAGATCTCAGAATGGTAATGAATGGAGATCCATCTCCCCTTGGTAAGGGCAAGCTCAATATTGCCCGAGGTATCGAGGTAGGTCATATCTTTCAGCTTGGCACTAAATACAGTGAAGCTCTTAATGCGACCGTCCAAGATAGAGAAGGTAAAGATACTCCTATGGCAATGGGATGCTATGGCATAGGAGTAACAAGGATCGTTGGTGCCGCGATAGAGCAAAATCATGATGATAAAGGTATTATTTGGCCAGAAGCATTGGCGCCATTTAAAATAATAATTATTCCAATTGGCTTGAATAGGTCAGAGATAGTAAAGAAAATTACTAGTGACCTATATAATCAAATGCTAACGTTAGGATTTGAGGTTCTTCTTGATGACCGTGATGTAAGACCGGGAGTTAAATTCGCTGATGCAGAACTCATTGGTATTCCGCACCGAGTTGTCATCAGTGAAAAAGGAATTGAGAAAAATAATATTGAATATCGTCATCGATCTAATAAAGATTCTGAAATGATAACTGCAAAAGATTTAATGAACTTATTAGGTAATCAAAAGTAATTACACTTTTGTCATGAAATTAACTATTTACCATAACCCAAATTGCTCTAAATCAAGGAATACTTTATCTCTCATAAAAGAACAAGGTATCGAGCCACAGGTAATCTTATACTTAAAAAATATTTTATCTGCTGAAGATATACTCAATATCTCAAAATCTTTAAACACTCCAGTTAAAAATATAATTAGAAAAAATGAGGAAGATTATCTTGAAGCGACAGATCTTCCTGTCACAGAAAAAGATGATGAGTTGTCAATTTGGCTAGCCAAAAACTCTAAACTAATGCAACGTCCAATTGTAGTAAATAACTCGAATGGCAAGGCAATTATCGGCAGACCTCCTGAGAATTTATTTGAAATTTTGTAACTTATGAGTGAAATACTAATTCTTTATTATTCAAAAAATGGATCAACTGAAGCTCTGGCTAGAGAAATTTGTCAAGGTGTGGACTCCATAAAAACGGCTACTGCAAAACTTAGAACAGTGCCAAGAATCTCAACTACATGTGAATCTATAGAGAATGATATTCCAAAGAATGGTCCGGCCTATGTAGATAAAAAAGATTTATTTGATTGCGATGGTTTAATTTTAGGCAGCCCAACCCGCTTTGGAAATATGGCGGCAGAATTAAAATATTTCTTTGATAGTACTAGTAATGAATGGTTAAACGGTGCTCTTGAAGGAAAACCAGCTGGTCTTTTTACCTCATCACAAAGTCAACATGGTGGTCAGGAATCTACACTACTTACTATGGCTATACCTTTACTGCATCACGGCATGCTCATCACAGGCGTGCCTTATTCTACAAAAGAATTATCTACAACCACTGGTGGTGGAACACCCTATGGACCAAGCCACGTGGCACTTAACGATTCTGATGAAGGGCTTACCCAAGATGAAAAAGTGATTGCACAAACATTAGGTAAAAGAATTGCTACAATCGCCCTAAAACTTAAACCAGCTCATTCATAACACTCTTCAAGAAAGGCACGGTAAGTTTGCGTTTCGCTGCAAGCGATTCAGTATCCAGTTTATCCAATAAATCATAAAGAATTTTCATGTCTCTTTGTTTATGAGTAAGCATATAATTTACTGTATCGTCTGGTAAAACCAAACCCCGTTGTTTTGCTCTCAGCTGAAGGGCTGACTTACAATCCTCATCATTCAGGGACTTCATCTTAAATACTGAGTACTGAGAAAATCTACTCGTCAGATCAGATAGTTTGAAATTATTTGTTTTTGGTGCGTGTAATGATGAAACCAATAAAGTAGAGTGAAGCTCAATAAGACGATTGAATAGCTCAAAGAACGCAAGTTCCCAGTGATTCTTTTTGACGCAAAGGTGGATATCATCAACACAAATAAATCTTCGCGTAGCAAGGTCCGTCAATAAAGATGGATCTTCATTGATTAATTCTTCCATTGGAAGGTAGATAGCATTGTCTTGTAATCGCTCACAAACAGCCTGCAACAAATGACTCTTGCCACTAGAATTAGCACCCCAAAGCCAGCAACTTGGTGTGTAGTGCTTACCAGAAATCATCTCAGTGAGAAATATTAATATATCCTGATTCTCTGCTGGAAGGTAACTTTCGAACACAGCATAATCAGCAAGTTTAACAGGAAGTCCTAACTGCCCCATATTAAATCCTTGAGTGCATTTAAGAGCATCTATACATGTATATCATGAGATTTTACTCTTCGTGTCCAAGATATAATATAGTCAATACCACTTATAACGACAGTTACAAAAACCGCAGAACCTAAAGCGGTATTAGTGCTCTGACTTGGCCACATAAATGCAGAGGAGCTCAGCACCATAAGAACAAACAACAACTCTAAGAAGGTGTTAATTTTACTAATAATAGTAGGTTCTCCCTCAAAAGGCTCAATAACAAAACTATAAAACAACACACCACCAGCAATAATAAGATCCCTTAAAATCACGATTGCAGATAACCATAGCGGAATTAAGCCCAACCATGTCAAAATAATATATGTACCCGCCACCAATAATTTGTCAGCAACAGGGTCAAGTAATGCACCTATTCGTGTTCGCCAACCAAAATGCTTAGCTAGATACCCATCCAAAGCATCAGATATTCCAGCCACTAAAAACAGAAACAAAGCCCATTCAAATTGAGATTGATAGATTAGTATCAATACAGGCATAATTAGAATAATTCTAATTATAGATATGACATTAGGAATCCATTTTAAGTACATAATATATAGTTAATTATAATTCTTAGTAGACTTTAATTTGTACTGTAAAATAAGATTACTATTTTCAATATATTGTAATTTATCAGGCATTTTTGCACCTTCCCCCCATAAATCAAGATCATTTATTGATGTCACCAGATCACTAGTAAAGCCATTATAGCTGATCAGATATTGAACGTAGTTCTCACTTACATCTTTAACGGTAAAAGATTCAATCATACTCAATTTATTTAAGGCTAGATAGATGTCCCCAAAATCATTTATCGAATCAACGCCCTCAAATATAATTTCAATTTCTTTCGCTGGAATTCTATCAGAATATGAATATCTCGTTATTAGCGTATCAGCCAAAATATTAATCGCTTCATCAGGAGCCGCAGAAAAAGATGTGGAATTATTATCGATATGTAACGTCCAATCATTAATCTCCCTTTCATCATTACGAACTTTCGCAGAAAGTATTATTGAAGCATTATATTTTTCAGAAACATCCAGCATACTCCCGGTAAAATCACCCCAGATATCACTGAAACTTATATTTGATTGATCTTCATTATCCATAGAGGGAAATACAATAGGAATACCTCGATAGTCCGCCATTGCTAACATTTTTTGTTTCAACAGTTGGTTTTTGTTAATATCTTGAGATTGCATTAAATTTTTCTTTGCACCATCACTTGCAAGTACTTCTCTTTCACCCATACCTTTATCTATAGCCACAAAAATTATTGTTAGTGGTCTTTCAGCACCCCATATACTTTGATTCGCATCAAGAAGAATTTCTTGAACTGCCTCGCCATCCATTGAGACAATTAAGTCACCCTTATGACCAGGTCTAAATTGCCGAATAAATCTACTTGGCTCAGGGAAATATTGATCTATTAAGGTAGTGATACTCTCTTCATGCGGTCCAATTACTCTAATTAATAATTTCTCAAGTGCTTTCTTGTGAGCATTTCTATTTGATCTAAAATTAATCGTATCGTAAGCTACCGTAACATCATACAAGGCAGTCATCTCAAAAGATAAAACATTTATAGAGTAAATAGATGAAGAGACAACAAAGCCAATAAGTAATTTTTTGATTAAACGCATATTTAAAATATTTTCACTTTGAGTTCAAAATATAACTTTATCGACTTATTTACTTTAAGTATATAATCACATAAGTGATACTAGTAAAAATTATCATCATCCTAAGAATAATAAAGTTTTTTATAAAAGAAAATCCAATAATATGAAAAATAAAACTAGACCGATGACTTATCGTGAAGCCGGAGTTGATATCGAAGCCGGCAACCAACTCATAGAGAAAATAAAACCCTTTGTTGCAAAAACAAAAAGAGCTGAGGTAATGGCGGGACTCGGTGGATTCGGTGGTCTCTTTGCACTTCAATCAAAAAACTACAAAGAACCAATTCTGGTTTCAGGAACTGATGGTGTTGGTACCAAACTAATACTGGCACACCAAACTAATAGTCATGAATTTATCGGTATTGATCTGGTAGCGATGTGCGTTAATGATGTGTTAGTGCAGGGTGCTGAACCTCTATTTTTTCTTGATTATTTTGCCTGTGGTAAATTGGATATTAATATCGCTACTAAAGTAATAGCTGGGATTGCCAGTGGTTGTGAGCAAGCTGGTGCAGCTCTAATTGGCGGTGAAACCGCAGAAATGCCTGATATGTATAAAAATAACGACTATGATTTAGCTGGTTTTTGTGTAGGCGCTGTTGATAAAGAGAAATTAATTGATGGCTCATCAATAAAGGCAGAAGATGCGATTATCGGGCTTGCCTCAAGCGGACCGCATTCAAATGGTTACTCACTTATTAGAAAAGTTCTTGATGTGGCAAAAACCTCCGAAATAGATGGAATGTCAGTAGAAGAGTTACTTCTAAAACCCACCAAAATATACGTAAAATCAATTATGAAACTAATGAAAGAGATTAATATAAAAGGTATGGCACATATCACTGGTGGAGGCCTTACTGAAAATATACCTCGTATACTTGCTCCAGAAATACATGCTGAAATTGATATAAATAGCTGGAAAGAAGATCCTATATTCAGCTGGCTAGCAACCTCTGGCAACATCTCAACAGAAGAAATGAGAAGAACATTTAATTGTGGTATCGGAATGGCGATTGTTGTTGATCAAAATGATACAAAGAAGACTCTTGATCTACTAAAATCATATAGTGAAACAGCATGGAAAATTGGAAAAATTAGTAGTGGTGCTGGAGGAGTTAGTTTCATTTGATCAAAGCAACAACAGACAAAAGTGCAGTTGCTCTAATATCGGGCAGTGGATCAAATCTTCAAGCAATCATAGATGCAATTGAAAATAAAGAATTAAAGCTAACTATCTCCGCTGTCATCAGTAATGTCGATAATGCGAAAGGCTTAATAAGGGCAGAAAAAGCAGGTATTTCAACTTCTTGTATTAAGCATAATGAATTCTCCGAAAGAATAAATTACGATCGAATGTTGTTAAAAGAAATTGAAAAATACAAACCTGATTATATTATTTTAGCTGGTTTTATGCGCATCCTAACGCCTTGGTTCATCAATCAATACCACGGATTAATCATTAATATTCACCCCTCCCTCTTGCCTAAATTTCCTGGTTTAAATACGCATCAAAGAGCAATTGATAACAATGAAAAATGGCACGGGTGTACCGTCCATATTGTCACTGAAGATTTGGACGGTGGCCCACCTATAATTCAGGCCAAAGTTCCAGTAAAAATTAATGATAATTCCTCAACTCTATCATCGAGAGTTTTAAAAACAGAGCATCAGATATACAAAAAAGCTCTTCAATTATTAATCTCGGGGCAATTAGAATACAAAAATAAAAATATCTGGCTTAGTCACGAGAAACTTGAGAAGCCTTTAGAGATTGTATTTTAATTTTATGTTTTTGGCAGAGTCACGCCAGTCTGTCCTTGATATTTTCCTCCACGATCTTTATAAGAGTTTTTGCACTCCTCATCAGACTCAAAAAATAGCATCTGCGCAACGCCCTCATTCGCATAAATTTTAGCTGGTAATGGCGTTGTATTTGAAAATTCCAAGGTAACATGACCTTCCCATTCTGGCTCAAGTGGTGTGACATTAACAATAATACCGCAACGTGCATAAGTTGATTTACCTAGGCAAATGGTAAGAACATTTCGCGGGATCTTAAAAAACTCAACCGTTCTCGCTAAAGCAAAAGAATTGGGCGGGATAATACAAATATCAGCAGTTTTATCAACAAAACTTGACTCATCAAAATTCTTAGGGTCAACAATAACAGATTCAAGATTGGTAAAAACTTTAAACTCATTAGAGCAACGGACATCATAACCATAACTCGATGTTCCATAGGATACGATTCGCTCTCCATTTACAACCTTCACTTGATTAGCCTCATAAGGCTCGATCATTTGATGATTTGATGCCATATTTTGTATCCAGTGATCTGATTTAATACTCAATTAACTCTCCTCAATCACAATATTTGGAAAATGCTGGCTGTAATCTTTCTTTTTTGTTGCTAACTTAACTGCCATTTGTCTCGCACCTTTTAGGTATCGACATGCATAATCACTCTCTGGATCTGCGATTACAGATGGCGTTCCTTCGTCTGTTTGTTTTCTGATTAAATGATTGAGCGGGATATTACAAAGTAAATTAATATCAAATTCTTCTGCGATACTGCTGCCCCCACCAATTCCAAATATCGCCTCTTCATGCTGACAATTACTGCAAATATGGGTGCTCATATTTTCCACAATGCCCAGTATCGGCACTGAGACTTTTCGAAACATTTGCAATCCTTTTCTAGCATCCAATAAAGCTATATCTTGAGGTGTTGTAACGATAACAGCACCACTCACTGGTACTTGCTGAGATAAAGTTAATTGAATATCGCCAGTTCCTGGCGGCATATCTACGATCAAATAATCTAAATTATCCCATAATGTTTGTTTCAATAATTGATTCAAAGCCGATGTAACCATTGGTCCTCGCCACACCATTGGTTGTTTAGCGTCTATCAAAAAACCAATGGAGATTATCTGAATACCATAAGCAATCAATGGATTCATTGATTTACCGTCTTTACTGGTTGGTTGTTCATTTTCAATGCCGAATATTAAAGGCTGAGAGGGTCCATATATATCAGCATCAAGTACGCCAACTCTCGCTCCATCTTGATGTAAAGCTAAAGCCATATTTGCAGCAGTAGTCGATTTTCCAACTCCACCTTTACCAGAGGCAATTGCAATAATATTTTTAACGCCATTGATTGGGGCCAAAGTGGGCTGCACGCCATGAGGTTCAACATGACTATCTATTTTAATTCGAACTTTTCTATTATCAAGCTTTGAGGATACGGCTTTAGAAAAGAGATTTTGAAAAAATATTTGTTCTGATTCTATATGAAAACCAAGCTCTATGACGATAAAGCAGTCACTATCACTGATTTCAACTGATTTAACACGGCCCACATCACGTAATGTTACCTCCGTATCTGGAATCGCTACTGCATGTAAAAGTTCAGTAATTTCAATATTATTTTTTGGGTCCACAGTCCACTCTTTGAGAATAAATTAAATTATGTCGCTATTGTAACTAAGGTTACGTCAATATTTAGGTTTTTATCAGAAATAATTATAGAAAAATCTTAAAAACAATATAATTATTGCCGATCATGGCATAATTCATTGATTGAAGTTTAATATTAATTGATCTTGGTTAATTCCAAATAAATAGAATTCAATGAAAAATAAAAAACGCAATATTCTGGTTACTAGTGCCCTACCCTATGCGAATGGCTCAATACATATGGGGCATTTAATAGAATATATACAAACTGATATTTGGGTAAGGTATCAAAAGTTACAAGGTCACAATTGTCACTATGTTTGTGCCGCGGATGCACATGGCACCCCCATCATGATCAAAGCCAGAGAAGAGGATATCACGCCTGAAAAACTAGTGGCAGATATAGCAGCAAAACAACACCAAGACCTCGCAAACTTTAATGTTGAATTTGACAATTTTTACACAACTCATTCCGACGAAAATAAAAAACTTGTTGAAGAGATTTATACAACACTCCAAGAGAAAAATCATATATATACAAAAGATATCGATCAAGCTTTTGATACAAAAGAAAATATGTTTCTACCTGATAGATTCATTCAAGGTACATGTCCTAAATGTGCCGCAAAAGAACAATACGGGGATGCGTGCGAAAGTTGTGGAGCAACATACTTGCCAAATGAATTAATTGATCCAATATCCAACTTATCTAATTCGAAACCAATCTGGAAAAAATCGGAACATTTCTTCTTTAAATTAAGTAACTTTGAAAATGAATTAAAAGAGTGGATAAAAACCTCAGGATTGCATAAAAATATCACAAATAAACTGGCCGAATGGTTTGAGATGGGATTAAAAGATTGGGATATATCGAGAGATGACCCTTATTTTGGCTTCAAGATACCTGGAACAGAGAGTAAATACTTTTATGTCTGGTTAGATGCGCCGATTGGCTACCTTGCTAGCTTCCTTAACTTATGTCATAAAAAAGATGGTCTAGATTTTAACTCTTATTTTAAAAAAGACAGTAATTATGAGCTTTATCATTTTATTGGAAAAGATATAGTGTATTTTCATACGCTCTTTTGGCCAGCCGTTCTTGAAGGCGCCAACATAAGAAAACCTACTTCTGTCTTTGCTCATGGATTTCTGACGATTAATGGCAAGAAGATGTCAAAATCAAGAGGTACATTCATTAATGCAAAAACCTACTTAGATAATCTTGACCCTAATTTCATTAGATATTATTACGCCTCAAAACTTGGTCCAAGCATGGAAGATATAGATTTAAATATGGATGATTTTGTGGCAAGAGTTAACTCTGATTTAGTGGGAAAATTGATTAATATAGCCAGTAGATGTTCTGGTTTTATTAATAAAAATTTTGATGGAAAATTAGCCTCGCAGCTGGATGATACTGATTTATTCGATATATTCTCGAAATCCTCTCAATCGATAGCGAATCACTATGAGGTACGTGAATACTCAAAAGCTATGAAACAAATAATGCAGCTTGCTGATAAAGCAAATCGCTATATCGAAGAAAAAAAACCATGGGTAATGATAAAGAATGATGAGCAAGCCAAAGACGTGCAAATGGTTTGTACACAAGGGCTCAATTTATTTAGATTACTCATGATATATCTATCACCTGTTCTTCCTAAGATAGCTGATGAAGTAAAAATCTTTTTTGGGGAAAATAATTGGCAATGGACTGATGCTGAAAATCCTATACTTGGAAAAAATATAACTAAATACAAAGCACTTTTATTACGAGCTGAAAAGAAAAAGGTAGATAATATGATGGCAGCATCTAATGAAACAACAAAAGATACTTTAACTAAATCAGATAGTGATCAAATCACTATTGATGATTTCTTAAAAATTGATTTACGTGTAGCTCTTATTAGAGATGCAAAGAAAGTTGAAGGCGCAGATAAGCTCCTTGAATTAACATTAGATCTTGGAGAGAGCGACCGTAAAGTTTTTGCTGGTATCAAATCTGCTTATGATTCAAAAGATCTCATTGGTCGTCAGGTTGTGGTAGCAGCTAATCTTGCTCCAAGAAAGATGCGATTTGGAGTTTCTGAAGGGATGGTCTTAGCTGCCGGCCCTGGTGGAAGTGATATCTTTCTTCTATCTGTAGATGCAGGTGCAAAACCAGGCATGAAAATAAAATAATACGACTATGACCAGTAGTAATTTTGTTGCATTAATAAATGAATCACAATGCATTGGTTGTACATTGTGCATAAAAGCTTGTCCATTTGATGCAATTATAGGGGCAAATAATTATATGCATACCGTTCTTTCATCGGAATGTCCTGGATGCAAACTATGTATTCCTGCTTGCCCCGTTGATTGTATAGAGCTAATCCAAAGCAATGAAAAAAAATCGAAAAATCTATTTAAAGTGCAAGCTAAGTTGCATATTTTAAGAAAACAAAACAAGATAAAAAGAAAACAAAAAGAATTTAATTTACAAAAAGCATCTATTCTAAGAAACAAAAAAAATACCATTAAAAATCTGATGGATAGAGTCAAAACAAATAATCTACCCAAATAATTTATTTCTATTTTTTAGGCATATATAAATCCGTCAAGATCCCTTCTTGTGCTTCAGCAGCAAAAGCAATTGTTTCTGAGAGTGTTGGATGCGGATGAATAGTCATACCAATATCAGCGGCATCAGCGCCCATTTCAATGGCCAGGGCTACCTCAGCAATAAGATCGCCCGCGCAACTGCCAACAATACCACCCCCAATCACTCTGCCAGTATCTTTATCGAACAGTAATTTTGTAAATCCCTCGTCTCTTGAATTTGCTAAAGACCTTCCACTTGCCGACCATGGAAACTTTGATTTTTCATATAAAATATTTGATTCTCTTGCTTCATTTTCTGTTATTCCAACCCAAGCAATCTCAGGGTCAGTATAAGCAACCGAAGGAATTACCCTCACATCAAACGCACTTTTCTTACCATTAGCAACCTCAGCAGCTACTTTTGCCTGATGAGTTGCTTTATGTGCCAACATTGGGTTACCAGTGATGTCTCCTATCGCATATATATGTGATTTATTGGTCTTCATCTGTTTATTAACATTGATAATGCCTTTTTTATCAATGTTAACACCAGTATTTTCAAGTCCTATATCATGAGCGTTAGAACGACGTCCGATTGCAACCAACACTCGGTCAAAGATTTGAGACTTTAGGCTCTCTTTCCCTTCGAATTCAACTTTAATGCCTGATTTTAAGGTTTCTATCTTATTCACTTTTGTATTTAGATAAATATTCTCATAACGCTGCTTCACAATTTCATAATAAGGTGAAACGAGATCAGAATCAGTCCCTGGCATTAAACTATCAGTTAACTCCACAATACTTACTTTGGTTCCCAGCGCACTGTAAACACAGGCCATCTCTAAACCAATAATCCCCCCACCGACAACTAGTAAACTATCCGGAATCGAATCAATTTCCAACGCCATAGTTGAGTCCATTATTCGTTCATCTTCAGGTAAGTTTGGCAGGCTGGTGCTTTCTGAGCCCACTGCAATAATGCATTGCTTAAAGTCAATGGTGTCTTCATTGTCCAAAATGATCCTATTTGGAGACAGAAAACTACCTTTACCGGCTATTATTTCTACTTTTCTTTGTTTAGCAAGTTGCTCTAAGCCCTTAGTAAGTTTTTTGATAATAGTATTTTTCCATGAAGTTAAAGCCTTGGGATCAATCCGAGGTTTAGAAAATTTTATGCCATGATTCTCCATTGCAGCGGCATCATCTATAACTTTGGCAGCATGTAATAATGCTTTCGATGGGATGCAACCTACATTCAAACACACTCCACCTAGAACAGGCCACCTCTCAACTAAAGTTACCTTTAAACCAAGATCTGCAGCCCGAAATGCTGCGGTATAACCCCCTGGCCCTGCCCCCAAAACCAGCAAATCAGTGTTATGGGTTGCTAATTTTTTTATTTTATTTTTAGAATTATTGTTAGTTGATTCTACTTTATCAGCCTTTTCTTCATTTTCCTCTATAGATAAAATCAAATCATTTAAGGAAACTTTATCGCCTATAGAGACATGAATTGAGGAAATAATTCCTGCATGCGTAGACGGAATATCAATCGACGCTTTGTCTGTCTCAATTGTAATAAGATTATCGTTTTCTTCTATGGAATCACCAACTTTCACTAATATCTCAATTACCTCGATATTATCAAAATCACCAATGTCAGGAACTTTAATGTCCATAGATTCACTCACCTACTCATCCTTTCTTAATTAATGCTTTTACATCCATTATTTGTTGTCCAAAAAATGTTGTAAAGCGGGCTGCGCTAGCACCATCAATTACTCGATGATCATAAGAAAAAGACAGTGGCAGCATCAATCTCGGGTTGAATTGCTTACCGTCCCAGACAGGCTGCATTAGTGCACGAGACACTCCGAGAATGGCTACTTCAGGCGCATTGATGATCGGTGTAAATGCGGTTCCGCCGATACCACCAAGACTTGATACAGTGAATGTTGCTCCCTGCATTTTATCAGCCGGTAACTTTCCTTCACGAGCTAACTTAGAAAGCTCATTTAACTCTCTAGCAATTTCACAAATTGACTTACTATCGACTTTCTTAATCACAGGGACTACGAGTCCATTTTTTGTGTCCGCCGCAAAGCCAATGTTAAAGTATTTTTTTAGTACCAATGATTTTCCATCATCAGAAAGAGAAGAGTTAACTTTTGGAAAATTCTCTAAGGTCACTGAACAAGCTTTTATGATAAATGCCAGTGGTGAAATCTTTAGTTTTTTATTTTTCGAAAGATTTTTTTGCCTTACCCTTTCTTTTTCCATGTCCGTAATATCGGCGAAGTCATGTTGTGTTACATGAGGCAAATTAATCCAACTAGCTTGAAGACGAGGGCCTGAGATTTTCTGAATTCGTGATAACGGCTCAATTACGACATCGCCATATTTTGCATAATCAATAGCTGGAATCTTTGGCAGAGCAGACTCCAAGGGAGAAGTTCCTGATAAAATACTTTTAACGAAAATTTTAATATCATCATTCAAAATTCTAGATTTTGGCCCTGTACCAGTTACTTCAATAAGATTGACACCTAACTCTCTAGCAAATTTACGTACTGAAGGACTTGCATGGGCAGTTGAAAATTGTTGTTCATCAATGGGAGGTAAGGCACCCGCTACCTTTAAGATAGGTTTTGTTGGGCTGTATTGAGATTCAATACTTACAGCTTCTTGATTTACTTTTTTTAAATCTTTTGGTTTTTTTGGCTTCTCTTCTTTGCTTTTACTATCAACATCACTATTATCAATCCTAGGTGAGTCTGAAATCATCATTTGACCAATGATATCGCCTTCTTTGACGTTATCACCTGCCTTTACATTGAGAGAGCTAATTTTACCATCTTCCGGCGAGGGTATATCCATACTTGCTTTATCAGTTTCAAGGGTAATTAAACTCTCTTCACTATTAACTAAATCCCCTTTTCCCACTAATACTTCTATCACCTCAATACTATCAAAATCACCAACATCAGGGATTTTAATATCAATTAAATTAGTGAATTTATCGCTCATAATCAGTACTTATATTTTTACAGGATCTGACTTTTCAGGATCAATTTTATATTTCTTCATAGCTTGAATTATAATTTTCTTCTCAATCTCACCTTGATCGAATAAAGCATTCAGCACAGCCAACACAATATACCGACTATCAACCTCAAAATGATTCCGTAATGCATCTCGACCATCACTCCTCCCATAACCATCTGTACCAAGAGTTACGTAAGAGCCGGGAATCCAATTTTGAATCTGATCGGGCACTAATTTCATATAGTCTGTTGCTGCAATAAACGGACCATTTCTACCTTTTAGGCATTTTTGAAGATGAGAAAGCTTCTTTTTTGATCCAATATGAAGTTGATTCCAACGATCTTTTTCTAGCGCTTCTCTTCTTAACTCATTAAAACTAGTGACAGACCAAACATCCGATGGGATACCATAATCTTTCTGTAGCATCCCTGCCGCATCCAATACTTCTCTCAATATCGTGCCTGAACCCATTAACTGGGGCCTAGTGACGTCTTTCTTGTTTTTTCCTTCTTGTAATAAATACATTCCTTTTAGGATTCCTATTTCCGCTCCTTTTGGCATGGCAGGATGGGAATAATTTTCATTCATACAGGTAATATAATAAAAAATATTTTCCTGTTTACCCATCATGCGACGCAATCCATCGTGGATGATTACCGCTAATTCATAAGCATAAGTAGGGTCATAAGATACACAATTTGGTATTGAAGAAGCGCTGATCAAACTATGACCATCTTGATGCTGAAGGCCTTCACCAGCCAGAGTTGTCCTTCCGGCGGTACCGCCTATTAAAAACCCTCTAGATTGCATATCACCGCCAGCCCAGACAAAATCACCAATTCTCTGAAAGCCAAACATTGAATAATAAATATAAAACGGAATCATTTGATTGTTATGATTGCTGTATGAGGTACCTGCCGCTAACCAAGAACAAAATGCACCGGCTTCATTTATTCCCTCTTCTAATATTTGACCTTTTTTGTCTTCTCTATAAAACATGAGTTGATCGGCATCTTGCGGGGTATACAACTGTCCTTTGGAAGAATAGATGCCTATCTGCCTAAACATTCCTTCCATTCCAAAAGTTCTTGCTTCATCTGGGACGATAGGAACAACGTTCTTTCCTATATCTTTATGACGCACCAATGAATTAAGAATTCGTATAAAAGCCATTGTTGTCGATGCTTCTCGATCACCCGTTCCTTCTAGCTGACTCTTGAAAATTTCTAATGATGGTATTTTAAGATTTTTTGATTTAATTCTTCTTTGTGGAAGGAAACCGCCGAGATTTTTTCTTTTTTCTTGCAGATACTCAAGCTCTTCACTGTTTGAAGAAGGCTTATAATATGGTACATCCTTTATGTCTTTATCTGATATAGGAATATTAAAACGATCCCTAAATTCTTTTAATGCTTCTATATCTAATTTCTTTTGTTGGTGGGCAATATTTTGACCTTCGCCTGCGGCACCCATGCCAAAACCTTTGACAGTTTTTGCTAGGATAATAGTTGGTCGACCTTTGTGATTTATAGCCTTATCATAGGCTGCATACACTTTTTGTGCATCATGACCACCTCGGTTTAGTCGCCAGATATCTTGATCTGACAAATTGACAACCATTTCTTTAGTCTCTGGGTATTTTCCAAAGAAATTTTCTCTTACGTAGTCACCGCCTTTAGATTTAAAATTCTGATACTCACCATCGACACATTCCTCCATTATTTTCCTGAGAAGTCCATCTGTATCTCTAGCCAATAATGGATCCCACCGTGAACCCCATATCAGTTTAATTACATTCCATCCAGCGCCGCCAAATGCCGCCTCTAATTCTTGAATGATTTTGCCATTACCGCGCACTGGGCCATCCAATCTTTGTAAATTACAATTGACAACAAATATAAGATTATCCAAACCTTCTCTAACTGGCATTGTAATGGCACCCATAGATTCCGGTTCATCCATTTCACCATCACCTAAAAAACACCATACTTTTCGATTATTTGGCTGAATCAGTTCACGGTGCTCCATATAACGCATAAAGCGTGCTTGGTAAGTTGCCATCATCGCTCCTAGACCCATAGAAACAGTCGGAAATTGCCAAAAATCTGGCATTAACCAAGGATGCGGATAAGAAGATAAACCATTGCCACTTGCTTCTTTTCTAAAGCCATTTAATTGAGATTCATTTAATCGGCCTTCTAAATATGCTCTTGCATAAATACCAGGCGAAGAATGCCCTTGAATAAAAATCATATCCCCCTGATTTTGCTTAGTTGGCGCTCTCCAAAAATGATTAAACCCGACTTCATATAATGTAGCTGAAGAAGCATAAGTGGAGATGTGACCACCGTATTCAGAGCTCTCTTTGTTGGCCTGAACAACCATTGCCATTGCATTCCAACGAATAATCGCCTCAATTCTCTTTTCGATAGCTCTATCGCCAGGATAGCTTGGTTGCATCCCAACAGGAATAGTATTGAGGTACGCAGTATTGTGCGAGAATGGAAGGTATGTCCCTGAGCGACGAGCGTAATCAACCATTTGATTGAGTATAAAATGAGCTCTTTCTGGACCATGTTGTGCAATAACAGAATCTATGGAATCAAGCCATTCTTTGGTTTCAATCGGATCTTTATCTTCAATTCTGCTAAAATCA